>NZ_FPIX01000037.1:0-60302 GCF_900119205.1 Pseudomonas sp. NFACC16-2 | reverse complement strand
TGGCAGGCTAAACAGATCTCCCAGGGTAATTCGCGCGACCTTCCTGCTTATGCCTGTCGGATCTACGTCACAGCGTTCCGTGCAAGTATCGGGCTTTGAAGATATTGGCCTTCTTACCCCGCTGTGCCGCCTAATCCGCTTCCTGTTCGTCAGGCCAGCATTTTGCCTCGGGCTTCCTTCAGATTCGCAGTCGCCCGCGACACCCTTGCCTCTGGCTAACACTTCCCCTTGCCGGGTGTGTAGAGGACTTGCACCTCCAAGTCACCAGCGTGGCCACCACAGCCAAGCTGGTTGCGCTTGCGCGCAACGCGCCATGCCTGGCGCACCAATAAAAAACCCGGAAGCTTTCGCTGTCCGGGTTTTCGTTTGCCAATTGAAGTCAGCGGTTAAACCGCTCCACCAACGAATACTGCGTATTGGCCGTGCGGGTCAGCTCTTCGCTCAGCAGCGCCGAGCTCTGAGCCTGGCCGGAGGTTTGGTCGGCCAGTTCCGAGATATTGCTGATGTTGCGGCTGATCTCCTCGGCCACTGAGCTTTGCTCCTCGGTGGCGGCGGCGATCTGGGTGGTCATGTCGGTGATGTGGGCCACCGCTTCGCTGATCCCCACCAGAGCCTCGTCCGCTTCCATGACCCGTGCCACGCCTTCTTCGGCCTGGCGATGGCCAGCGTCCATGGTCTGCACGGCGTTGGTGGCGGTCTGCTGGAGTTTGGCGATCAGGGCGTGGATCTGCCCGGTGGACTCGCTGGTGCGTTGTGCCAGTTGTCGCACTTCGTCAGCCACCACGGCAAAGCCACGGCCCATCTCCCCGGCACGGGCCGCTTCGATGGCGGCGTTGAGGGCCAGCAGGTTGGTCTGGTCGGCGATACCTTTGATCACGTCCACCACGCCGCCGATCTCGTCGCTGTCCTTGGCTAACTGAGTCACGGTGTGGCCGGTCTCACCGACCACCACCGACAGCCGCTCGATGGCTTCGCGGGTTTCCCCGGCGATGTCGCGGCCGCGGCTGGTCAGGCGGTTGGCTTCCTGGGTGGCATCGGCGGTGCGCTGCACGTGGCTGGCGACTTCCTGGGTGGTTGCCGCCATCTGGTTGACGGCCGTGGCGACCTGTTCGGTTTCCACCCGCTGGCGCTCCAGGCCGCTGGAACTGTTATGGGCCAGGGTATTGGACTGGCGAGCCTGGTCGTTAAGGTGCTCTGCGGTGTCCTGCAGGCGGGTCAGGCAGGTTTTCAGGCGTGCTTCCTGGCTGAGGATCGACATCTCCAGGCGTGCCTGGACGCCGCGGCTGTCGGTGTACATCCGGGCGATCAGCGGGTCGGACGTGGTTTGCTCGGCCAGGCGCAGCAGGCGCTTGATCCCGCGTTGCTGCCATTGCAGGCCCATCAGCCCCAAGGGCACCGACAGCACGGCCGCCAGGGCAAAACCCCAGGAGGAATTCAGGAACGCGCCGACGACGAAACTCAACTGGCTGACCAGGATAAACGGTAGCCAGTCCTGCAGCATGGGCACCCATTTGTCGCTGCCCGGAACCGCGGACTTGCCTTGGTTGATGCGTTGATAAAGCGCTTCGGCCCGAGCGATCTGTTCGGCGGAGGGCTTGACCCGCACCGATTCGTAGCCGACCACTTGATTGCCCTCGAACACGGGCGTGACATAGGCATTGACCCAGTAATGGTCGCCGTTCTTGCTGCGGTTCTTGACGATGCCCATCCATGGCAAGCCTTGTTTCAGCGTACCCCACATGTGTGCGAACACTGCGGATGGGACGTCGGGATGGCGCACGAGATTGTGCGGTGAACGAATCAGTTCTTCTTTCGAATACCCGCTGATGTCAACGAACGCGTCGTTGCAGTAGGTGATTACGCCCTTGGCGTCGGTGGTCGAAATCAATCGTTGCTGGGCCGGGAAGGTCCTTTCGCGTTGTGTGACGGGTTGGTTGTTACGCATGTGTGTTGATCCGCAAGGCTTTGAAAGGTTGTCGGCGGTGTCAGGTTTTAATTGAAGTTATTTTTGCCTGTCGCTATCACGCCAGCATTGGGTAGGTAAATAGGGCGAAATGAAGCAGATTGAGGAGGAAATGTGTAGCAATCGCCGCGCCCAGGCCGCCAACACGATACGCCAGGCCGTAGCCGACCCCCGCCAGGCCCGACAACAGCACCCATTGCCAACCTGCGCCAGCGTGTACCAGGCCGAACAGCAGCGAGGTCAGGAGCAGCGCCAGATTGTCGCCGTAACCCAGGTGTTTGAAGCGTCGGCTCAAGCCTCCCTGAATGTAGCCACGAAACAGGGCTTCCTCCACAAGCGTCACCAATAAAAGATTATTGAGCACCCACAACCAGGCGTGCTCTGGCCATTTTGGTGCCCAGTGGATCATGCCCAGCAGCATCGCCCCGCCGAGGGCCAGCACCGCGCTCAGCGCCAGCCCCAGGGTCGTGGCATAGACCGACAGGCGAAATGACCGCTGGCCGACGATCCAGGGGCAGGCCAGCAGCAGCCAGAATCCGATCAGGGGCTTGTCCTGGTTCAGGTACATGGCAAATGGCGCGGCGTCGTCGGTCAAGCGTTGCGCCGGGATCGCCCGCCCGTTGAAGAAGCCGGGCATCCAATGCAAGGCCAACGCCAGGGCCATTACCACAAATAGAATGTGGCCGAGAAACCGGCCGATTGGCATGGGTTGCTGGCGAACGGCATACCCGGCGAACAGCAATAGCGCGACTGAGATGAGGGCGGTCCAGGCCAACTGGCCGTAGGCCAGGGCCAAGCCATAGCCGATGGCGAGCATGGCCAGGTAGGGCCAGGGTAAAGCGGGCATATAACATCCTTTTAGACGGTAGAGCTTTGGGCGAAAGTGGCCGCCGCGTCTATGACGCTGCCATGTCGCGCAAAGAGCACGTTTTGTATCCATGCAGGTTCATGCGTAGGAGGGGCAAGCCGTTGGCTGACTCTGTTCCGTGAGTGCCGACGGGATTATAGGCAGGCTCGTGCAAAAACGCTGCTTGTTAAAACGCCAATAACGGTCAGTAAGCCACAGGACCTGTGGAGCGAGCTTGCTCGCGATAGGGGCTTGTCAGTCAACATCGATGTTGGCTGTTCTACCGCTATCGCGAGCAAGTTTGCTTCCACAGGGGGGCTTATTTTTTACTGACCCGCCTTCGCTGCAAGAGACGGGTCTTTCTAGCCGGCAATCAATTGCCGCAATACATAATGAAGGATTCCGCCGGCCTTGAAATATTCCACTTCATTCAAGGTATCGATCCGGCACAACACTTCGATTCGCTCCTGGCTGCCGTCCTCGCGGGTAATGACCAAGGGCAGGTTCATGCGCGGCGTCAGTTCGACGTCATTGAGCCCGAGGATGTCCAGGGTTTCCTTGCCCGTGAGGTTCAGGCTCTTGCGGTTCTGGTCGAGCTTGAACTGCAACGGCAGCACGCCCATGCCCACGAGGTTGGAGCGATGGATGCGCTCGAAGCTTTCGGCGATCACCGCCTTGACCCCCAGCAGGTTGGTGCCCTTGGCCGCCCAGTCCCGACTGGAGCCGGTGCCGTATTCCTGGCCCGCGATCACCACCAGCGGCGTTCCCGCAGCCTGATACAGCATGGCGGCATCGTAGATCGGCATTCGTTCGCCACTGGGAATGTAGATCGTGTTGCCGCCTTCTTCGCCGTCGAGCATTTCGTTGCGAATGCGGATATTGGCGAAGGTGCCGCGCATCATCACCTGGTGGTTGCCACGCCTGGAACCGTAGGAGTTGAAGTCTCGCGGCTCCACGCCTTGTTCGCGCAGGTAGCGACCGGCCGGACTGTCCGCCTTGATGTTGCCGGCCGGGGAAATGTGGTCGGTGGTGACCGAGTCTCCCAGCAGCGCCAGGATCCGGGCGCCTTCGACGTTCTTGACGGCCGGTGGCGGCCCGTCGATGGCGTCGAAGAACGGCGGATGCTGGATGTAGGTCGAGTCGTCCTGCCAGACGTAAGTCGCCGCCTGCGGCACTTCGATGGCTTGCCATTGCTCGTCACCGGCAAATACGGCGGCGTATTCCTTGTGGAACATGCTGGTGTTGACCTGGGCGACGGCGGCGGCCACTTCCTGGCTGCTGGGCCAGACATCCCGCAGGTACACCGGCTTGCCGTCCCGGTCGTTGCCCAGCGGCTCGCTGCTGATGTCGATGCGCACGGTGCCGGCCAGGGCATAGGCGACCACCAGCGGCGGCGAAGCCAGCCAGTTGGTCTTCACCAGTGGGTGCACCCGGCCTTCGAAGTTGCGGTTGCCCGACAATACCGAAGCCACCGTCAGGTCGGCTTTCTGGATGGCTTTTTCGATGGGCTCCGGCAACGGTCCGGAGTTGCCGATGCAGGTGGTGCAACCATAGCCCACCAAGTCGAAACCGAGTTTATCCAGGTACTCGGTCAGGCCGGCCGCCTTGTAGTAGTCGGTGACCACCTTGGAGCCCGGGGCCAGGGAGCTCTTGACCCAAGGCTTGCGGGTCAGGCCTTTCTCCACGGCTTTTTTCGCCAGCAGCCCGGCGGCCATCATCACGCTGGGGTTGGAGGTGTTGGTGCACGAAGTAATGGCGGCAATCACCACCGCGCCATTTTTCAGGCGATGGGTGTGGCCTTCGAATTCGTATTCGGCTTCGCCCACCTGGTCGGCATTGCCCACCGCGACGCCACCGCCACCTTCACTTTCCAGGCGACCTTCTTCTTTACTGGTGGGTTTGACCTGCAACCCCAGGAAGTCGCTGAAAGCCTGGCCGACATTCGGCAGCGAAACCCGGTCCTGCGGGCGTTTCGGTCCGGCGAGGCTGGCCTCGACGCTGCCCATGTCCAGCTCCAGGGTGTCGGTGAACACCGGTTCCTGGCCGGGCAAGCGCCACAGGCCCTGGGCCTTGCAATAGGCCTCCACCAATTTCACCGTTTCCGCTGGACGTCCCGACAGGCGCAAGTAGTCCAGGGTCACATCGTCCACCGGGAAGAAACCGCAGGTGGCGCCGTATTCCGGCGCCATGTTAGCGATGGTGGCGCGGTCGGCCAGTGGCAAGTCGGCAAGGCCATCACCATAGAACTCGACGAACTTGCCCACCACGCCTTTCTTGCGCAGCATCTGCGTGACGGTCAGCACCAGGTCGGTGGCGGTGATGCCTTCGTGCAGCTTGCCGATGAGTTTGAAGCCGATGACCTCGGGAATCAGCATCGACACCGGTTGGCCGAGCATGGCGGCTTCCGCCTCGATCCCACCGACGCCCCAGCCCAGCACGCCAAGGCCATTGATCATGGTGGTGTGGGAGTCGGTGCCCACCAGGGTGTCCGGGAACGCGTAGGTGCGACCGTCTTCCTCTTTGGTCCACACGGTGCGGCCCAGGTATTCGAGGTTGACCTGATGGCAGATGCCAGTGCCCGGCGGCACCACGCTGAAGTTGTCGAAGGCGCTCTGGCCCCAACGCAGGAAGGCGTAGCGTTCGCCGTTGCGTTGCATTTCGATGTCGACGTTCTGCTCGAACGCCTGGCTGCTGGCGAACCTGTCCACCATTACCGAGTGGTCGATCACCAGGTCCACCGGTGACAGCGGGTTGATCCGCTGGGGATCACCGCCGGCCTTCTCCACGGCGGCGCGCATGGCGGCTAGGTCGACCACGGCGGGGACGCCGGTGAAGTCCTGCATCAACACCCGTGCCGGGCGGTATTGGATCTCTCGGTCGGATCGGCGCTCTTTCAGCCAACCGGCCAAGGCCTTGAGGTCGGTGCTGGTGACGGTTTTTTCATCTTCCCAACGCAGCAGGTTTTCCAGCAGCACTTTCAGCGACATGGGCAGCTTGTCCAGGTCGCCGAGGCTTCGGGCGGCCTCCGGCAGGCTGAAGTAGTGGTAGGTCCTGGCGTCGACTTGCAGTGTTTTAAGGGTTTTCAGGCTATCGAGGGACGGCATTGCAATCACTCCTTTAAGTCCGCACGGCTACGGACTGACGGAACGGACAGAGCCTTTAACCTAGCCCTGTTTTGAGCGTATGACTAATCACTGGACTCTATGGGCAGGTTCGCGGTTCCGAACTCCGCTATCATGCGGCGGTTTTCGTGACAGGCTTTGCTACGGAGTTTCAATGAACACGCTTTTCATGCACTGCCGGCCGGGCTTCGAAGGCGAGGTCTGTTCCGAGATCGCCGAACACGCGGCCCGACTCAACGTTGCCGGCTACGCCAAGGCCAAACCGGCCAGTGCCTGCGCTGAATTTGTCTGTACTGAAGAGGACGGCGCCGAGCGGCTGATGCGCGGGCAGCGTTTTGCCGAGCTGATTTTTCCGCGCCAGTGGGCGCGGGGCACGTTCATTGAGTTGCCGGAAACCGACCGCATCAGCGTCATCCTGGCCCATATGACCGCTTTCCCGACCTGCGGCAGCCTGTGGCTGGAGGTGGTCGATACCAATGACGGCAAGGAACTGTCGAACTTCTGCAAGAAGTTCGAGGGGCCGCTGCGCAAGGCGTTGAGTGGGGCCGGCAAGCTGGTGGACGATCCGCGCAAGCCGCGCCTGCTGCTGACATTCAAGAGTGGCCGTGAAGTTTTTCTTGGCCTGGCGGATGCGGATAATTCGGCGATGTGGCCGATGGGTATCCCGCGCCTGAAGTTTCCCCGGGAAGCACCGAGCCGCTCCACACTCAAGCTTGAAGAAGCCTGGCACCATTTCATTCCCCGGGACCAGTGGGACGAGCGCCTGCACAGTGACATGACCGGCGTGGACCTCGGCGCCGCGCCGGGCGGCTGGACCTGGCAACTGGTCAACCGTGGCATGCTGGTGACGGCCATCGACAACGGACCGATGGCCGAAAGCCTGATGGACACCGGCTTGGTGCAGCATTTGATGGCAGACGGCTTCACGTTCAAACCCAAGCAACCGGTGGACTGGATGGTCTGTGACATCGTCGAGAAGCCCGCGCGTAACGCGGCGATGCTGGAAGAATGGATCGGCGAGGGCCATTGTCGCGAGGCGGTGGTCAATCTCAAGCTGCCAATGAAGCAACGGTACGCCGAGGTCAAGCGCCTGCTTGAACGCATCGCCGACGGTTTCAAGGCGCGGGGCATCAAGGTCGAGATCGGTTGCAAGCAGCTGTACCACGACCGTGAGGAAGTGACCTGCCATTTGCGGCGGTTGGACACGAAGAAGCCGAAGTCCCGTTGATGTCTTGAAGGGCTTTTGAGCGGATCGTTCCCACGCTCTGCGTGGGAATGCCTCTTCGGACGCTCCGCGTTCGGCCTTTGGGACGCAGAGCGTCCCGAGCTGCATTCCCACGCAGAGCATGGGAACGATCAGCGTCGGGGGTGACCGGGCGCCGACATTGCGCGACAATGCCGGCCAGTTTCAGGAGTAGAGCATGAGTGAAATGAACGATACGCCGGTCGACGGCACGCTGGATGCCACCGGCCTCAATTGCCCGGAACCGGTGATGATGCTGCACCAGCACATCCGCGACCTGGCCCCCGGTGGCCTGCTGAAAGTCATCGCCACCGACCCGTCGACCCGCCGCGACATCCCCAAGTTTTGCGTGTTCCTGGACCACGAACTGGTGGCCCAGCAGGAAGAGGCAGGCACCTACCTCTACTGGATCCGCAAGAAGCTTGCTTAAGCCGTCGAGCGGCTGATGCGGATCTGCTTGCGCGCGCTGCGGGCCAGACGGATCGACAGCATCAGCGCCGCGCAGCTCAAGCCCACGATCAAGCCTTGCCACAAGCCACTCGGGCCGCTGGCCACACCGAGCCAGTCGGTCAGGCCCAGGGCGTAACCCACTGGCAGGCCGATACCCCAATAGGCGAACAGCGTCAGGATCATCGTCACCCGGGTGTCCTGGAAGCCGCGCAACGCGCCCGCCGCCGTGACCTGGATCGCATCGGAAAACTGGAACAGCGCCGCGTAGACGATCAGCATCGACGCCACCTCGATCACCACCGGGTCGGCGGTATAGATCGCGGCGATGGGCTCGCGCAATGCGAACATCAGGCTCGCCGACAGGCAGGCGTACGCCAGCGCCGTGCCCATGCCCACCCCAGCAGCGAAGCGCGCTTCGCGGGGTTGACGACGGCCCAGGGCCTGGCCGACCCGCACCGTGACGGCCATGCCCAGGGAGTAGGGGATCATGAACACCAGGGAACTGAAGTTCAGTGCGATCTGGTGTCCGGCCACCACCGTGGCGCCGAGGCTGCCGATCAGCAGGGCAATCACCGCGAAAATACTCGACTCGGCAAACACCGCGATGCCAATCGGCAGGCCGATGCCCAGCAAGCGCTGGATGACCGCCCACTGCGGCCAGTCGAAACGGCTGAACAACCGGCTCGACTGATAGGCCGGTGCCCAGCGGGCCCAACCGGCCATGCCCAGGGCCATGACCCACATCACGATGGCCGTGGCCCAGCCGCAACCGACCCCACCCATGGCGGGCACGCCCAAGTGCCCGTAGATGAAGATGTAATTGAGCGGAATGTTCAGCGCCAACCCGCACAGCCCCAGCACCATCGCCGGCCGCGTGCGTCCCAGGCCGTCGCTGAAGCAGCGCAGCACGTGATACAGCGCCACGGCTGGCAGGCCCGTGCCGATGCCGCGCAGGTATTCCATGCATGGGCCAATCAATTCAGGGTCGACATTCATGATGTGCAGGATCGGTTCGGCGCTGAACAGCGCCAGTGAGGCGATCAACCCCACCACCAATGCCAGCCACAGCGCCTGGCGCACCAGCGGGCCGATCTCGGCGAACGTACCGGCACCGAAGCGCTGGGCAACTTTCGGCGTAGTCGCCAGCAATGTGCCGGTCATCAACAGGAACACCGGCACCCAGATCGAATTGCCCAGGGCCACGGCCGCCAGGTCCCGCGGGCCAACCCGACCGGCCATCACCGCATCGACAAAGCCCATGGCGGTGGTTGCCAGTTGCGCCACCATGATCGGCAAGGCCAGGGCCAGCAAGGTCCTGAGTTCCAGGCGAAC
Source organism: Pseudomonas sp. NFACC16-2 (assembly GCF_900119205.1). Taxonomy (NCBI): domain Bacteria; kingdom Pseudomonadati; phylum Pseudomonadota; class Gammaproteobacteria; order Pseudomonadales; family Pseudomonadaceae; genus Pseudomonas; species Pseudomonas sp. NFACC16-2. Next base: position 51,345 of record NZ_FPIX01000037.1, on the reverse strand, counting down.
ACGGGCCGGGCGGGAGAGGGTGGTGGGGGTATCGATTACAGGGTTCACAGGGAAAGCGTCCGAAAAGGTTAAGCGCAAGGCGGCGAATTCTACGCCTTGACGCAGTGGTCAGGAAAAAACCTGTGTTGTGGATTTGTAATCGCTCGCTCAACTTGTGAATGCTGTTGTGGCGAGGGGATTTATCCCCGTTCGACTGCGCAGCAGTCGCAATAATCATAGGGGGGGCTGGCGCACCCAACGGGGATAAATCCCCTCGCCACAACAGCATTCACTGAAGGAATGCACGGACTTACTGGAACGCCTACACTGCCTACCCCGCCAAAGGAGCTTTGCCATGCTGATCGTCGCCGACGAAAACATCCCCCTGCTTGATGCATTTTTCCAAGGATTCGGCGAAATCCGCCGGGTACCGGGTCGGGGGATCGACCGGACGATGGTCGAGCAAGCCGACGTGCTGCTGGTACGTTCGGTCAGCCAGATCAATCGGGCTCTGCTGGAGGGCAGCAAGGTGCGCTTCGTCGGCACCTGCACCATCGGCACCGATCACCTGGACCTGGATTATTTCGCCGAGGCCGGTATTCGCTGGGCCAGCGCGCCGGGCTGCAATGCCCGTGGCGTGGTGGACTATGTGCTGGGCAGCCTGATGACCCTGGCAGAAATCGAAGGTGCGCAACTTGAGCAACGCACCTTCGGCGTGGTCGGCGCAGGCCAGGTGGGCGGGCGGTTGATCGAGGTGCTCAAGGGGTTGGGCTGGGCCGTGAAGGTCTGCGATCCGCCGCGTCAGGCCGCCGAGGGGGGCGACTATATGAGCCTGGAGCAGATCATCGAGCAGTGCGATGTGATCAGCCTGCACACACCGTTGACCCGCGACGGTGAGCAACCGACCTGGCACCTGTTCGACGAGGCGCGTCTGAACCAGCTCAAGCCCGGGACCTGGCTGATCAACGCGGCCCGCGGCCCGGTGATCGACAACGCCGCGCTACGCGAAGTGCTGCTGGAGCGGGAGGACTTGCAAGCGGTGCTGGATGTCTGGGAGCAGGAGCCGACCGTGGATGTAGACCTGGCCGACCTGTGCGTGATTGCCACACCGCACATTGCCGGTTACAGCCTCGATGGCCGCCAGCGTGGCACGGCGCAGATCTACGAGGCCTTGTGCGCTTTCCTGGAGCGGCCGGTTGAAGTCAGCCTCAGCGACCTGTTGCCTCGGCCTTGGCTGGGTGGCATCACCCTGGACGCCGCAACCGACCCGGCTTGGGCCTTGGCGGTGTTATGCCGGAGCGTGTATGACCCCCGTGGCGACGACGCGAACTTTCGCCGCAGCCTGGTGGGCACCGTCAGCGAGCAACGCAGCGCATTCGATGCCCTGCGCAAGCACTACCCGCCGCGGCGGGAAATCGACAGCCTGAAGGTGCGTATCGAAGGGCAGTCGGCGGTCTTGCAACAGATCGTGACGGCGCTGGGTGCCACCCTCGTCTAGACGCCGTCTTTTTGTGGCGAGGGGATTTATCCCCGCTGGGGCGCGAAGCGGCCCCGAAATCTGAAGATTGCGGTGTGTCAGTTTGAACCAATGGGGCTGCTGCGCAGCCCAGCGGGGATAAATCCCCTCGCCACAAGTGAGTGCCAAGCCAGAGATCAATGGCAGCCTTGTTCTTTCAGGCATAAAAAACCCGACATCAAGGTCGGGTCCAATTGAAGACGGGCTGTATCACTTTTGTTCGGCAGGCTTGACCAGTCGTTTTTCCAGCTCGCTGCAGGCTTTTTGGATCATGTCTTCGGTGATCGGTACTTCGCGCCCTTGGGCATCGATGAACGAGCAGCCCAGAGACTGGTCCGGTTGCGTGCGGATTACTTGAATCTTGTCGTCGCTGCTGTGTTGCAAGGACATGGCCTGTCTCCTCATCAGGTTGTGTGCCTACTTTAATGTCGCCAGGTGACCGAGCCATGACACTCCTTGTAGGTTCATGGCGACACCTCCACTCAATCAGAAACACAGTTGCGTTTCCAGCCAGACTTTAGACCGATAACATCTAGCCTCTAGTCGTTGTGGTCATATTTAACCTGACTCATTCTGATTCAACTTGGCTCCGCTACGCTTTGGCGTCGCTGGCCGGCCTTTTTCCTGCTGCATTATCGGATGCCCTTGATGCTTTCTTCCCGACATCGCCGTGCCATACGCCTGGCCAGCGGCTTCATCGCCCCTTACCGTAAACAGGTCGCCGGCGCTTTGCTGGCCTTGATTGTCACTGCCGGTATTACCTTGTCCATGGGCCAAGGCATCCGCTTGCTGGTGGACCAGGGCTTCATGACCCGCTCACCGCACCTGCTCAATCAATCCATCGGCCTGTTCATGGTGCTGGTGGTGGGGCTGGCGATCGGTACGTTTGCACGTTTTTACCTGGTGTCCTGGATCGGCGAGCGGGTGGTGGCCGATATCCGGCGGCAGGTCTTCAACCATCTGGTGTACTTGCACCCCGGTTTCTATGAAAACAACCGTAGTTCGGAAATCCAGTCGCGGCTGACCGCCGATACGACCTTGCTGCAATCGGTGATCGGTTCGTCGCTGTCGTTGTTTTTGCGCAACGCCTTGATGGTGGTGGGCGGCATCGTGCTGCTGTTCATCACCAATCCCAAGTTGACCAGTATCGTGGTGATCGCCCTGCCGCTGGTATTGGCGCCGATCCTGGTCTTTGGTCGTCGGGTGCGCAGTTTGTCGCGCCAGAGCCAGGACCGCATTGCCGACGTCGGCAGCTACGTCTCCGAAACCCTTGGCCAGATCAAGACCGTGCAGGCTTACAACCACCAGGTCCAGGACGAACAACGATTCTCCGTGACGGTGGAGCAGGCTTTCGACACCGCCCGCAAGCGCATCGCCCAACGGGCCTGGCTGATTACCCTGGTGATCGTGCTGGTGCTGGGCGCGGTGGGAGTGATGCTCTGGGTCGGCGGCATGGATGTGATCGCCGGGCGGATTTCCGGCGGAGAGCTGGCGGCATTTGTGTTCTATAGCCTGATTGTCGGCAGTGCCTTCGGCACGCTGAGCGAGGTGATCGGGGAGCTGCAACGGGCGGCGGGTGCTGCCGAGCGCATTGCCGAGTTACTGCGTTCGCAGAACATCATCCAGCCACCGGCTTCAGGCCTTGTCACGTTGCCGGAGCGCGTTCGAGGCGATCTGCGCCTCGAAGGCGTGCGTTTTTCCTACCCCTCCCGGCCGGACAGTTATGCGGTCGACGGTCTCGACCTGACCATCAAGGCCGGCGAGACCCTGGCCCTGGTCGGGCCTTCCGGTGCGGGCAAGTCAACGGTGTATGACCTGCTGCTGCGCTTCTACGATCCGGTGCAAGGGCAGATCCTGATCGACGACGTGCCGTTGACTCGACTCGATCCGCTGGACCTGCGCCGCCACTTCGCCCTGGTCTCACAGAACCCGGCGCTGTTTTTCGGCACGGTCGAAGAGAATATCCGCTACGGCAACCCTGGGGCAACGTCCGAGCAGGTGCGTGAGGCCGCGCAGATTGCCCACGCCCACGACTTCATCGAAAAAATGCCCGGCGGCTACCAGACCCACCTGGGCGACGGTGGCCAGGGTCTGTCCGGCGGCCAGCGCCAACGCCTGGCCATCGCCCGGGCATTGCTGGTGGACGCGCCGATCCTGCTGCTGGACGAAGCCACCAGTGCCCTCGATGCGCAAAGCGAACACCTGATCCAGCAAGCCCTGCCCAACCTGATGAAAAACCGCACGACCCTGGTCATCGCCCACCGCTTGGCCACGGTGAAAAACGCTGACCGGATCGCGGTGATGGATCAGGGCAAGGTGGTTGCCGTGGGCACTCACCAGGAGCTGGTCGCCAGCAATGCGCTGTACGCGCGGCTGGCAGCGTTGCAGTTCAATGTGGGGCTGGAGTCGACAGCTGACTGAGAACTGCTCCCGCAAGGTCCAGACAACCGATCAAAAAAAGCCCGTATCTTTCGATACGGGCTTTTTTTGCTTTTGAGGAACAGCTTGCCGCTTGAAGCTCAACGCTTGCCGCTAACCCTCACTGATCATCGAAATACCGCTCATGCCAGTCCACCAGCGGTTGCGGCGAGTTGAGCTTCTGGCCGTAGATCACCGAGTACGACAACACGTTCTGCACGTATTGGCGGGTTTCGTCGAAAGGAATGCTTTCGACCCAGACGTCGAAGCTCAAGTGGTCGGCGCCGCGCAGCCACTGGCGCACGCGACCGGGGCCGGCATTGTAGGCCGCCGAGGCCAGGACACGGTTGCCGTTGAACTGGCTGTGAACCTGGCTCAGGTAGGCCGCGCCCAACTGGATGTTCTTGTCCGGGTTCAGCACTTGCTGTGGCGAGGCCAGGGGAATGCTGAACTTGCGTGCGGTTTCCTTGGCGGTGCCAGGCATCAGTTGCATCAGGCCGGCGGCGCCGACGCTGGAGCGGGCGTCGTCCATGAACGCACTTTCCTGGCGGGTAATGGCGAACGCCCAGCTTGGGTGCAAGCCGCGGATCTTGGCTTCGCGTACCAGGGTGTCGCGATGGGCCATCGGGAAGCGGATGTCCAGGTCGTCCCAGTACTTGGCCTGGCTGATGGTGCGAATGGCCGGGAAATACCACTTCAGGTCATAGGCCAGTTTCGCCTGGGCAACCATTTCGTCCCGACTGAAATGCCGGCTGACGTGATACCACTCGCGGCGCCCGTCGACGATGTCCCCACGGGCATGAAATTCCAGCGCCCGACGCACGCCAGGGGTGTTGCGCACTTTGTTGATCAGCGCCTGGCTCATCACCAGCGGCTTGTTGACGAGCGAGTACGGTGACTGGGAACGGTCGGCGGCCAGGAAGCCATAGAAGTCTCGTTCACGGGCCAGGTGCTTGTAGAGCGCCAGCGCCTCGGGGTTCTGCGGCTGCGCCAATTCCAGCGTACGGGCTTGCCAGTACCGCCAGCGATTGGTGCTCGACAGCGACTCGGGCAGGCGACGGGTCAGTTGGTAGGCATCGTCCCAGCGGGCCAGGCGCAGCAGCAGGCGCAAGCGCCATTCCGAAACGGTGTCATCGCGCAGTTCCGGGTCGTATTTCGTCATCACGTCCAAGGCCCGGCTGTCGAAGCGCTTGGCCAGGGTCAGGCCGATTTCCCGGGCAATCGCAACCTTTTCATCACGGGAAAAATGCATGGTGCTGGCGTAGCCGTCCAGCAATGCCATGGCCTTTTCCGGATCCTGGCGGGCCAGGCGACGCAGGCCGAGGCTGACGATGTCGGACATCGGTTCATCGGCCGGGGTGAAGCGCGAGGGCTGGTTGAGCAACTCGGGTTTTTGCGCCACGTCCACCAGCAGCTTGCCGCGGGGGGCGAGGGTGGTCAGACCGCTGACCAGGCTGTTGGCCAGCGGGTAGTTGCGGGCCTGGGCCGCCAGTTTTGTGCGTTCCCAGCGTTTCTGTTCGGTCAACTGGCCCTGGGAGGCCCATAGGCCGAACAAGGCATCGCACGCCTGGGGTTGGGATTTGCCGGAGAGCCACAGCTTTTCGGTATTGGCATAGCCTTCGGCTTTCAAGCCATGGCTGAGCTGGTACTGGGCGTTGAGGCAGTCCAGTTCGGTGAAATTGAGCTTGGGGTCGTAATACTTGACGAAGGTCTCCCAGTCGCCGCGCTCGGTCAGCCAACGCAGCCAGCGCAATTTCATCCAGTTGGCCTGGGGCAGATCACCGTGTTCGGCGAGGAACTTCTCGATTTCGGCGTTGCTGGCGCTCTTGAGGCGAGCGGTCAATTCGTCGTAGGCCAGGTAAGGTTCCAGCGGATAATCGCGCAGGGCCTGGCTGTAGCGAAAGTAAGGGCCGGAATCACCCTTGGCCAAGGCGCGCTTGGCCTCGTCGTAATATTGGCGTTGAGTGGAGATATCCACCGCCTGCGCGGATTGAACGGCAGTGGCACATACAAAAAGACACGATAAAACACTGAAAAGGCGACTGCGCATGAGACGTCCGGGCATAGAAAACATGACAAGCCCAAGGGGTAACCCAGGGTAACTGTCTGTAGCTTAGCCTTTTGCCAGCAGCCGGCGAAAGCTTTGCAGGGCCGTCGGTGCAAGTTCGCAACATTTGTTATGCAGAGTGCTTCGGTGGCGAAATTGGCGGACCCCTGAGGCCTCATCTCAGGTAGAATGCGCGCCCGGTTTTTGGAGAAGCTCATGACCCTGCTCAAATTCAGCGATGTGTCCCTTGCTTTCGGCGCTATGCCGTTGTTGGACAAGGTGTCCTGGCAGATCGCCCGTGGTGAGCGGGTGTGCATCATCGGCCGCAACGGCACTGGCAAGTCCAGCATGATGAAGCTGGTCAAGGGCGATCAAAAGCCCGATGACGGCTCGGTCTGGCGCGCGCCGGGCCTGAAAGTCGGCGAATTGCCCCAGGAACTGCCGGTGGCCGACGAGCGGACCGTGTTCGATGTGGTCGCCGAAGGCCTGGACGGTGTCGGCGCGCTGCTGGCCGAGTATCACCACCTGAGCCAGAACATCGTCACCGATGCTGACCTGGACAAGTTGATGCACGTGCAGCACGACCTCGAAGCCCGTGATGGCTGGCGGTTGCAGCAATTGGTCGACAGCACCCTGAGTCGCTTGCAACTGCCGGCCGATAAGACCCTCGCCGAGCTGTCCGGCGGCTGGCGTCGTCGCGTCCTGCTGGCTCAGGCCCTGGTGTCCGAGCCGGACCTGCTGCTGCTCGACGAACCGACCAACCACCTGGACATCGGCGCCATCGCCTGGCTTGAAGAAGCCTTGAAGGACTTCCAGGGGGCGGTGCTGTTCATCACCCACGACCGTTCCTTCCTGCAAAACCTGGCAACCCGCATCCTCGAACTGGACCGCGGCGGCCTGATCGACTGGAACGGCGACTACGCCAGCTTCCTGGTACACAAGGAAGCGGCGCTGGCAGCGGAAGAAACCGCCAACGCGCTGTTCGACAAGAAGCTGGCCCAGGAAGAAGTCTGGATCCGCCAGGGCATCAAGGCGCGGCGCACCCGCAACGAAGGCCGCGTGCGGGCGCTCAAGGCCTTGCGCATGGAGCGCAGCGAGCGTCGCGAGCGCACCGGCAAGGCCAACATTCAGTTGGATACCGCTGACAAGTCCGGCAAGCAGGTCATGGTGCTGGAGAACGTGAGTTTCGCCCACCCTGGCGGTCCGTTCCTGGTCAAGGACTTCTCCATGGTCCTGCAGCGTGGTGATCGCATCGGCCTGCTGGGCGCCAACGGTACCGGCAAGACCACCTTGCTCAAACTGATGCTGGGTGGCCTGGTGCCGACCAGCGGCAAGGTGGAAGAGGGCACGAAGATCGACGTCGCCTACTTCGACCAGTTGCGCCATCAACTGGATCTGGAAAAGACCGTGATCGACAACGTGGCCGAAGGCCGCGATTTCATCGATATCGATGGCCAGAGCCGTCACGTGTTGAGCTACCTCGGCGATTTCCTGTTCAGCCCCCAGCGTGCCCGCACGCCGGTCAAGGCGCTGTCGGGTGGTGAGCGCGCCCGTTTGTTGCTGGCCAAGTTGTTCAGCAAGCCGGCGAACCTGCTGGTGCTCGACGAGCCGACCAACGACCTGGACGTGGAAACCCTGGAATTGCTGGAAGAGGTGTTGTTGACCTTCAATGGCACCGTCCTGATGGTCAGTCACGACCGGGCATTCCTCGACAACGTGGTCACCAGCACGCTGGTGTTCGAAGGCGAAGGCCTGGTTCGCGAATACGTCGGTGGTTATCAGGACTGGCTGCGCCAGGGCGGCTCGCCGCGTCTGCTGGGGGTCACCGAGAGCAAGTCCGGCAAGGCCGACCTGAATTCAGCGGTGGTCAAGGCCGAGCCTGCTCCGGTCGCCGCCGCCGCCCCGACCCCGGCAAAGAAAAAGCTCAGCTACAAGTTGCAGCGCGAGCTGGAAGCGTTGCCGGGTGATATCGACGCCAAGGAAAAGCAGATCGCGGAGGTGGAAGCCGAAATGGCCGACGCCGGGTTCTACCAGCGACCTGCTGCCGAAACCGCCAAGGTGATTGCGCACCTGGAGCAACTGCAAGCCGAGCTGGATGCGCTGGTCGAGCGCTGGGCCGAGCTGGACGCTTGAGCCCGCACGCTCAATGACTGTGGCGAGGGAGCTTGCTCCCGCTTGAGTGCGAAGCACTCACCGCTAGGGGCCGCTACGCAGCCCAGCGGGAGCAAGCTCCCTCGCCACAGGTTCAGTGAGCTCCTTGGGGGAATCAGCTGCGCTTGACCAGGTGCACCGCCAGCACGTCGCAAGGCGCGCCATGCAACACGTCGTTGGCGGTCGAGCCCAGCAGCAACGCCAGGCCGTGGCGGCCATGGCTGCCGACGACGATCAGGTCGCAACCCTGCTCCTTGGCCAGGTGATGGATCTCCTGGCGCGGCTGGCCGTAGGTCAGGTGGCAGTTTTCCTTTTTCAGGTCAGGGTACTTCACGATCAGTCGCTCAAGGCGTTCCTTGGCTTGATCGAATTGCTGTTGCTGCAACTGGGAAAGGTCCATTGGCACATCACCGCCAAAGGCCATGGCCATCGGCTCGACGATATGCACCAGCGACAGCTTGGTGTCTCTACCGTCGCACAGGGCGCGAGCGCGTTTGACGACAGGATCGCATTCTTCAGTGAGGTCGACGGCGACCAGGACGTGTTCGTAGTACATGGAAGGCACTCCAGAGAATTGCGATACGGTAAGTATGGCTGGTTTCAAGCGCATTGACGGCGACGTGGCTCAATGGGCTCATCAGAATTCGGGAGTACGAATATGACGGTCTGGATAGTGGTGTCAATCCTGTTGGTGGTGTTAAGTCCGCTGGCATGGTTGCGACCGTCCCGTGTCCAGAGTGGTCGCATGGCCCTGCGCATGGAGGCGCGACGCCTGGGGCTGGCCATGCAGCTGGCGCCGCAGGAGTGGCCGCACTGGCTCGGCCAGCAGCCGCCAAACCCCTGTGCCCAGTACCACCGGCCTCGGCGCGGCAAGGAACCGGCTGTCTGGAGCTATTGGCAGACTGCGCCAGGCGTCTGGGTCAACCAGTGGCGAGAAGCCTGCCAGGATGAGTCCCTGCTCAATCATTTCGAAAAATTGCCGGCCAACGTCTACAAGATTGAAGCCGATCGGCAAATGATTGCCTTGTACTGGGGCGAGAAGGGCGAAGCGACTGTTTTGCAAGATATTGGCGCGGTGCTCAAGGCGCTGGCCTGAGGCATAAAAAAGCCCGACAGTCTCATCGGGCGGGTTGGCCAGGCAGGCCGGTAATCAATCTCATGTCAGGGCGTGCGCTCGTAACGTCCTTTGTTCCCAATCTTCAATCGCGTCCCGACAGCGTAGACGGCTGGAACCAGTCTGTCTGGAATTAGGGCGATTTTTCTAATTATTGATCCTATGAATAGCTGCTCATGCGGCGCCGTGTTGCGGATCCGTATGGTACGGAAATGACCGTGAAGTCGCGTTCACGCCTGTGTTTAGGGCGATTGACAATTGTCGGAAATTCCGTGAAGGTGACGTACCCAAATCAAACGGGCGTATGAATTGAGCGTTTGTATTTTCAGAATGCTCCTACAGACCCCGACTATCGCGTTGACGGGTGTGCCTGGCGGATTGGCGTAGCATCGACGGTAAACGTCAATGCCGAACCAGTGGTCAGCGTTCAACGTGTACTGTTCAGCTTCCATATCGTGGAGATCAGTTGATGATTTACGAAGGTAAAGCCATCACGGTTAAGGCTCTTGAAAGTGGCATCGTCGAATTGAAATTCGACCTCAAGGGTGAGTCCGTCAACAAGTTCAACCGTCTAACCCTGAATGAATTGCGTCAGGCCGTGGACACTATCAAGGCAGATGCTTCGATCAAGGGTGTGATCGTCAGCAGCGGCAAGGACGTGTTCATCGTCGGCGCCGACATCACCGAATTCGTCGACAACTTCAAGCTGCCCGATGCCGAACTGATCGCTGGCAACCTCGAAGCCAACCGTATTTTCAGCGATTTCGAAGACCTCAACGTACCGACCGTCGTGGCCATCAACGGCATCGCCCTGGGTGGCGGCCTGGAAATGTGCCTGGCGGCGGATTACCGCGTCATGTCCACCACGGCCAAGATCGGCCTGCCGGAAGTCAAGCTGGGTATCTACCCAGGCTTCGGCGGCACCGTGCGCCTGCCGCGCCTGATCGGTGCCGACAACGCCATCGAGTGGATTGCCGCCGGCAAGGAAAACCGTGCTGAAGACGCGCTGAAGGTCGGTGCCGTGGATGCCGTGGTCGAGCCTGGCAAACTCCAGGAAGCGGCCCTTGAGACCATCAAGCGCGCCATCAGCGGCGAGTTCGACTACAAGGCCAAGCGTCAGCCGAAGCTCGAAAAGCTCAAGCTCAACGCCATCGAACAAATGATGGCCTTCGAAACCGCCAAGGGTTTCGTGGCCGGTCAGGCAGGCCCGAACTACCCGGCGCCGGTCGAAGCGATCAAGACCATCCAGAAAGCCGCGAGCTTCGGTCGCGACAAGGCTCTGGAAGTCGAGGCTGCCGGCTTCGTCAAGCTGGCCAAGACCTCGGCAGCGCAAAGCCTGATCGGTCTGTTCCTCAATGACCAGGAACTGAAGAAAAAGGCCAAGGCCTACGACGAAATCGCCCGTGACGTGAAGCAGGCCGCCGTGCTCGGCGCCGGCATCATGGGTGGCGGTATCGCCTACCAGTCGGCGTCCAAAGGCACGCCGATCCTGATGAAGGACATCAACGAACACGGGATCGAGCAAGGCCTGGCCGAAGCCGCCAAGCTGCTGGTCGGTCGTGTCGACAAAGGTCGCATGACCGCTGCGAAGATGGCCGAAGTGCTCAACGGCATTCGTCCGACCCTGTCCTACGGCGATTTCGGCCATGTCGACCTGGTGGTCGAAGCCGTTGTCGAGAACCCGAAGGTCAAGCAGGCGGTATTGGCTGAAGTCGAAGACAAGGTCAAAGAGGACACCATCCTGGCCTCGAACACCTCGACCATTTCCATTTCGCTACTGGCCAAGGCCCTCAAGCGTCCGGAGAACTTCGTCGGCATGCACTTCTTCAACCCGGTGCACATGATGCCGCTGGTGGAAGTGATCCGTGGCGAGAAGTCCAGCGAACATGCCATTGCCACCACCGTGGCCTACGCCAAGAAAATGGGCAAGAACCCGATCGTCGTCAACGATTGCCCGGGCTTTTTGGTCAACCGTGTGCTGTTTCCGTACTTCGGCGGTTTCGCCAAGTTGGTCAGCGCTGGCGTGGATTTCGTGCGCATCGACAAGATCATGGAAAAATTCGGTTGGCCGATGGGGCCGGCGTACCTGATGGACGTGGTCGGCATCGACACCGGCCACCACGGTCGCGACGTCATGGCTGAAGGTTTCCCGGACCGCATGAAGGACGATCGTCGTTCGGCTGTCGACGTGCTCTACGAAGCCAAGCGCCTGGGCCAGAAAAACGGCAAGGGCTTCTACGCCTACGAGACCGACAAGCGCGGCAAGCAGAAGAAAGTCGCCGACTCGTCGGTGCTGGAAGTGCTCAAGCCGATCGTCTACGAGCAGCGCGAAGTCACCGACGAGGACATCATCAACTGGATGATGATCCCACTGTGCCTCGAAACCGTGCGTTGCCTGGAAGACGGCATTGTCGAGACTGCCGCCGAAGCCGACATGGGTCTGGTCTACGGTATCGGTTTCCCTCCATTCCGTGGCGGTGCGCTGCGCTACATCGATTCGATCGGTGTCGCCGAGTTCGTTGCCCTGGCTGACCAGTACGCTGATTTGGGCGCGCTGTACCACCCGACCGCGAAGCTGCGTGAAATGGCCAAGAACGGCCAGAGCTTCTTCGGTTAAGCGCCCAACGACTAGAGCGAGAGAACATTTATGAGCTTGAATCCTAGAGACGTCGTGATTGTCGACTTCGGTCGTACGCCGATGGGCCGCTCCAAGGGCGGCATGCACCGCAACACCCGCGCCGAAGACATGTCGGCGCACCTGATCAGCAAGCTGCTGGAACGCAACGTCAAGGTCGACCCCAACGAAGTCGAAGACGTGATCTGGGGCTGTGTGAACCAGACCCTGGAGCAGGGCTGGAACATCGCCCGCATGGCCTCGCTGATGACCCAGATTCCTCACACCGCGGCGGGCCAGACCGTCAGCCGCCTGTGCGGTTCGTCCATGAGCGCACTGCACACCGCCGCCCAGGCGATCATGACCGGCAACGGCGATGTGTTCGTCGTCGGTGGTGTCGAGCACATGGGCCACGTGAGCATGATGCACGGCGTCGATCCGAATCCGCACATGTCGCTGTACGCGGCAAAAGCCTCGGGCATGATGGGCCTGACCGCGGAAATGCTGGGCAAAATGCACGGCATCACCCGCGAACAGCAGGACGCCTTCGGCGTGCGCTCCCACCAGCTCGCCCACAAGGCGACCGTGGAAGGCAAGTTCAAGGATGAGATCATCCCGATGCAGGGCTACGACGAGAACGGTTTCCTGAAGCTGTTCGACTACGACGAAACCATTCGTCCGGAAACCACCCTGGAAAGCCTGGCGGCCCTCAAGCCGGCCTTCAATCCGAAGGGTGGCACCGTGACAGCGGGTACTTCGTCGCAGATCACCGACGGTGCCTCGTGCATGATCGTGATGTCGGCCCAGCGTGCCCAAGACCTGGGTATCCAGCCGATGGCGGTGATTCGTTCGATGGCCGTGGCGGGTGTGGACCCGGCGATCATGGGCTATGGTCCAGTACCGGCCACGCAGAAAGCCTTGAAGCGCGCAGGCCTGGGTATTGCCGATATCGACTTCTTCGAGCTCAACGAAGCTTTCGCCGCACAGGCCCTGCCCGTGCTGAAAGATTTGAAAGTGCTCGACAAGATGAACGAGAAGGTTAACCTGCACGGCGGCGCGATCGCCCTGGGTCACCCGTTCGGTTGCTCCGGTGCGCGTATCTCCGGCACGCTGCTCAACGTCATGAAGCAGAATGGCGGCACCTTCGGTGTGTCCACCATGTGCATTGGCCTCGGCCAGGGCATCGCCACTGTCTTCGAACGCGTCTAAGCGTTGCGTTGATGGAAGCCGGGGCCAAGTGCCCCGGTTTTTGTTTTTTCCGGGTTTAGTAAAAAATTTTGTTTTTATTTTGAAAAGATTTGAGTGAGGGCCAAGACATGCCGATACAACCTGGGCTCTACCAGCATTACAAAGGTCCGCAGTACCGCGTATTCAGCATTGCGCGGCATTCCGAGACCGAGGAAGAAGTGGTCTTCTATCAAGCCCTGTATGGCGATTACGGCTTTTGGGTGCGTCCCTTGAGCATGTTCGAGGAGTCCGTCGAGGTTGACGGCGAACAGGTGCCACGCTTTGCTTTGGTGCAGGCCGAGGAGAGCATTTTTTCCAAGCCTTGAGGCCGGTATGCGGGCAACCCTGCGCTTGACCTCACCTTGCAGCCACTATATATAGCGGTGCCGCGTCAGGCGCCAACCGCCTTTCACTTTTTAGAATTCAGGAATTTTCTGATCCATGGGCAAATCGCTGGTCATTGTGGAATCCCCGGCTAAGGCCAAGACCATCAACAAGTATCTGGGCAACCAATACGTGGTGAAGTCGAGTATCGGCCATATCCGAGACCTGCCCACCAGCGGTTCGGCTAGCGCCAGCAAGGAGCCAGCCGCCAAGCGCGGCAAGGCTGCGGCTGGTGAGGCGCCGGCGCTGTCGCCGAAAGACAAGGCGCGCAAGCAGCTGGTCTCACGCATGGGGGTCGATCCGGAACACGGCTGGAAAGCCAAGTACGAGATCCTCCCGGGCAAGGAAAAGGTCATTGAAGAGCTGCGCCGGCTCGCCAAGGATGCCGACACCATCTATCTCGCGACGGACTTGGACCGCGAAGGGGAAGCCATTGCCTGGCACCTGCGCGAAGCCATTGGTGGGGATGACAGTCGCTACAAGCGCGTGGTGTTCAACGAAATCACCAAGAAGGCCATCCAGGAAGCCTTCTCCCAACCGGGCGAGCTGGATATCGATCGGGTCAACGCCCAGCAGGCGCGTCGCTTCCTCGACCGCGTGGTGGGCTACATGGTCTCGCCGCTGCTGTGGGCCAAGATCGCCCGTGGCCTGTCGGCCGGGCGAGTGCAGTCGGTCGCCGTAAAGCTGGTGGTGGAGCGCGAGCGCGAGATCCGCGCGTTCATCCCTGAAGAGTACTGGGAGGTCCACGCCGACCTCGGCACTGCCAAGGGCGCGACCGTGCGCTTCGACGTGGCCCGCGAGAAGGGCGAGGCCTTCAAGCCGCTCAACGAAGCCCAGGCCATGGCTGCGCTGGAGAAGCTCAAGGCTTCCAGCTACAGCATCGTCAAGCGCGAAGACAAGCCGACCAGCAGCAAGCCGTCGGCGCCGTTCATTACCTCCACGCTGCAACAGGCCGCGAGCAATCGCCTGGGCTTTGGCGTGAAGAAAACCATGATGATGGCCCAGCGTCTGTACGAAGCCGGCTACATCACCTATATGCGTACCGATTCGACCAATCTTTCGGCCGATGCCGTGGCGATGGCGCGCACTTATATAGAAAGCGAATTCGGCAAGAAGTACCTGCCGGACACGCCGAACGTCTACAGCAGCAAGGAAGGCGCGCAGGAGGCTCACGAAGCGATTCGTCCGTCCGATGCCAACACCGAGCCAAGCAAGCTGTCGGGCATGGAACGCGATGCCGAGCGTCTCTACGAGCTGATCTGGCGCCAGTTCCTGGCCTGCCAGATGCTGCCAGCGCAATACCTGTCGACTACCGTCAGCGTCGGTGCCGGCGACTTCGAGCTGCGCGCCAAGGGCCGCATCCTGAAGTTCGACGGCTACACTCGCGTCATGCCGCAGATCACCAAGCCTGGGGATGACGACGTCCTGCCAGACATGGCCCAGGGCGACGTGATGAAGCTGATCAAGCTTGATCCGACCCAGCATTTCACCAAGCCACCGGCCCGTTACTCCGAAGCCAGCCTGGTCAAGGAAATGGAAAAGCGCGGTATCGGTCGTCCTTCGACCTACGCAGCGATCATCTCCACCATCCAGGACCGCGGCTATGTGGCGCTGCACAACCGTCGTTTCTATTCGGAAAAGATGGGCGACATCGTTACCGAGCGTTTGTCCGAGAGCTTCTCGAACCTGATGGACTACGGCTTCACCGCCGGTATGGAAGAGAACCTCGACGATGTGGCCCAAGGCGAGCGCGACTGGAAAAACGTTCTCGACGAGTTCTACGGCGACTTCAAGAAAAAGCTCGAAGTGGCCGAAAGCCCTGACAGCGGCATGCGCGCCAACCAGCCGGTCATGACTGACATCCCGTGCCTGACCTGTGGGCGCCCGATGCAAATCCGTACCGCCTCGACCGGTGTGTTCCTCGGTTGCTCGGGCTACAGCCTGCCACCCAAGGAGCGCTGCAAGGCGACGGTCAACCTGGTTCCGGGCGACGAAATTGCAGCCGACGATGAGGGTGAATCGGAATCCCTGGTGCTGCGCGGCAAGCATCGCTGCCCGATCTGCAGCACGGCGATGGACGCCTACCTGCTGGATGAAAAGCGCAAGCTGCACATCTGCGGTAACAACCCCGATTGTGCCGGCTACGAGATCGAAGAGGGCACTTATCGCATCAAGGGCTACGAAGGCCCGAGCCTGGAATGCGACAAGTGTGGCAGCGAGATGCAGCTCAAGACCGGCCGTTTCGGCAAGTTCTTCGGTTGCACCAATCCGACCTGCAAGAACACCCGCAAACTGCTCAAGAGCGGCGACGCGGCGCCGCCGAAGATGGATCCGGTGAAAATGCCGGAGCTCAAGTGCGAGAAGGTCAACGACACCTATATCTTGCGTGACGGCGCTTCCGGCCTGTTCCTGGCAGCCAGCCAATTTCCGAAAAACCGTGAGACCCGTGCGCCATTGGTGATGGAGATAGTGCCGCACAAGGACGAAATCGATCCGAAGTACCATTTCCTCTGCGAGGCACCGCAGAAGGATCCGGACGGGCGTCCTGCGGTCATTCGCTACAGCCGCAAGACCAAGGAGCAGTACGTGCAGACCGAAGTCGACGGCAAGCCGACCGGCTGGAAGGCCTATTACGACGGCGGTAAGTGGACGGTCGAAGACAAGCGCTGATTGTGGCGCTTGCTTGAAGATGCGGGGTTAAGCGAGGGGCCCTGTGGCAAGGGAGCTTGCTCCCGCTGAATGGCGCAGCCGTCCCCAGGCAGGACCCGACTGAACAAAAGGCCGCATGACAACCCATGGGTTTTCATGCGGCCTTTTTGTTTTTGGCTTGCAGTGGCCGCGGTTGATCCACGACACTGTCGCACTTGCGTGAAGCTTTCATTTCGTTGGGGAGATGCCGCCATGGCCCACGAACTCTATACCCGCACCAATCAGAAAATCTATTTCGCCGGCCTATCGCTCGAAGCACTGACCAGGGCCGAGGACGGGCGTGCGATGAACTCCCCGGCGCTGCTCCAGGCAGGCCGTGAGTCCGCGCTGTTTCACCTGTACGGTGCGTTGTTGGGGTTGTGCCATGAAATCGCCGGTTTCTATCGCCTGCCACAAGCGAATGCCCCGCGGGCCGAGCTGCTGTTGACCCGCGAAGTGCTGGAAACCATCGCGATTCCGGAGCTGGCCGAAATGGTCGAGCTGGCGCATAACCCGGAAACCTGGCTTGCGAAGTTATTGGCGGCCCATGCGGCGCTGTTCGAGCCGCCCCGGGCCCCGCGCAAGCCCAAGGGGGACGTGACCCAACCGTTGATCGTGGCGGTCAATCTGGATGAGCAAGACCCAGAGCAGGAGTTGAGCCGGGAGGAGCTGGAGAGCTGGCGCCAGAACCTCAAGAGCCTGGCGATACGCTTTCGTGACGGGTTGAACGAGTGCTGAGTTTCCCCACGGCCCGTTACGTTCGTTGATAACGCTTGGTCAAGATCCCGAGCGGAGCCTGGCCGATGACTATATAATCCTCGCCTTTCGTGGAGAACAGACTTTTATGCCTACGTCCTTTCTAGAAATTGTCGAACTTCCTGATGGCCGCATCGAGCTGCGCAGGGCCGAGGACGAGGGTTCTCTGGTTACCCTGAACTTCTCCGAAGATGCCAAGGTATTCCTCCAGGGCCAACACGTCGAAGTTGCCAAGGCGATGTTGAGCGTAGGCGTTCAGATGGCAGGTCGCCTGGTTGAAGGCGAATTCAACAAGGAAGAGGGGCCGCGGGTTCTTCATTGATCCCGTCTGTCGGCTTTTTTGAAGTGTGTGGCTGGTCGGCTTCTCTGCCTTGGAGAAGCCCCGCGTCTGTCTTAGCCCAATCGAATATTCAGGCTTTGTGCGTCCCCGGTGCGGGCGGCGCTGATCAACTGTTGCCGTGCGGCGGCGGTCAAAGGGTTGAGCCAACTGACCACAGTGTGGCTACGGCCCAGGCGCAAGGCCTCGCAAGTCAACTGTTGGGCGCTTTGGGTGCCCCGCGGCTGCAACAACAGGATACGCTCACGGTTCAGGCCGGCATCCCGCAACCAGGCCTGGGTGACGCTGGCCGGTGGTGCGATCAGCGTAAGCCAGCGAGCATCCTGGTCCTGGCTGAGTTCTCGCAGGATCGGCGCCAGCAGGTTCAGGCAGTTTCCGGCCGCACCACGTAACGACAGTTCGCTGAAGGCCTCGGGTTCGACGCCCCAAGGCGACTCGATGACCTCTTTCAGGACTGGAACCAGCGGTTGGGCCATGAATGCCTCGAACAGCGGAAGTTGTGTGTGTTGTGGTGTGTGAGGGAACTGCATAAAGCCTCCTTTAGCGGCGAATGACGCCGACGCTCAAGCCTTCGATGACCAGGTCCTGATCTTTCAGGTTCACTTCGATGGGGGCGAATTCCGGGTTCTCGGCAATGAGCCAGACCTTGCTGCCGTCGCGCTTGAAGCGCTTGACGGTCACTTCGTCGCCGATTCGCGCCACCACGATCTGACCATTGCGGGCTTCGCGGGTGGTGTGGACGGCCAGGAGATCACCGTCGAAGATGCCGATGTCCTTCATGCTCATGCCGTGTACACGAAGCAGGTAGTCGGCACGAGGATGGAAGAACGAAGGATTGATGTTGCAGGACTCCTCGACATGCTGCTGGGCCAGGATCGGTGCGCCTGCCGCTACCCGGCCGATGATCGGCAGGGTGGTTTCGTCGGCCTTGGCTTCGAAGCCGGGGATGCGAATGCCACGGGATGCGCCCGGGGTCATTTCGATAGCACCCTTGCGCGCCAGCGCCTTGAGGTGTTCTTCAGCCGCGTTGGGCGACTTGAAGCCCAGTTCCTGGGCGATTTCCGCGCGGGTTGGCGGGTAGCCGTTGTCTTCGAGGCAGCGTTTGATGAAGGCCAGAATCTCTGCTTGGCGTGGCGTCAGCTTTAGCATATTGATCGCTCTGTCTTTTTATACAGTGACTGGGATTATATACAGTGGACAGCGCTTGGCAATCCTCCTTTTTTCACGAGGCGCTGGACGGTCGGTCGGGCGGTTGAATGCGACATGACTACCACCCGTGGAAAGGTGTGGTTAAATACGTGACCGGGCGTTCGCAAAACGCCCCGGCAGGCTTGACAACCCCAGGGCTGAAACGTATGTTTCAAACAAGTGTTTGTCAGGCGGAGTAACCATGGCCCAGTCGGAAACCGTTGAGCGCATTCTCGATGCTGCCGAGCAGTTGTTCGCGGAAAAAGGTTTCGCTGAAACCTCGTTGCGTCTGATCACCAGTAAGGCCGGGGTGAACCTGGCGGCGGTGAACTATCACTTCGGCTCGAAAAAGGCCCTGATCCAGGCCGTGTTCTCGCGGTTCCTCGGGCCGTTCTGCCTGAGCCTCGATCGCGAGCTGGAGCGGCGCCAGGCCAAGCCCGACGTCAAGCCTACCCTGGAAGAGCTGCTGGAAATCCTGGTCGAGCAAGCCCTTGTCGTGCAGCCGCGCAGCGGTAACGACCTGTCCATTTTCATGCGCCTGCTGGGCCTTGCCTTCAGCCAGAGCCAGGGGCATTTGCGGCGTTATCTTGAAGACATGTACGGCAAGGTGTTCCGCCGCTACATGTTGCTGGTCAACGAGGCGGCGCCGCGTATCCCGCCGATCGAGCTGTTCTGGCGTGTGCACTTCATGCTCGGCGCCGCGGCGTTCAGCATGTCCGGTATCAAGGCGCTGCGGGCTATCGCGGAAACCGATTTCGGCGTGAACACCTCCATCGAGCAGGTGATGCGGTTGATGGTGCCGTTCCTGGCTGCCGGCATGCGCGCCGAAACCGGCGTAACCGATGAAGCCATGGCGGCCGCGCAATTGCGCCCGCGCAGCAAATCCGCCCCGGCGCCCGCCAAGGCGTAAGGGTATGGGTGTGCGCAGCGGCCTACATCCGCTAAGCTAGCCGCCCATGCCGACTCTCGTTTCTAATCCGTCTTATCCTCCCTTGTGTCACCGCGACCTGCCGGGCCTGGCTCCTGGCAACGATGTCGTGGGTGTGTCGCCACGCGGGTTCATCTTTATCAAGGAAATTCTATGACTGCCGGCCTGCAAGGCTCGTTGATGGTGGACGTCGCCG
Source organism: Pseudomonas sp. NFACC16-2 (assembly GCF_900119205.1). Lineage (NCBI taxonomy): Bacteria > Pseudomonadati > Pseudomonadota > Gammaproteobacteria > Pseudomonadales > Pseudomonadaceae > Pseudomonas > Pseudomonas sp. NFACC16-2. Next base: position 31,802 of record NZ_FPIX01000037.1, on the reverse strand, counting down.
GTACTTGGCTGACGGCCGAAGATCGCCACCTGTTGCGTCAGCCCGAAGTGGGTGGCCTGATCATTTTTGCCCGCAACATCGAACACCCACGTCAGGTGCGGGAATTGAGTGCGTCGATCCGTGCCATCCGTCCCGACCTCCTGTTGGCGGTGGATCAGGAAGGCGGCCGCGTCCAGCGCCTGCGCCAGGGATTCGTGCGCTTGCCGGCGATGCGGGCCATCGCCGACAACCCGAACGCCGAATACCTGGCCGAACAGTGCGGCTGGATCATGGCCACTGAAGTGCTGGCGGTCGGTCTCGACTTGAGCTTTGCCCCGGTGCTTGACCTCGATTACCAGCGCAGCGCCGTCGTCGGCAGTCGTTCCTTCGAAGGCGACCCCGAGCGCGCTGCGTTATTGGCCGGTGCCTTCATCCGTGGCATGAGCGCCGCCGGGATGGCCGCCACTGGCAAGCATTTCCCCGGGCATGGCTGGGCCGAAGCCGATTCCCATGTGGCGATTCCGACCGATGAGCGTAGCCTGGAGCAGATTCGCGCCAATGACCTGGTGCCGTTTGCCAGGCTGACCAAGCAACTGGCCGCCGTGATGCCGGCCCATGTCATCTACCCGCAGGTTGACGCCAATCCGGCTGGGTTCTCTCGCCGCTGGTTGCAGGACATCCTGCGTGGCGAGTTGCAATTCGAGGGCGTGATCTTCAGTGATGACCTGTCGATGGCTGGGGCGCATGTGGTCGGTGATGCCGCCAGTCGTATCGAGGCTGCCTTGACGGCCGGTTGTGACATGGGCCTGGTGTGCAACGATCGCGCGGCTGCCGAGCTCGCCTTGAGCGCCGCCCAGCGCCTGAAGGTCAAGCCTTCGGCACGGATCGCCCGCATGCGCGGCCAGGCCTACGCTTCAACGGAATATCGCCAGAACCCTCGCTGGCTGGCGGCGCTTGGCGCGCTCAGGGCTGCCCAGCTGGTTGATTAAGGATTGTCCTGTTATGCGTAATGATCGGCGGTACCCATGACCCAGCCAGTTGAGGCGCTTCTGGAGAGTGATTGGGAAGAGTCCTTCCATCAACGTTACCTTGAGCGCGGGTTTGACTACGCCGAGAGAGCGCGAGTACGGATACTGCGAATAGATGAGCAATCGATTCACGCCGAATGCGAGGGTGGCGGCGATAGTGTCTATCAGCAGGTGATCGCGCTCACTCGTTATCGGGGATACGACGGCGTTCGTTACGAATGCTCGTGTCCGGTCGGTGACAGCTGCAAGCACTGCGCTGCTGTCATGTTCCATTTGATATCGAATCCGCAAGCACTGGAGGCTGGCTCCGCCAGCGAGCGCCTGAATTCTGAACTTGAAACCTGGATCAAGTGTATTCCCGAGTGGGACGCCGATTCGCTACCGAGCAAACAAGACGCCGATGTCCGGATCTTCTACAAACTCAAGAAGTCGCACATAGGGCAGTGGATTTTGGAGCTCTTCAAGGGGCGCCAGCTTGATGATGGTTCCCTGAAGGATCTGAAAGCGTTTGGCCAACTGACGGACATGCTGAATCGTTTTCCGAATTATATGTTCGACGTCGACAAGCAGATTGGCCAGTCGCTTATCAGCAGTCAGCATTATCACAGCCAGAACAGCTTTCCGTTGCAAGGTCGCCACGGCGCCGAAGTGCTGGCGCTGGCATTACAGTCCTCACGCTTGTTCCTGGATTTCGACCCGCCGCAGCCATTGGGCGCAGGTCCGCTAAAAAATGCGCAGTTTTTCTGGGCTGAGCAGGCCAATGGCAACTATCGGTCTCGGTGGCGCAGTGGCGATCAGGTACTGGATAACCTCCTGGTGCTTGAGCCGCTTCATTATCTGGATTTGTCGCGCAGGGAGCTTGGCCGGTTGTCCTATGAAATGGACGACAAATTGGCCTGCCATTTATGCCGTGCGCCGGAGGTACTCGCGCGGGATGTCGTGCTTTTCAGCCATAGAATCAATGCTGTCGACGTCCCTATCCCGCCGCCGAAAGAACTGACTGAGCGCATCATCGACGGTATTGAACCGCGAGCGGTGTTGACGTTGGGAAGTGCAATCAACTTCCGGCACTGGAAATCTGTTCCAGAACATCGCGCGGCACTGACCTTTTTTTATGAGGGTCATATGGCGGGCGACAAAGCATCCACCGAACTATCGATTCTGTCCGGAACCGAAATTTTGCGCATTCAGCGTAAACCGGATGTCGAGCAAGCCTTTCGCACCGTTCTGCGTAAGGTTGGTTTCAAGAAAACCAGTCGCAAGAGCCTTGCGCTGGCGGACATCGGGGGTGAGCTATTTCAAATGGCGGATGACGACGCCTGGTTGGCCTTCATGGACAAAGGCCTGCCGCGATTGCGTGCCGCCAATTGGCAGGTCGATATCGAAGCGGGTTTTCATTTCGATCTGCAACCGGTGGAGCAGTTGTACGCCGACATCGAGGAGTCTCCCGGTCGAGAGTGGTTCGATTTACAACTGGGCATTGTCGTTGATGGAAAACGGCACAGTCTGCTGCCGATCCTGCTTCATCTGCTTCGCTCAAGCCCGGAGATGATGGATCCGGACAACCTTGATCGGCGCGATGATGAAGAGTTGCTGTTGCTCGATCTCAACGGCGGAAAGTTCGGGGCGGGTCCTGGCGTGAAGGTCGCGTTGCCATATGGGCGGGTCAAGCCGTTGATGGCAACGCTTGGTGAGTTGTACATGAAGGAGCACCGGGGGGACTCGATACGGTTGAATGCCTTTGATGCGGCCAGGTTGAATGTGCTTGAAAGCGTGCCATTGACTTGGCAAGGCGGGGAACGGTTGCGCACGTTCGCCAAGCGATTACACGAGTCGACCCATGCTCATGTCCCGGTGCCGGCGGGGCTCAAAGCCACCCTGCGACCTTATCAACTGGAAGGGCTCAATTGGATGCAGACTCTGCGCGAGCTGGACGTCGGCGGCATCCTGGGCGATGACATGGGCTTGGGTAAAACCTTGCAGACCCTGGCTCACCTGCTTTGTGAGAAGCAGGCCGGGCGCCTGGATGTCCCGGCGCTTGCAGTCATGCCCACCAGTCTGATTCCCAACTGGCTCGACGAAGCGGCACGCTTCACGCCGCAGCTCAACGTCGTGGCGCTTCATGGTGCAGCCCGGCAAAAAGATTTCGCCAGCCTTGCACAGTACGACCTGGTTCTGACGACTTATGCCTTGTTGCCGCGGGATTTGGAGGTGCTGAAATCCCAGGCCTGGAGTGTGCTGATTCTCGATGAAGCGCAAAACATCAAGAATCCCACCAGCAAGGCCGCCCAGGCTGCTCGCGAACTCAATGCCCGGCAGCGCTTGTGCCTGTCCGGTACGCCCCTGGAAAATCACTTGGGCGAACTCTGGTCGCTGTTTCATTTCCTCCTGCCCGGCTGGTTGGGGGATAACAAAAGCTTCAACCGAGACTACCGGACGCCGATCGAAAAACATGGTAACAGCGAGCGAATGCACCATCTGACGGCGCGAATAAAACCGTTTCTACTGCGGCGCAAAAAGGAACAAGTCGCCACCGAACTGCCACCCAAGACTGAAATCATCCATTGGGTCGACCTCAGTGACGGGCAGCGGGATGTCTATGAAACCGTGCGCGTGGCCATGGACAAGAAAGTGCGCGACGAAATTGCTCGCAGCGGCGTGGGCCGTAGCCAGATCATCATTCTCGATGCGTTGCTTAAGTTGCGCCAGGTCTGCTGTGATTTGCGGTTGCTCAATACGGTGCAGACGGCCAAGGCGCTGCGTTCCGGTAGCAGCAAGTTGATCAGTCTGATGGAGATGCTCGAAGAGTTGCTCAGCGAAGGGCGCAAGATTCTGCTGTTTTCCCAATTCACCTCGATGCTGGTCCTGATTGAAGCGGAACTGCAAAAGCGCAGCCTGACCTATTCCTTGCTGACCGGATCCACCACGGATCGCCGCACCCCGGTGAGGGATTTTCAGAGTGGCAAGGTGTCGCTGTTTCTGATTAGCCTCAAGGCCGGCGGTACGGGGCTCAATCTGACGGCTGCCGACACGGTGATTCATTTTGATCCGTGGTGGAACCCGGCAGTGGAAAACCAGGCGACCGACCGGGCTTATCGGATCGGTCAAAACAAGCCAGTGTTCGTCTATAAATTGATTGCCCGAGGCACGGTGGAAGAGAAGATACAGGCGCTTCAGGAGGATAAGGCCGCGTTGGCGGGCAGTCTGCTGGATGGCGGCGCGACGGGTGGGTGGAAGCTTGAGCAGAGCGATATCGAAGCGTTGTTTGCACCGTTGCCCAAGTCCTGATTCGCTGGCACATTCACTGGCTATGTCGCCTGATAGTCAGCCATCGCAAGCTGGCTCAGCTCCCACAGGAAACGCTGTGAATCAGCGCTTTTCCAATTTGTCCGGCAGCGGCGCGAACAATGCTTCGATATCGTCGCTCTGCAGTTTCCAGTCTCCGGCCACGCGTCCGTCCAGTACGCCGGCCGCGAGGTCGGATTTTTCCTTTTGCAGCAACTGGATCTTTTCTTCCACCGTGCCTCGGGCAATCAGCTTGTAGACGAATACCGGTTTTTCCTGGCCGATGCGGTAGGCGCGGTCGGTCGCCTGGTTTTCGGTGGCCGGGTTCCACCATGGATCGTAGTGAATCACCGTGTCGGCCTCGGTCAGGTTCAGGCCTACACCACCGGCCTTCAGGCTGATCAGAAAGATCTGACGCTTGCCGCTCTGGAATTCCTTGACGGGCGTGCGCCGGTCGCGGGTCTGGCCGGTCAGGAGGGCGTAATCGACGCCGCGTTTCTTCAGCTCATCTTCAATCAGCGCCAACATGGACGTGAACTGGGAAAACAGCAGCACCCGACGGCCTTCTTCAAACAGCTCGTCGAGCATCTCCATCAGGCTGTCGAGCTTGCCCGAGGTGCTGCCTCGGGCGGGCAGGGTGGCGTCGTTGATCAGGCGCAGGTCGCAACACACCTGGCGCAGCTTGAGCAGTGCCTCAAGAATGATGATCTGGCTGCGGGCCACGCCTTTGCGAGTGATCTCGTCGCGGACCTTCTTGTCCATCGCCAGGCGCATGGTTTCGTAGACGTCCCGCTGGGCATCGCTGAGTTCGACCCAATGAATGATCTCGGTCTTGGGTGGCAGCTCTGTCGCCACTTGTTCCTTGGTCCGACGCAGCAGGAAGGGTTTTATCCGACCGTTGAGGTGCTGCAGTCGTACATCGCTGCCGCGCTTTTCGATCGGTACGCGGTAATCGCGATTGAAACTCTTGACGTCCCCGAGCCAGCCCGGCAGCAGGAAGTGAAACAACGACCACAGTTCGCCCAGGTGGTTTTCCAGGGGCGTACCGGACAGGCACAATCGCTGGCGGGCGTTCAGCTCGCGGGCGGCCTGGGCGGCTTTGCTGGTAGGGTTCTTGATGTACTGGGCTTCATCGAGGATCAGCACGTGCAATGGCTGCGCGGCCAGGCGCTCGACATCCTTGGGTAGCAGGGCATAGGTGGTGAGGACCAGATCGTAATCGGCCAGTCGTTCGAAATGCTTTTTGCGCCCGGCGCCATACAGGGCCAGTACCTTGAGTTGCGGCGTGAAGTGAGCGGCCTCGTCGAGCCAGTTGGGAATCAGGCTGGTGGGCATCACCACCATGCACGGGCGATCGAGGCGCCCGGCATTTTTTTCGCTGAGAATGTGCGCCAGGGTCTGTAGGGTTTTACCCAGGCCCATGTCGTCCGCGAGGATGCCGCCGACTTCCAGCTGTCGCAGTGATTGCATCCAGCTCAAGCCTTCGAGTTGATAAGGCCGTAGCGTCGCGTTCAGCCCTTCCGGCGCGGTGGTGGTGTAATCCTTGATGTCCCGCAGGCGCTGGGCCAGGCCGCGAATGTGTTCGCCACCTTCCCAGGTCAGTGGCATGTCCTGCAGCGGGTTCAGGCGCAGGGCATCCGCGCTGTTGAGGCGCAGTTTGGTGGTGCCGGGTTCTTGCAGGTAGAACTCGCCCAGGGTCGCCAGCACCGGTTTCAGCCGGCCATAGGGCAGGGCCACTTGCTGCGGGCCGAATTCGGAGTTCGGACGGTTGGGCAGGTTGACCAGAATCAGTTCATCGTCCCGGCGCCTGGCCAGGCGTTCCGGGTTGAACAACTCGATGTGCGAGCGCATCAGGTTCAACAGGATCGGCAGCAGGCTCAGGCGCTCGCCGTTGACGATGATCCCCAGTTCCAGGTCGAACCAATCCCGTTCCGGTGTTTCCTCGACCGTGGCGTACCACTCGTCCACGGCCGTCAGGTCGAAGCCGAAGTCCTCGTCGATCTGCAATTCCCAGCCCTGGGTGCGCAGTTTCGGCAGGTCGTTGAGGGTGAAGGTCAGCCAGGCACTGTCGTTGACCATTTCATACAGTTCGCCAGCGCTTTCCGGCAGGGCCTTGCTTTGTCGGGTCGCGACCTTGAAGCCGAGGATTCGCAACTGTTCGCGGTAGGACTGTTCCACATCGGTGTGGCGTTTTATCCGCAGCGTCTGGGTTTCCTGGCGAATCAGCACGTCGGTGTTGCGCTGGCCGCTGACGTACTCGTCCAGATAGCTGAAGGACAAGGCGGCGCGGTGCTGGATGTAGCGTTGCATCTTGCCGTTACGCGGTTCGAAGGCACTGAACTCGATACTGGCCAGCCACAGGCGCGGCACCGGTTGTACGTTGTCCACCAGCACTTGCGGTGGGGCCTTGGGGCTGCGGTTGTCCAGCACGGCCTGGAGTTTTTCCAGCAATTGCGCGTCTTTTTCGGCGGCCGGATAGGCCAGGGTTTCCTGGACTTGCAGCAACACCGCCGCGCAGTGCTTGCAGTTGATGCGCACCGGGCAGGAGCAAGCGGCTTCGAGCAGAATCAGCGCGCCCTTGGCTGACTCTTTAAGGCGAATGGTCTGACGGTAGACGTTACCGCCAGAGCCTTCGCAACTGGCGGTGATGGTGCTGTCGCCGGCCTCGACGATCCTGACGCGGTTTTCCAGGGCATAACGGCGCCCGCGCTCCAGGCTTTGTTCCTTGAATCGATTGACCCAGGAAGGTGCCAAGGGTTTGCTCAGGGGCGAGGGCATAGGCGCGCCACTCAGTCCGGAATGACTTCAGGTGCCTGCCGTGGCGCGGGCGCGGTCAACGAGGTGATCTTGATCAGCAGCCCAAGATGCCCGTTGTCGAGGAAGTTCAGTTGGCCATTCTTGGTATGGCTCTGCTGCTTGAGGCGCTCGCTGGAGGTGACCAGGCCATTGGCGTTGATCTGGTTGATCCAGAAATCGGCATCCACGTCGGTGAAACGGCCCAGCTTCAGTTCCAGGGTGCCCTCGATGGGGAATTGCCCGAACTGTTCGGCGCCGTCGCTGATGGCAATTTTGCGCCCCTGTTCACCGAGCGTCTGCTGCCAGGCCTTGTGCATCAATACCGTGTATTGGCCGCTGGCGGTGAGTTTCTCGACGATGTTGCCCATGGCCGGCGTGCGCTGGCTATCTGCGCCCAGGCGTTGCGCGCCGGCGTCCCAATCTTCCGGTGCGGCACGGCTGATAATTGCCGGCTCGGCATTCTGGCGCACCAGGATCATTTCAACCTGATACAGGTCGTCGGCAAGCGCCAGGGGGGCGACCAGGGTCATCAACAAGGTCAGTGAGCGGAACAGGCGCATGTGGCGTCCTTCAAGCAGTGGTCGGAGTGAGGCGCTCGAACAGCGCCTCTACGGTATTGAAACGCTCTTCCGCGCGTTCCATGGGCACCATGAATTTGAACATCGTGGCACCTTCGAACTTGTAGCGTTTGGGCTGGCCTTGGATCAACTTGATCAGCACCAGCGGGTCGACCGGGGTCTGGGCTTCGAACTCGATCCGGCCGCCATTGGGGCCGCCATCGACTTTCTTGATGCCCAGTTGCTCGGCCTTGAGCTTGAGCTGTGTGGTGCGCACCAGGTTCTTGGTCGGTTCCGGCAGCAGGCCGAAGCGGTCGATCATCTCCACCTGCAGGTCCTTGAGGCCTTCCTCGTCGCTGGCCGAGGCGATGCGTTTGTAGAGGATCAGCCGTGCGTGGACGTCCGGCAGGTAATCTTCCGGGATCAACGCCGGCACTCGCAAATTGATTTCCGGCCCGCCGCCCAGGGGTTGATCGAGGTTCGGCTGTTCGCCCTTGCGGATCGACTTGACCGCGCGTTCGAGCATTTCCATGTACAGGGTGAAGCCGACGGCCTGGATCTGGCCACTCTGGCCGTCGCCGAGCAATTCGCCGGCGCCACGGATTTCCAGGTCGTTGGTGGCCAGCACGAAGCCGGCGCCGAGGTCCTGGGTGTTAGCGATGGCTTCCAGGCGCTTTTCCGCATCCGGGGTGATCTGCTGGCGCGGTGGCGTCAGCAGGTAGGCATAGGCTTGGTGGTGGCTACGACCGACCCGGCCGCGCAACTGGTGCAACTGGGCCAGGCCGAATTTGTCGGCGCGCTCGATGATGATGGTGTTGGCGCTCGGCACGTCGATGCCGGTCTCGATGATGGTCGAGGCGATCAGCACGTTGAAGCGCTTGTGGTAGAAGTCGCTCATCACCTGTTCGAGTTCACGTTCGCGCATCTGCCCGTGGCCGATGCCGATGCGCGCTTCCGGCACCAGTTCGGCCAGGTCGGCGGCGCATTTCTCGATGGTCTTCACGTCGTTGTGCAGGTAATAGACCTGGCCACCCCGCAGCAGCTCACGCAGCAGGGCTTCCTTGACCGTGCTTTTGTTCTGCTCCATGACAAAGGTGCGCACCGACAGGCGCCGGGCCGGTGGCGTGGCGATGATCGACAGGTCGCGCATGCCCGACACCGCCATGTTCAGCGTGCGCGGGATCGGCGTGGCGGTCAGGGTCAGGATGTCGACTTCGCTGCGCAGGGCCTTGAGCTGTTCTTTCTGGCGCACGCCAAAGCGGTGCTCTTCGTCGATGATCACCAGTCCCAGGCTCTTGAACTTCACGTCGTCCTGCAGCAGCTTGTGCGTACCGATGACGATGTCGATCTTGCCCTCGGCCAGGTCGGCCACGGCGGCGTTCACTTCCTTGGTGGATTTGAAACGGCTCATCACCTCCACGGTCACCGGCCAGTCGGCGAAGCGGTCGCGGAAACTGTTGTAGTGCTGCTGGGCGAGCAGGGTGGTGGGTACCAGGATTGCCACCTGCTTGCCGCCGTGCACGGCAATGAATGCGGCGCGCATCGCCACTTCGGTCTTGCCGAAGCCCACGTCGCCGCACACCAGTCGGTCCATGGGCTTGGGCGCGAGCATGTCGGCGCGCACGGCTTCGATGGTGGTCTGCTGGTCGACGGTTTCTTCGAACGGGAAACCGGCGCTGAAGGTTTCGTAGTCGGCTTTCGGATCGGCGAAGGCGTAGCCCTCGCGGGCGGCGCGACGGGCATAAATGTCCAGCAGTTCGGCGGCCACGTCGCGCACCTGTTCGGCCGCCTTGCGCTTGGCTTTCTGCCAGGTTTCCGAGCCCAGGCGGTGCAGCGGGGCGAGAGCGTCGTCGCTGCCGGTGTAGCGGGCGATCAGGTGCAGGTTCGCCACTGGCACGTAGAGCTTGGCGCCCTCGGCGTATTCCAGGGTCAGGAACTCGGCGGCCTGGTTGTCGATTTCCAGGGTCGCCAGGCCCAGATAGCGGCCAACGCCGTGGTCGATGTGCACCACCGGCGCGCCTTCGCGCAGCTCGGTGAGGTTCTTGATGACGGCGTCGTTGGCGGCGTCGGCGCGTTTCTCGCGACGGCGGCGCTGCATGACGCGCTGGCCGAACAAAGGACTTTCCGCCACCAGCGCCAGGGCCGGGTCATCCAGGACCAGGCCGTCGTTCAACGGCGCGATCGTGATCGCCAGGCGATCCTTGCCGGCGACGAAGTCCGGCCAGCTGTCCACCGTCTTTGGCCGCAGCTTCAGGCGTTCGAGCAGTTCCAGCAGCACTTCGCGACGCCCCGCGGATTCAGCGGTGAACAGGACGCGACCGGGGAATGCGTCGAGAAAACCCGCCAGTGCCGCCAATGGCTGCGTGGCCTTGGCTTCGATGGCCAGGTCCGGCAACGCCTTGGCCGGGAAGCGTTCACGGCCAACGCCGGTTTCCACGTCCTGCTGGCTCGCCACTACCCGCGGCCAACTCTTGAGGCGGGCAAAGCAGTCTTCCACCGGCAGGAACAGCTCGGCGGGTGGTAATAAAGGACGGGAAGGATCGACGCGACGCTCTTCGTAGCGATTGCGCACATCGTTCCAGAAATTTTCCGCCGCCTGTTCGATGCCGGGCAGGGAAAACACCTGGGTGTCCTGGGGCAGGTAATCGAACAGGGTGGAGGTTTCTTCGAAAAACAGCGGCAGGTAATACTCGATGCCGGCGGGGGTGATCCCGCTGCTCAGGTCCTGGAAGATCGGGCAGCGGCGGAAATCCACATCGAAGCGTTCGCGAAAGCGCGCCTTGAACCGGGTCACGGCATCTTTTTGCAGCGGGAATTCCTTGGCCGGCAACAGGCGGATCGACTGCACTTTATCGATGGAGCGCTGGTTTTCCGGGTCGAAGGTGCGCAGGGTCTCGATTTCGTCGTCGAACAGGTCGATGCGATAAGGCAGTTTGCTGCCCATCGGGAACAGGTCGATCAAGGCGCCGCGTACCGCGAACTCGCCGTGTTCGTACACCGTATCGACGCAGCGATAGCCACTGGCCTCAAGGCGGGTGCGCATTTGCTCGACATCGAGCTTCTGGCCGATGTCCAGCACCAGGCTGCTGCCAAGCAGGAATTGGGTCGGTGCCAGGCGATGTAGGGCCGTGGTGATCGGCACTACCAAAACGCCATGACTGAGTTCCGGCAGCCGATAAAGGCTGGCGATTCGCTGGGAAATGATGTCCTGGTGCGGTGAAAACAGATCGTAGGGCAGGGTTTCCCAGTCCGGGAAATGCAAGACCGGCAAATCCGGAGCGAAGAAACTCAGCTCCTGTTCCAGCCGCTCGGCGCTTTGGCTGTCGGCGGTCAGCAGCAGGGTGAAGCGCTTTGCAGCGCTGGCAGCCTCGGCGATGGCCAGGCTCAGGGCGGCACCGGGCAGGTTGCCCCAGTGCTGTTTACCTGCCGCGGCAGGGAGAAGCGGAAGACGCAGAACGGGCACGGAAGGTTGAGCTCCAGCGTTGCGACAAAGTCGACAATTGTAGCGGGGGAAGGGGGCTGCTGTCAGTCGCAGACTACCCAGGCAGACAGGAAAACCACGGTGCGACAGGCGCGCATTGCTCCGCCGAGGACTCGGCGGCATAATGTAGCCCCTTTTTTCAGCCCCTACATGTGGAAGGTTACCGTGACTCAGAAGCCCGACCAGTGTCTTGGTGAATGGATTGATCGTGAAGCTCTCGCAGAAGCGATGATCCCTCTCATCGGTCAGCTCTACCGCAATAACAACGTGGTGAGCTCGATCTATGGCCGCAGCCTGATCAACCAGTCTGTCATCGCGATCCTCAAAGCCCACCGCTTTGCTCGCCACCGTTCTTCCGACGACAGCGAACTCTCCGTCCACGAAACATTCCCCCTGCTCAAGGCCATGAGCGAGCTCAAGCTCGGCGCGGCGTCGGTGGACCTGGGCAAGCTGGCGTTCAAGTTCCGCAACGAAGGCAATGGCCGTAGCGCCGAGCAGTTCGTGCGTGAAGAGATGGCTGATGTGGTTGGCCAGCAGAACGCTTCGCCTCGCAAAGGCACTGACGTGGTCCTGTACGGTTTCGGCCGTATCGGCCGTCTGCTGGCGCGCATCCTGATCGAAAAAACCGGTGGTGGCGACGGCCTGCGCCTGCGGGCCATCGTGGTGCGCAAGGGCGCCGAGAACGACCTGACCAAGCGTGCCAGCCTGCTGCGCCGCGACTCGGTCCATGGTTCGTTCAACGGCACCATCACCATCGACGAAGAAAACAACACCATCACCGCCAACGGCAACCTGATCCAGGTGATCTACGCGAAGAACCCGACCGAGGTCGACTACACCCAGTACGGTATCAAGGATGCGCTGCTGGTGGACAACACCGGTGTATGGCGTGACGCCGACGGCCTGGGCCAGCACCTGGCCTGCCCGGGTGTCGATCGCGTTGTCCTGACCGCGCCAGGCAAGGGCAAGCTGAAGAACATCGTTCACGGCATCAACCACGGCGACATCACCGCTGACGACAAGATCGTTTCCGCCGCCTCTTGCACCACCAACGCCATCGTGCCGGTGCTCAAGGCAGTGAACGACAAGTTCGGCATCGTCAACGGTCACGTCGAAACGGTTCACTCGTACACCAACGACCAGAACCTGATCGACAACTTCCACAAGGGCGATCGCCGTGGCCGCAGTGCCGCGCTGAACATGGTCATCACCGAGACCGGTGCCGCCACCGCCGCCGCCAAGGCCCTGCCTGAACTGGCCGGCAAGCTGACCGGCAATGCGATCCGCGTGCCGACGCCGAACGTGTCGATGGCCATTCTCAACCTGAACCTCGAGAAAGCCGCCACCCGTGAAGAGATGAACGAGTACCTGCGCTACATGGCGCTGCACTCCGACCTGCACAAGCAGATCGACTTCGTTAACTCGCAAGAAGTGGTGTCCACCGACTTCGTGGGCTCGCGCCACGCCGGTGTCGTGGATGCCGAGGCCACCATCAGCCAAGACAACCGCGTTGTCCTGTACGTCTGGTACGACAACGAATTCGGTTACAGCTGCCAAGTGGTTCGCGTGATGGAAGACATGGCCGGGGTAAACCCGCCAGCATTCCCGCGCTAAGCTTTAGCCGCACATGAAAACGCCCCAACTTGTCGGGGCGTTTTTGTATCTGGAGGTTTTGTGTTGAGTGGCCCGGCCTCTTCGCGAGCAGGCAATCTATCAGGCGCCGCCCACCACCGAAGCTTGCGCAGTCCGCAACTCATGACGGTTGCCCTTGAACAACACCAGGGTCGCAATCAACCCCAGCACCGCCGCCCCACTGAGCCATATCCCCGGGGCAGCCTTGTTGTCGAGCACATGGATCAGGTAGGTACAGGCCGCCGGAGTAAATCCGCCGAACGTCGCTGTCGCCAGGCTGTAGGCTAGGGAGAAGCCGGTGGTACGCACCTCGACCGGCATGATTTCCGTCAAGGCCACGACCATTGCACCGTTGTACGATCCATACAGGAACGACAACCACAGCTCGACGATCAGCAAATGGCTGAAGCTGGGGTTCGCCACCAACCAGGACAGCGCGGGATAGGCGGTGAGGATCGCCAGGACAGTCGCACCGAGCAGCAGGGGTTTGCGTCCGACCTTGTCGGAAAGCGCCCCCATCACGGGCAGCCAGAAGAAATTCGACAAGCCGATGCACACCGTGACCAGTAGCGCATCCAGGTCCGACAGGTTCAACTCGGCCTTGCCGAAGGTCGGTGTGTAAGCGGTGATCAGGTAGAACGACACCGTGGTCATCACCACCAGCGCCATGCCGGCCAAGACAATGCCGAAGTTCTGACCGATGGAGCGGACAATTTCCGATAGGCTGGGGCGATGTTTTCTCGCTTGGAACTCAGGTGTTTCTTCCAGTGAGCGACGGATCACGAATATGGCCGGCACAATCATGCACCCCACCAGGAACGGTACGCGCCAGCCCCATTCGCCCATTTCCTGGGGGCTTAGCCAATGATTGAGACCCACCCCCAGCAGGCCGGCAAACACCACGGCCGCCTGTTGGCTGGCGGATTGCCAACTGACAAAGAAACCTTTGCGCCCCGGCGTGGAGATTTCCGCCAGGTAAACCGACACGCCGCCCAGCTCCACACCGGCGGAGAAGCCTTGCAGCAATCGGCCTAGCAGCACCAGCAAGGGGGCCGCCACGCCCAGGGTGGCGTAGCCCGGCACGCACGCGATCAGTAGGGTGCCCATGGCCATCAGCGCCAGGGTGATGATCAAGCCTTTGCGACGGCCGTGGCGGTCGATGTAGGCACCGAGAAAAATCGCTCCGAGGGGGCGCATCAGGAACCCGGCACCAAACGTGGCCAGGGACAGCATCAGCGAGGCGAACGCACTGTCGGCGGGGAAGAACGTCTTGGCGATGGCCGTGGCGTAGAAGCCATAGACCATGAAGTCGAACATCTCCAGGAAGTTGCCGCTGACAACGCGAAAAATCGCCTTGCCGTTGCTCGTTTGGGAAGACATGTGTAGGTACTCACTCTGGCAAATCTTGTATGGAGGCACTGCGTCCCCTGTGGGAGCGCTGGAGTTCATAATGGCGGGCGCGGTTTTGAGGGGAGATGAAGATTTGTTAACTGGACGATGGGTTGGCCTTGTGGTGCTGGCCGGCGTGTTGTCGGGTTGCGGCAACGGCGACACCCTGGAGCGCTTCGATGGCCCGACCATGGGCAGTCATTATTCGATTCAGTACGTCAGACATTCCGCCGGGCCCACTGCGAAAACGGTGCAGGTCGAGGTGGAAAGCATCCTCGCCGAAGTGGATCGGCAACTCTCAACCTATCGCAGCGACTCGGACATCGAGCGTTTCAACGCGCTGCCGGCCAATAGCTGTCAGGTCATGCCTGGCCCGCTCCTGGAGTTGGTCGGCGTAGGTGAGCAGTTGTCGGTTCAAAGCGACGGCTCCTTCGACCTGACTGTGGAACCGCTGCTGAACCTGTGGGGCTTCGGTCCTCAGTCTCGCGAAGAAAAAGTGCCGACCGCCGAAGCCTTGGACATGGTGCGCCAGCGCGTCGGTCATGGTCATTTGCGTATCGAGGGCGACCGGTTGTGCAAAGACGCCGCAGTCGAAGTCGACTTCAACAGTATCGCCGCGGGTTATGCCGTCGACCGCATCGCCGCCAGGCTCCAGGCCCTGGGCATCGACAGTTACCTGGCCGAAGCCACCGGGGAACTCAAGGCCGTCGGGCGCAAACCCGATGGTTCGGCCTGGCGCATCGCCCTGGAAGAGCCGCGGGGCGACCGGCAAGTGGCCGAACGAGTCATCGAGGTCAATGGCTACGGGGTTTCCACCTCGGGCGACTACCGTAAGTATTTCGAGCAGGGCGGCAAGCGTTATTCCCACACTTTTGATGCCCGCACCGGTGCGCCGGTCTTACATGACCTGGCGTCAGTCACGGTGATTCATCCTTCAGCGTTGATGGCCGATGGACTATCGACGCTATTGCTGATTCTCGGTCCTGAACGGGGTTGGGACTATGCCGAAAAGCACGGCATCGGGGTATTTTTTGTACTGCGCGATGGCAATCGTTTTGTCTCCCGTACCAACGATGTGTTTGAACGGATCAGTGGTGGAAAAACCCAATGATGACAGCCTTCAGGATGTAGGCGACCTGTGGAAAGGAAGCTTGCTCCCGCTTGAGTGCGAAGCGCTCACAAAAATGGGTCTGCTGCGCAGCCCAGCGGGAGCAAGCTCCCTCGCCACAGTGATTTGGGCAGGCTCCGACAGCGTTTTGAAAGCGTAGGTGTGGCGAAATAGCGCAGGCAAAACTAGCCTACGACGCGACCAAGGGGTAATGTGCGCGGCGTTGACGCTTCTATAGACTGTGGCCGGGCTCGTGAACCGGCCCCAAATTGTTCCTTCATGCCGCAGGCCGGCATGATTTAGCCGTCGGCGCCAATGTGGTGCCGCGGCCTGTTCTGAGGAGTACGCATGGCTGTCTACAACTACGACGTGGTGGTACTGGGTTCCGGCCCGGCGGGGGAAGGCGCGGCAATGAACGCGGCCAAGGCAGGGCGCAAGGTGGCGATGGTCGACAGCCGTCGGCAGGTCGGCGGCAACTGCACCCACTTGGGTACCATCCCGTCCAAGGCCTTGCGTCACTCGGTCCGGCAGATCATGCAGTTCAATACCAACCCGATGTTCCGTGCCATCGGCGAACCGCGTTGGTTCTCCTTCCCGGACGTGCTCAAGAGCGCCGAGAAGGTGATCTCCAAGCAGGTGGCCTCGCGCACTGGTTATTACGCCCGCAACCGCGTGGACGTGTTCTTCGGCACCGGCAGCTTTGCCGATGAGCAGACGGTCGAAGTGGTCTGCGGCAATGGCGTGGTCGAGAAACTGGTGGCCAAGCACATCATCATCGCCACCGGTTCGCGCCCGTATCGCCCGGCCGACATCGATTTCAACCACGCACGTATCTACGATAGCGACACCATCCTGAGCCTGGGCCACACCCCGCGTAAGCTCATCGTCTACGGCGCTGGGGTGATCGGTTGCGAATACGCCTCGATCTTCAGCGGCCTGGGGGTGCTGGTGGAACTGGTGGATAACCGCGGCCAGTTGCTGAGCTTCCTGGACTCGGAAATCTCCCAGGCCCTGAGCTATCACTTCAGCAACAACAACATCACCGTGCGCCACAACGAAGACTACGACCGCGTCGAAGGCGTCGACAATGGCGTGATCCTGCACCTCAAGTCCGGCAAGAAGATCAAGGCCGACGCCTTGCTCTGGTGCAACGGCCGGACCGGCAACACCGACACCCTGGGCCTGGAAAACATTGGTGTGAAGGTCAACAGCCGTGGCCAGATCGAAGTCGACGAAAACTACCGCACCTGTGTGCCGAACATCTACGGTGCCGGTGACGTGATCGGCTGGCCGAGCCTGGCCAGTGCCGCCCACGACCAGGGCCGTTCGGCCGCCGGCAGTATTGTCGACAACGGCAGCTGGCGCTTCGTCAACGACGTACCGACCGGGATCTACACCATTCCGGAGATCAGCTCGATCGGCAAGAACGAGCAGGAGCTGACCCAGGCCAAGGTGCCGTATGAAGTGGGCAAGGCCTTCTTCAAGAGCATGGCGCGGGCGCAGATCGCCGGCGAGCCGCAAGGCATGCTGAAGATCCTGTTCCACCGCGAGACCCTGGAAGTACTGGGCGTGCACTGCTTCGGCTACCAGGCGTCGGAGATCGTGCACATCGGCCAGGCGATCATGAACCAGCCGGGCGAATTGAACACGTTGAAGTACTTCGTCAACACCACGTTCAACTACCCGACCATGGCCGAAGCCTATCGGGTAGCCGCCTATGACGGGCTCAACCGGCTTTTTTGAGCGGCTCCGGCCGGTGGCCTGAGCCGGCCGGGGAGACCGATTTCAGCAATTCTCGAGGGTGGCAGTGGCCAAACCGGGAAAGTCTGTAATCAGGCTGTCAGCGCCAAAATCGGCGAGCCTGCGCATCAGCGCGGGCTCGTTGACGGTCCACACCGACACATGCAGCCCCTGGCGCTGCGCCTTGATCAGGCGTTCCGGCGTGCACAGGGTCCAGTTCAGCGCCAGAATCTCGCAGCCGTAACTCTGGGCGACCTTCAACGGGTCGAGCCAGGCGTATTCGGCCACCAGTCCGCGGGAGATGTCCGGGGTCAGGTCCAGGGCTGCCTTGAGCACTTCCCGGGAACTGGACGTGATGGTGATTTTGTCCAGCAGCCCGAAACGCTGGGCCATTTCGCGAATGCCCAGCACCGTAGCGGCGGCGCGGGTGCGCGAGGCACTTTTGACCTCCAGTTGCCAGTGCTCGAAATCACACTTCTCGAACAGCTCCTCCAAGCGTGGGATCGGGCACGGCTTGATCCAGCCCGGGCCACCCTTGCGCGCATCGTAGGTCACCAGCTCGGCGGCGGTATGCTGGACCACCTTGCCCCGGCGATCGGTGGTGCGCTTGAGAGTCGGGTCGTGGATCACCATCAACTCGCCGTCCATCGAAAGGTGCAGGTCCAGCTCGCAACGGCGTACGCCGTGCTTGAGGCACTCCTGAAAACCGGTCAGGGTGTTTTCCGGCGCTTCGCCCTTGGCGCCGCGGTGGCCATAAATGAGGGTCACGGTTCTTCCTTATTGATACCTGAGTCGTTCTGTTCCCGGGCCAGGCGCCGCTCTTGCGCCTGTTTCTGCAGGATGTAGCGGGCCAGCAACTGTCGCTGGGCGTCGGTCGGGCGTTCGAACTCGGTGCCCACGTCGAAGCCGTCGCCCTTGGGGTCGCAGTGGGTGACCCGCGCCCGCAGCAACAGACCGAGGGCTTGCGGCATCAGCACCAGCTTGATCGACAAATGGGCGCCGACGGCGATTGGCGTGGGGTATTGGAAGTCGACGCCGCCTTCGGAAATGATCACCGGTTGCGGTTCGCCGATTTCGCCGAGCACCGTCAGGGCGATGACCTGGCTGAGCAGGTCGATGCGTTTGTTCATTGCCTTGAGGTATGCCGCGATGCTGCGTTCGCGCTCGCTGATCTGGCGCAGCAGGTGCTGTGACTCGAATTCGCTCAGGTGCAGTTCACTGAGCAGATTGAACAATGGAGAAGCATCCTGCAACACTTCCTGGCCAGCAGCTTCAGGAATGGACAGGGGCCGAATTTCCAGTGCGATCGTGTCCTCGATACGGTAGTATTCGCGGCGATCTTCTTCATCTAATGTCGACATGGCGAACCCATGGTAGCGGCGGTGGTCTGAGTGTAAAGCTGGTTTGTGACCCCCGCCACAAGGACGTTCCTTTTCCCTCCGAACAAGCCCCGACATGTTCAGACCTCTCTTCGTATTTATCGGCACGCGTTATACCCGTGCAAAGCGTCGCAATCATTTCGTATCGTTCATTTCCCTGACGTCCATCATCGGGCTGGCCCTTGGCGTGGTCGTGATGATCGTCGTGCTCTCGGTGATGAACGGCTTCGACCATGAGATGCGCACCCGCGTGCTGGGCATGGTGCCCCACGCGACCCTCGAGTCCGGCGAAGCCATCAGCGATTGGCCGAGCCTGGCCGCCAAGGTCAAGCAGAACCCGCAGGTGCTGGCCGTGGCGCCGTTCACCCAGATGCAGGGGCTGCTGACCAACGACGGCAAGGTATCCAAAGTGTTGCTCAATGGCATCGACCCCGGGCTCGAGCGTCAGGTGTCGATCATCGACAATTTCATGCAACAGGGAAAACTCGATGACCTGGCGCCAGGCAGTTTCGGCATCGTCATCGGTGACAAGGCCGCGGCCAAGCTTGGCGTTGCCATTGGCGACAAGCTGACCTTCGTCGCCCCGGAGGTCACCGTGACCCCGGGCGGCATGTTTCCGCGCATGAAACGCTTTACCGTGGTCGGCATTTTCCATGTCGGCGCTGGCGAGCTCGATGGTTACCTGGGCGTCACCAATCTCCAGGACCTGGCGCGCCTGCATCGCTGGAAGCCGGATCAGGTCCAGGGCCTGCGGTTGAAGTTCGATGATCTGTTCCAGGCACCGCGTGTGGCGTGGACCATCGCCCAGCAACTCGGCGAAGATCGTTACTACGCCCGGGACTGGACCCGTACCCACGGCAACCTGTACCAGGCGATCCGCATGGAAAAAGCCATGATCGGCCTGCTGCTGTTGCTGATCGTTGCCGTGGCGGCGTTCAACATCATCTCCACGCTGGTGATGGTGGTGAACGACAAGAAGGGCGATATCGCGATCTTGCGTACCCTTGGCGCCACGCCGGGGCAGATCATGCGGATCTTCATGGTCCAGGGCACGGTCATTGGCGTGATCGGTACGTTCGTCGGCGCCCTGGTCGGGATGTTCGCCGCGCTGAACGTCAGCGCCGCGATCGCCGCCCTCGAAGGCCTGATCGGGCACAAGTTTCTCAACGCCGACGTGTACTTCATCGACTACCTGCCATCGCAATTGCAGGCCGATGACGTGTTGATGGTCTGCGGCGCCGCGTTGGTCCTGAGTTTCCTCGCCACCCTGTATCCTGCCTGGCGTGCCGCGCGCACCCAGCCTGCGGAGGCGTTACGTTATGAGTGAGTCGGGCATGAGTGAAAAAGCAATCTTGAGTTGCCGCAACCTGGGCAAATCCTACGAGGAGGGCCCGGAGTCGGTGGTGGTGTTGTCGGGCCTGCAGCTGGAGCTGCATCCTGGCGAGCGCGTGGCGATTGTCGGCACCTCCGGGTCGGGCAAGAGTACCTTGCTCAACCTGCTGGGCGGCCTGGATACGCCAACCGCCGGCAGTGTCTGGCTGGCTGGCGAAGAGCTTTCGGCGCTGAACGAGAAAGCCCGTGGCCTGCTGCGCAACCGTTCCCTGGGCTTCGTCTACCAGTTCCACCATTTGCTGCCCGAGTTCACCGCGCTGGAAAACGTCTGCATGCCGCTGTTGATTGGCCGCACGGCGATTCCTGAGGCCCGTCAGCGCGCCACGGCGTTGCTGGAGCGGGTAGGGCTGGGGCATCGCCTGGAGCACAAGCCGGCCGAATTGTCCGGTGGTGAACGCCAGCGCGTGGCGATTGCCCGGGCCTTGGTCAACAAGCCTGGGCTGGTGATGCTCGACGAGCCGACCGGCAACCTCGACTCCCACACCGCCCAAGGCATCCAGGATTTGATGCTGGAGCTCAGCACGTCGATGCGTACCGCGTTCCTGGTGGTGACCCACGACATGAACCTGGCCCGGCAGATGGACCGCGTCCTGCACTTGCAGGAAGGTTGCCTGACGCCCATCTGACCGACCGAAACCCGGTACTTGCTGCAAGCGCCGGGTCTTTTATTTTCATACGGTGCCCCGCGAATGTTCAGACCGTTATCGATCTTTATCGGCACGCGCTATACCCGCGCCAAGCGCCGCAATCGCTTTGTTTCGTTCATATCCATGACCTCGATGATCGGCCTCGCCCTGGGTGTGCTGGCGATGATCGTGGTGTTGTCGGTGATGAACGGCTTCCAGCGCGAAATGAGCTCGCGCATCCTCGGCATGGTGCCCCACGCCACGATCGTCGGCGTCAATCCGATCGACGACTGGCAACCGGTGGCCGCCGCGGCGCTGAAAAATCCTGAAGTCACCGCTGCGGTGCCATTCACCGAAATGGAGGGCATGCTCAGCCATAAGGGCTCGATGCAGCCGATCCAGATCAGTGGCGTCGATCCGGCCCAGGAAGGCAAGGTGTCCATTGTCGCCCAGCATATCGTCCAGGGGCGTCTGGATGCCTTGAAGCCGGGCGAGTTTGGTGTCGTGATCGGCGAAATCACCGCCCGGCGTTTTCGTCTGAACGTCGGCGACAAAATCACCCTGATCGTGCCGGAAGTCAGCACGGCCCCCGGCGGCATCACCCCACGGATGCAGCGGCTGAATGTGGTGGGTGTGTTCAAGGTGGGCGCCGAGCTGGACGGCTCCATGGCGCTGATCCACCTGGCCGATGCCGCACAGATGCAGCATTGGCAGCCGAACCAGGTACAAAGCGTGCGCCTGGCGGTGAAGGATTTGTACGCGGCGCCGAAGGTCTCCGGTGACATCGCCACCAACCTTGGCGCGGCCTACAAGGCTGACGACTGGACCCACACCCAGGGCAGCCTGTTCAGTGCCATGAAAATGGAAAAAACCATGATCGGCTTGCTGCTGCTGATGATCGTCGCGGTGGCGGCGTTCAACATCATCGCCACCCTGATCATGGTGGTGAACGACAAAGGCGCGGACATCGCGATCCTGCGCACCATCGGCGCCACGCCGCGGCAGATCATGGCGATCTTCATGGTCCAGGGCACGGTGATCGGCGTTGTCGGTACGCTGATTGGCGGCGTGCTGGGGGTGATCGCGGCGTTGAACGTCAGTGCGCTGGTGGGCTGGCTGGAACGGGTCAGCGGCCAGCACATCTTCAGTTCCGACGTGTACTTCGTCAGCAACCTACCGTCGGAGCTGCAGCGTGGGGACGTGGTGCTGATATGCTCGGCCGGGTTCATCCTGAGCTTCCTCGCCACCGTGTACCCGGCGTGGCGTGCGGCGAAGATCGAGCCGGCGCAGGCGTTGCGGTATTCCTGATACCCAGGACCGGTTGCAGGATCCTTGTGGCGAGGGGATTTATCCCCGTTGGGCTGCGAAGCGGCCCCGAAACAGTCAATTCAATCTGCCTGGAACACTGGGGTGCCGGGGTTTAGGGCTGCTTCGCAGCCCAGCGGGGATAAATCCCCTCGCCACAGGGTTTTGTGTCAGGGCTGGCTTGTCTTTGGCAGCTCTATCAGGAACCGCGTCCAGCCATCGGCCGATTCACAGCGGATCTGCCCGCCATGGGCGCGAATGATCGAGCGTGTAATCGCCAGTCCGAGTCCCGCATGTTCACTGCTGCCTTCCTGGCGAGCTGGGTCGGCGCGGTAGAAACGATCGAACAGGCGCGGCAGCAGGTCTGCCGGAATGCCCTCGCCACTGTTCTCCACGCTGATGCGCACCACCTGAGCCTCATCGACAATCCTCACGTACACTTCTCCGCCGCCGGGGGTGAAGCGCAGGGCGTTGTCCAGCAGGTTGGAGAGCGCCCGGCGCAACATGTTGCGGTCACCCTCTATGCGGCCATCGCCCACGCGGCTCAGGCGGACGTTGGTGTCTTCGGCCAGCGGCGCGAAGAAGTCCAGCAGCACGTCCACTTCCTCGGCCAATTGCAGCGGTTCGCGATTGAGCGCCAGCAAGCCGTGGTCGGCCTTGGCCAGGTACAGCATGTCGTTGACCAGTTGCGCCATCCATTGCAGTTCTTCGAGATTGCTGTGCAGCGCCTCGCGGTAATCCTCCAGGGGGCGTTCGCGAGTGAGGGTGACCTGGGTGTGGGTCAGCAGGTTCGACAGCGGCGTGCGTAATTCATGGGCGATGTCGGCAGAGAACGCTGAGAGCCGCTGAAACGCATCGTCGAGGCGTCCGAGCATGGCGTTGATGCTGTGGGCCAATTCCGCCAGTTCGGCGGGCATTTGCTCTTCGGGCAGCCGGGCGTTGAGTGAGCGGGCCGAGACACTGCCGGCAATGGCGCCCATGCGTCGCAAGGGACGCAAGGCCCGCCGGGCGGCCCAGGCGCCGAGCAGGGCGGTGGCCAGGGCTGAGAGGCCGACGGTCAGCCAGATCAGGCGCTGCATGCGTTGCAGGAAGTGCTGGTGGTGGGTGATGTCCAGCAACAGGGTCAGTTGCGGCGAATTGGCTCGGTCGGGATACAGCGGGGCGTTCAATACGCGGTAATCGGTGTCGGCATCACTGAGCGTCGACAGGCCGGGGCGCTCTGGCAATCGAGCAGGAATACGGATCGAACTGTCGTACCAGCGCACACCATCGCTGCCCTTGATGCGCAGCGCCAGGTCGGCCTGACGGCTCAATTCATCTTCCAGGCGGCGCTGGGTCTGCTCGGCGTCAAGGTCTTGCAGGGCCCGGCGCAGACCGATCAGCTTGCCTTCGAGCAGTTGCTGGTCCAGCTCGATGAAGTGCGCCTCGCTGCCGCGGCTGAACAACACCCCGGCAAACAACGACACCACCGCGGTGCAGGCGGCGAACAGCAGGGCCAGGCGACTGCTCAGCGACCACCGGCCCCTCACAGGCTGCGCTCTTCAAGCACATAGCCCATGCCCCGCACGGTATGGATGAGTTTGCTGGGGAAGTCATCGTCAATCTTGATTCGCAGGCGTCGTATCGCGACTTCGATGACGTTGGTGTCGCTGTCGAAATTCATGTCCCAGACCTGGGACGCGATCAGCGATTTGGGCAGCACTTCACCCTGGCGACGCAGGAGCATTTCCAGCAAGGCGAATTCCTTGGCGGTGAGGTCGATGCGTCGGCCGCTGCGTTCGACACGACGGCGGATCAGGTCCAGGCGCAAGTCGGCCAGTTGCAGGCTGGTTTCCTGTTGCGTCGAACTGCCTCGACGCAACAGGCTGCGCACCCGTGCCAGCAACTCGGAAAAGGCAAAGGGCTTGACCAGGTAATCATCGGCACCCAGCTCCAGGCCGTGTACGCGATCCTGTATCGCATCCCGCGCGGTGAGAAACAGCACCGGTGTATCCAGCCCGGCGCCACGGACGGCTTGCAGGATCTGCCAGCCATCGCGGCCGGGCAACATCACGTCGAGGATCAGCAGGGCGTATTCACCGCTCAAGGCCAGTTGCTGGCCGGTGATGCCATCGGCCACCAGGTCGGCGTTGAAGCCGGCTTCGCCCAGGCCTTGGCGCAGGTATTGGCCGGTTTTGGTTTGGTCTTCGACGATCAGCAGTTTCATGGGCAGCTCAGGGCATGGTTTTAACGTGGGCGTTATACCGCGGTGGTCGGGGCCGTGGCGCAACCTGACAGAGTTGTAATGCAACTGTCAGGCAATTGGCAGCCGCACCGATCTAGAGTCCCGGGTAAGTTGAACCTTACCTTGTCGGAGTATGAACATGTTGATGGTAAACCGTCTGATCCTGGCCGCTTCTGCGTGGGTATTGAGTACCTCGTCGTGGGCATCTCCCGGTGCGCACTTTGATTTCGGCCAGCCCGCACCGGCGGCCAAGGCCAGTCGCACCATCGAAGTGGTGATGGGCGACATGTCGTTCAATCCTGGCACGCTGGATATCAAGGCAGGCGAGACGGTGCGGTTTGTACTCATCAATAAAGGCCAGTTGTTGCACGAATTCAACCTCGGCAACGCCGCGATGCATGCCCAGCACCAGCAGGAAATGCTCAAGATGCAACAGAGCGGCATGTTGACGCCGACCGGGATGAAGCCGGGAATGGACCATGCCTCGATGAATCCGGCCTCGATGGAGCACGGTGGTAAAGACGGCATGATGCGCCACGACGACGCTAACAGCGTGCTGGTTGAGCCGGGTAAGTCCGCCGAGCTGACCTGGGCTTTCGATAAGGCTACCCGGCTGGAATTTGCCTGCAATGTCCCCGGTCATTACCAGGCCGGGATGAAGGGCGACCTGACAGTCAGTCAGTAAGCACTCAAAGGCTGCGGCAAAGGCTGATAGAATCGGCTGATTCTTCAGTCAGGTTTCCGTCATGCATCCCGCAGCCGAACATTCGCCGCTGGGCAAATCCAGCGAATACATCGCCACGTACACGCCGTCACTGCTGTTTCCGATCCCGCGCACGGCGAAATGGGCGGAACTGGGCCTGACGGCCGAGACCTTGCCGTACAAGGGCGTGGATTTCTGGAACTGCTTCGAGCTGTCGTGGCTGCTGCCGTCCGGCAAGCCGGTGGTGGCCATCGGTGAATTCGCGATCCCGGCGGATTCGCCGAATATCATCGAGTCCAAATCCTTCAAGCTGTACCTCAACTCCTTGAACCAGACCCCGTTTGCCGATACCGCGAGCCTGGAAGCGACCCTGCGCCAGGACCTGTCGGCGGCTGCCGGTAAAGCAGTGGGCGTGCGGATCCGCAGCCTCAAGGATGTGGAGCGTGAAGGCATCGTGGCGTTGCCCGGTACCTGCATCGACGATTTGGACATCAGCGTCGACTCCTACGCGCACCCGCGCCCGGAACTGCTGCGTTGCGATGCCTCACGCATCGTCGAGCAAAGCCTGCACAGCCATCTGCTCAAGTCCAACTGCCCGGTGACCAGCCAGCCGGACTGGGGCAGCGTGGCGGTGGAATATCGCGGTGCGGCCCTGGATCCCGCCAGCCTGCTGGCCTACATCGTCAGCTTCCGCCAGCATTCGGATTTCCATGAGCAGTGCGTGGAACGGATCTTTCTCGATCTGCAGCGCTTGCTCAAGCCGGAGAAATTGACGGTGTACGCGCGGTATGTGCGTCGGGGCGGGCTGGATATCAACCCGTATCGCAGTACCGAAGACGTTCAACTGCCGAACCACCGCCTGGTCCGCCAATGAAGCTCTAATGTGGGAGCGAGCTTGCTCGCACACAATGGATTGCAGACATTAAAAAGCCCCGCTCTTGATAGCAGGGCTTTTTGCATTTAAAGGGTTCAGATCCCCATATTGCCCAAAGCTTGCACAATGTTGCGCAAGGTCCCGGCAAGGGTGGGGTGTTCCACCTCGAAGCGCTCGACAGCCAAGTTTATATTATCGGCGAGGTTGTTGTCCGGCGCTTTGGTTTCAAACTCAAGCTCAAGTTCGATCTTTTGCATCAGCGCGTGCAGGTCATCGCGCTCGACTTCGGAAAGTGGTGGATTCTGTTCCAATTGCTCGCGCAGTTTGTTGAGCTGTTCTTGCAATTCGCGGGCAGGCATTGGCGTACTCCCTTTATTGATAGGCACTGCCATGGACCGCGACGCTGGGTCAAAAGTCCATGGCCTGCCTTAAGAGTAATCTACCGTCGCGCTGCCTGCATGATCCCGGTCATGGCTTCTCGCCTTTGAGTCGGCGCAGGCTGATGTCCGCCAGGCACGTGTCGAGTTCACCCAAGTGATCGATCACCGAATGCACCCCCAGGCTGAACAATTGCACGGTGGCCTTGGCGCGTTTGATTTCCCGTTCCTGTTGGCTCAGCGCCTGCCATTCATCAGGCGTCAGGCCACATAGCGAGCCGCAGGACGCCAGGCCGATGGTCCACAAACCGGCGTTGAGCCCTGACTGCAACAACCGGGGTTCGCCACTGACCAACACGCAGCCGTCCAGTTGCTGGACGTTCAGCGCCATCAGCGCCTGCCAGCAGGCATGAGGCGCCGGCCAAGGATTAATTGTTGCTGGAAGTTGCGGCGGTTTGATCCACGCCGGCAATGAAGCCGCCAGGGCATGGCTGGTGGCAGGTGGCAGTTCGTCGAGCCAGGCGCAGGGGATTTCCTGAAGCTGCAGGTGGTGCAAGCTCTCAAGGGCGCCCGGTGTTGGCTGCGCATGCTCGACCGGCGTGGCCCCTGGTTGGCGGATGCGCGCGCCGAAATCCACCAGGCATCCGCTCAGGCCAAACAGTACGGCGGTCAGGCTGGGGGCGGGGAGGGGCAGGGCTTCAGCGCGGGGCATGGGAACGTCCTTGAAATAACCTGCAGCCTAAAGAGCCGCGATGACAGTCCGGTGACAGTGAAGTGAAGGCTGCCAGTCGTGGAAACGTCCTACGGCCTGCTTGTTTTTTCGGTGCTGCCTATCCACGCGTTCCGTCTTATACTAGCCACCTTACCGCCTGGGCTCGGCGCCCTTGCCTGATTAATCCAAGGAGTTTTCCCCTATGCGCTGGAGCCATCGTCTAGCTCAGCTGTGTTTGTCTGCCAGCGTCATGCTGGTTCCGTTCGCTGCCCAGGCCGCCACGGAAGAAGATCCTTGGGAAAGCATCAACCGTCCGATCTTTACCTTCAACGACACCATTGATACCTACGCGCTCAAGCCACTGGCCCAGGGTTATCAATATGTGACGCCGCAGTTCCTCGAAGACGGCGTCCACAACATGTTCCGCAACATCGGTGACGTGGGCAACCTGGCCAACAACGTGCTGCAGGCCAAGCCGGCCGCTGCCGGGGTCGACACCGCCCGGTTGATCTTCAACACCACCTTCGGCCTGCTGGGCTTCTTTGATGTGGGCACCCAGATGGGCCTGCAGCGCAGCGATGAAGATTTTGGCCAGACCCTCGGCTACTGGGGCCTGGATAGCGGGCCATATGTAATGCTGCCGCTGCTGGGGCCAAGCACCCTGCGTGACGCGCCGGCCAAGCTGGTCGATGACTACACCGCCCCGTATCGTTATATCGATAACGTCTCGGTGCGTAACTCTATTCGAGGCCTGAACGTCGTCGACACCCGCGCCAGCTTGTTGTCGGCCGAGAAGATGGTGAGCGGCGACAAGTATGTCTTCATCCGCAACGCCTACTTGCAAAACCGCGAATTCAAGGTCAAGGATGGCCAGGTCGAAGACGATTTTTAATGCCGACCTGTAAAACCACAAAGGCGGCCAAAAAGGCCGCCTCTGTGCTTTGGCGTCGTGTTTGAGCGGGTTTGAACCTTCCATTGAGTTACGCTTCGCTCGGTTCTTATAACTCTCTGTACTTTGACAAATAAAGACGGCAAGCGGCTATCTGCCTGAGCTTGAAACGCCCCGCGGATGGGAGTACCGTCTGCGCCTTAGAGGGCACCTCTGGTGTAGTTGTGTGTAGGGCAATGGCCTGAAACCGGTACGACAGAGAGGCTAGAAAGCGAATCCAGTAGTGCGTGCAAGGCCAGACGGCCCAGCCCGCTACGCCAACCTAATTCTGGCGCCGTTTGCCCACATGCCAAAAACCAGTGCCACGCTGCTGATAATCGATGATGACGAAGTGGTGCGAGCCAGTCTCGCAGCCTACTTGGAAGACAGTGGTTTCAGCGTCCTGCAGGCCAGCAATGGCCAACAGGGTCTTCAGGTATTCGAGCAAGACAAGCCCGACCTGGTCATCTGCGACCTGCGCATGCCGCAGATGGGCGGACTCGAACTCATTCGCCAGGTCACCGAGATTTCCTCGCAGACCCCCGTTATCGTGGTTTCGGGCGCAGGCGTGATGAACGACGCGGTTGAGGCGTTGCGCCTGGGCGCGGCGGATTACCTGATCAAGCCCCTTGAAGACCTTGCGGTGCTCGAGCACTCGGTGCGCCGGGCCTTGGACCGCTCGCGCCTGTTGGTGGAAAACCAGCGCTACCGCGAGAAGCTGGAAACCGCCAACCGCGAGCTGGAAGCCAGCCTGAACCTGTTGCAGGAAGACCAGAACGCTGGGCGCCAGGTGCAGATGAACATGCTGCCGGTCAGCCCCTGGACCGTCGACGATTTCCGTTTTGCCCACCAGATCATCCCGTCGTTGTACCTGTCGGGCGATTTCGTGGACTATTTTCGGGTCGACGAGCGGCGTGTAGCGTTCTATCTGGCGGACGTTTCCGGCCATGGTGCTTCTTCGGCATTCGTCACGGTGCTGTTGAAGTTCATGACCACGCGCCTGTTGTTCGAGTCCAAACGTAATGGCACTCTGCCAGAATTCAAGCCTTCTGAGGTCCTTGGGCATATCAACCGAGGCCTGATCAGTTGTAAGCTGGGCAAACACGTCACAATGGTCGGTGGAGTCATCGACGAGGAGACTGGTTTGTTGACCTATAGCATCGGCGGCCACCTGCCTTTGCCTGTGTTGTATACACCAGACAGTGTGCGTTACCTGGAAGGGCGCGGTTTGCCGGTGGGCCTGTTCAACGAGGCCACCTACGAAGACCACGTACTGGAATTGCCGCCGACATTCAGCCTGACGCTGATGTCTGATGGCATTTTGGATCTTTTGACGGAACCTACACTCAAAGAGAAAGAAGCGGCCTTGCCTGAACGGGTGAGTGCAGCGGGCGGCAGCCTGGAAGGCTTGCGTCAAGTGTTTGGATTAGCCACGCTCGGGGAGATGCCGGATGATATCGCCCTGTTAGTGTTGAGCAGGAACCTTTGATGAGTACCGGTAGAATCCAGTTCGCCGAGCAGGACGGCACCTTTGTCCTGAAGTTTGTCGGTGAAGTGCGCCTGACCCTGTGTTCGGCGCTGGATGCGACTATTGAGCGGATCTTCACCTCGTTGAATTTCAACGCCATCGTGATCGACCTGACCGAAACCCGCAGCATCGACAGCACCACATTGGGCCTGCTGGCCAAACTGTCGATCCTGTCGCGGCAGAAGGTCGGCCTGCTGCCGACTGTCGTCACCACCCACAACGACATTACCCGTCTACTGCAATCGATGGGCTTCGACCAGGTGTTCAACATCGTGGGCGACCCTGTGCCGTGCCCGGAATGCCTGGACGACCTGCCTGACCAGGACCAGTCCGAAGAAGAAGTGCGGATCAAGGTGCTCGAAGCCCACAAGATCCTGATGGGGCTCAACGATTCCAATCGTGAAGCCTTCCATGACCTGGTGAATGCGCTGGAAGGGCCTTGACCCCTGGTTTTGCTTAGGCTGACCGGCCTCATCGTCGGAACGCCGCCCGGAGCAAGCTCGCTCCCACATTGGAATGCAGTCACCTGGCTTGCTCGCGATAGCGTTTATCGATCCGCCATTCCCCCAGGCCAAGCCACATAAAAAAGGGCGAACCCACCAAGGTTCGCCCTTTTTGCATGCCTTTGTGAATCAGCTCAAAGCTTGGCTTGCAGCAACGCCTCCAGCTTCTCCTGGTCCCGGGCAAACTGACGAATACCTTCTGCCAGTTTCTCGGTCGCCATGGCGTCCTCGTTGGACAACCAGCGGAACTGCGCTTCATTGAGGATCAAGCGCGCTTCGCCGGCTTGCCCTGGCGCCAGCTTGCGCTCCAGCTTGCCTTCGTCGGCGGCGAGTTTTTCCAGCAGGTCCGGGCTGACGGTCAGGCGGTCGCAGCCGGCCAGTTGCTCGATCTGGTTGAGGTTGCGGAAGCTCGCGCCCATGACCACGGTCTTGTAGTCATTGGCCTTGTAGTAGTTGTAGATGCGCGTCACCGACTGCACGCCTGGATCATCAGCGCCGGTGTAGTCGTTGCCATTGGCTTTCTTGTACCAGTCGTAGATACGGCCCACGAACGGCGAAATCAGGAACACCCCGGCATCGGCGCAGGCGGCGGCCTGGGCGAAGGAGAACAGCAGGGTCAGGTTGCACTGGATGCCTTCACGTTCCAGCTGCTCGGCGGCGCGAATACCTTCCCAGGTGGAAGCGATCTTGATCAGCACGCGCTCGCGGCCAATGCCGGCCTTTTCGTACAGATCGATCAGGCGATGCGCACGCTTCAACATGGCCTCGGTGTCGAACGACAGGCGCGCGTCCACTTCAGTGGAAATACGCCCTGGGATCACTTTCAGGATTTCTTGCCCAACCGCCACGGCAAAACGGTCGCTGGCCAGGCCCACATCGCCCTTGCAGTCCGCCACGCAGGCGTTCAACTGCTCGGCATAACCTGGAATGGCCGAGGCCTTGAGCAGCAGGGAAGGGTTGGTGGTAGCGTCCACGGGCTTGACGCGGGCGATGGCCTCGAAGTCGCCGGTGTCGGCCACGACGGTGGTGAACTGTTTGAGTTGTTCCAGCTTGGAAGTCATGAGCGTGCTCTGTCCTATGGGTCCGTTGACATTACCCGAGGGCTGGCAGCCACTCAAGGGCGTGAAGGGGGATCGATGGGCCCCAGCGGCAACAACCTGAAAACGGCTGTTTGAAAGGCCGGGGCGGTATCGGTAGATACGATGCCAAAACAGCGCGCAGGTTCAAAGCAAGTGACGGTTAACGCCCTTCCAGCAGTTGCCCCGCCTGATCGAGCAACGCCAGCGGATCCTTGGTCTTGTGGATATCCACCGACAACAACTGCCGAAACCGCCTTGCCCCTGGAAAACCGGTACCCAGCCCGAGCACATGACGGGTGATGTGATGCATTGCGCCACCGGCGGCCAAATGATCGGCGATATAAGGCCGCAACTGCGCCAGCGCCTCGGCCCGGCTGATGATCGGCGCGGTGCTGCCGAACAGCTGTTGATCCACCTCGGCCAGCAGGTACGGGTTGTGATACGCCTCGCGCCCCAGCATCACACCGTCGAACGTCTGCAGATGCTCGTGGCAGGCCTCCAGCGTCTTGATCCCACCATTGAGCACAATCTCCAACTCCGGAAAATCCGCCTTCAACCGCGCGGCCACGTCATAACGCAGCGGCGGGATGTCGCGATTCTCCTTCGGCGACAACCCCTCCAGAATCGCAATCCGCGCATGCACGGTAAAACTCGTGCACCCGGCCTCACGCACCGTCCCGACAAACTCACACAACTGCTCGTAACTGTCCCGCCCATTGATCCCGATGCGATGCTTGACCGTCACCGGAATCGACACCGCATCGCGCATGGCTTTCACACAGTCAGCCACCAAATTCGGATGCCCCATCAGGCACGCGCCGATCATATTGTTCTGCACCCGATCGCTGGGGCAGCCTACGTTGAGGTTCACCTCGTCGTAACCGTGCTCCTGGGCCATACGGGCGCAGGCAGCCAGGTCGGCCGGCACGCTGCCGCCCAGTTGCAGGGCCAGGGGGTGTTCGGCTTCGTGGTGGCGCAGGAAACGTTCGTGGTCGCCGTTGAGTAGCGCGCCAGTGGTGACCATTTCGGTGTAGAGCAGGGCGTGTTTGGAGAGGATGCGTAGGAAGAAGCGACAGTGGGCGTCGGTCCAATCCATCATCGGCGCAACGCTGAAGCGGCGGGACGGCTCTTTGCGGGATGATCCAGTGTTTACGGGCGCTTCAGGTTTTTCTAAATT
>NZ_FPIX01000034.1:50967-66524 GCF_900119205.1 Pseudomonas sp. NFACC16-2 | reverse complement strand
ATGGTCCTGTGACGGTTACGCTCGACAGCGGTAAAACGATCACGATCGCGGCGGGCGCGAGCTCCGGCGTGCTCGATGTCGCTGTGGGTAACGATGTTTACCAGGGGCCAACGACTGTCACCGAATCGATTGCTTCGGCATCCGGTGGCAACCTGGAAGCCATCGCACCAAACACGGCGCCGGTCAGCACCATCGTCAGCGATGTCAACGACACCACCACGGTGACCTTGACCGCGACGCCAACCGTGAACGAAAACGGCACCATCACCTACACCGCGACCCTGACCGATGCCAACGGCAATCCAGTCACCGCGCAGAATGGTCCGGTCACCGTTACCCTGGAAAGCGGCAAGACCATCACCATCGCTGCCGGCGCAAGCTCGGGCGTATTGGATGTCGCGGTTGGCAACGACGTGTATCAAGGCCCGACCACCGTCACCGAAAGCATCAGTACCGCCACGGGCGGTAACCTCGAAGCCATCGCGCCGAATACCGCACCGGTCAGCACGGTGGTCAGTGACGTCAACGACACCACCACCGTGACGCTGACTGCTACGCCAACCGTGAACGAAAACGGCACCATCACCTATACCGCGACCCTGACCGATGCCAACGGCAACCCGGTCACCGCGCAGAATGGTCCTGTGACGGTTACCTTGGACAGCGGCAAAACCATCACCATCGCCGCTGGTGCAAGTTCGGGCGTGCTGGACGTCGCCGTCGGCAACGATGTCTACACCGGCGCACCGGCCGTCACTGAGTCGATCAAATCGGCGTCCGGCGGCAACCTCGAAGCGATCGGTGTCGATAAGACAGGCGCGTCGACGGCCGTGGGCGACACTGTCGACAACACCACCGTCAGCATCACTGGCAGCACGTCGGTCACCGAAGGCCAGGCGGCCACCTATACCGTCAGCCTGACGAACCCGGCGCAAACCGAGGTGACCCTCAAGATCGTCTACAGCGGCACCGCCGCCGACGGCACAGACTTCACCGGTGTCTACACCGTGAAGATCCCGGCCAACGCCACCAGCGCCACCTTCAACGTGGCAACGCTGGACGACAAGATCACCGAAGGCACCGAAAACTTCGTGGTCAAGATCGACTCGGCCACCGGTGGCAACTTCGAGCACCTGGCGGTCAGCGGCACCAACGGCAGCGTCAGCACCTCGATCATCGACAACGATGCGCCACCGGCACTCGACCTGGACGCCAACAACTCCAGCGGCAAGACCGGCGCCGATTACCAGGTGACCTTCACCGAAGGCACCACCGGCCCGGGCGTGTCCATCGCCGACACCGACCTGAGCATCACAGACCCGGACAGCACCCTGCTGACCGGCGCGACCATCGTGCTGACCAACCGTCAGCCTGGCGATGCGCTGAACCTGGGCAACAGCGTCAATGGCATCAGCATCAACGCCAACAGCACCGACGGCAAGGTCGTCCTGACGCTGACGGGCAATGCGACGCTGGCCGACTACATGCAGCAGATCAAGAACATCAGCTTCATCAACAACAGCGAAGATCCGAGTACCGTGCCGCGCATCATCACCGTGACGGTGACCGACGGCACCAGCTACTCCAACACCGCCACCACCACCGTGAACGTGGTCGGGGTCAATGACGCGCCGGTGGCCACTGGCGGCGCGGTGACCGGTACCGAAGACACTTCACTGGTCCTCGGCTGGTCGACGTTCGGCATCAGCGACGTGGACAACTCCGCCACCAGCCTGGGTGTGAAAATCACCGAGCTGCCGGCCGATGGCAAGTTGCAGTATCTGGACGGTGCAACCTGGAAAGACGTGGCCAACAACCAGACCTTCACCAAGGCTGACATCGACGCCGGCAAGCTGCGCTTCACTCCGGACGCCAACGAATCCGGTGCCAATGGCTATGTTGGCAGCAGCACGGGCAATAACCAGGCCGACTACGCACAGGTCAAGTTCCAGCCAACCGACGGCCAGGCACTGGGCAATACCGGCACCGTGAAGATCGACATCACGCCAGTCGCCGACGCTCCGACCCTCAACGTGGCCGGCAACAACGTGACCTCCACCGGTTTGATCAAGGAAGTCTGGACCGGCCTGTCGGGCCTGGGCACCGATGGCAGCGGCGCGCCGTCCGGCACGCTCAAGTCGGTTATCGATGCCGCCGGCACGCCGAACAGCAGCGGCACCGTGACCAACGTACAATCGGACAGCAACGTCACCCCTGGCACCGCATCGAAAACCTCGGGCCTGATTTTCCTCGAAGCCGGCAAGACCTATACCTTCAGTGGTACCGGCGACGACAGCCTGCTGGTCACCATCGGCGGCAAAACCGTCGCGGCAACCACCTGGGGCGCGGGTGGCCAGTTGAACGGTTCGTTTACCCCGACCACTAGCGGCTACTACACCCTGGACATCTACCACCATAACCAGACCGGCCCGGGCAGTTATGACGTGAACCTGTCGGTCAACGGCAGCACACCGGTCGACCTGAACGGCGCCGGCGTGCCGTTGTATACCGGCGTGACCGACCTGACGAACGCCGGCGTGACGGTCTCCGATTTGCACGGCACCAACGGCGAAGGCTACTACGACGGCTTCAAGCTCAACGAAGGCGCCGAAGGCACCAGCGTGCACCTGTCGAAAATCACCACCGCCCTGACCGACACCGACGGCTCCGAAAGCCTGAGCGTGAAGATTGGCGGCATGCCGGAAGGCAGTGTGCTGAGCGACGGCGCGGGCCACTTCGCGACCGTGGGCAGCAACGGCGAAGCATCGGTCAGTGGCTGGAACCTGGGCAGCCTGACCCTGACGCCACCGACCTACTACAACGGCCAGTTCAACCTGACCGTGACGTCGACCTCCACCGAAGCCCTCGGCGGCTCGGCCACAAGCACGGCGCAGATCCCCGTCACCGTGCATCCGGCGACCTATAACGCCGTCACCGCCACGTCGGGCAGTGACAACGTCACCGGCACCGACGGCAACGACATCGTCGTCGCCGACATCGGTGGCCTGACCGTGGTGCCTGGGGTCAACTACAACATCGCCTTCATGGTCGACAGCTCCGGCAGCATGAGCGATTCCTCCATCGCCGCAGCCAAGAACTCGCTGACCTCGGTGTTCAATACGCTCAAGCAGAGCCTGGGCAGCAACTCAGGGACTGTGAACATTTTCCTGGCGGATTTCGATAACCAGGTCAACAAGAACGTTGCGGTCAACCTCAACGATCCGAACGCGCTGACACTGCTCAAGAGCGTGCTCGACTCGATGGTGTCCGGCGGCAATACCAACTATGAAGATGTGTTCAAGACCACCGCAAACTTCTTCAACAGCACCCAGGCCCTGAGCAATACCGGCGCGAAGAACCTGACGTATTTCATCACCGACGGTGAGCCAACGCGCTACCAGTCCGACGAAGAGACGAACCCAGTGTTGTACGGCACCGTCAAACTCGACGACGTCCTGAGCGCGGCCAACTACACCGTTGGCAAGTACTACACCCAGACGATCGACAGCACACACAAATTCACCATCGAAGCAAATGGGGACATGTTCCTGTCGATCAAGAACGGCAAGAATTGGAATGAAAACTACGTCGGCACGGTGCATGCCGAGGGCAATGGCACATTCGAGTTCTCCAACCAGGCCGGCGGCTGGTGGGGCGACTCCTCGGCAGCAGACGGCTCAACGGCCAGCTTCACGCTGCTCAAAGGTCTGAGTAACGTTGAAGCCATCGGCCTGAACAACGGCGTCACCCTGTCCGATCTCGCCCCCTACGACTCCGATGGCAAGCCGCAGACCAACATCGACCCGAACAACCTGGCCAACTCGATCATCGGCCACACCGAAGCGACCCTGCCGGGCGCCGATACGGTCAACGGCGGCGACGGCAATGACATCCTGTTCGGCGACCTGGTGAGCTTCAACGGCGTTACCGGCGAGGGCTACCAGGCCATCCAGGCCTTCGTCGCCCAACAGAGCGGCGTGGACGTCAGCAAGGTCACCACCAGCAACGTGCACCAGTACATCACCGAACACTACACCGCGTTCGATGTGTCCGGTGCCCACGATGGCAACGACACCCTGCTGGGCGGCGCCGGCAACGACATCATTTTCGGCCAGGGCGGCAACGACATGCTCAACGGTGGCAAGGGCAATGACATCCTGCTGGGTGGCACAGGTAACGACACACTGATCGGCGGCCAGGGCAATGACACCCTGATCGGCGGTCTGGGCGGCGATACCTTTGTCTGGAAGTCCGGCGACACCGGCACCGACGTGATCAAGAACTTCAACGCCGGCGAAGGTGACCGGATCGACCTGCGGGATCTGTTGCAGGGCGAAAGCGGCAGCACTATCGACCACTTCCTGAAAATCAGTACGGTCGACGGCGTGTCGTCGCTGCAAGTCAGCACTTCCGGCCAGTTCAACACCACCAACGGCGGCGCCGCGACCCCGGACGTGACGATCAAGCTCGAAGGCAACAACTGGTCGAACGTGAACCTGAACTCGTTGATCGCCGGCAGCGACCCGACCATCAAGGTCGATCACAACAACAGTTGAACCTGACACAAACCCGTGGCGAGGGAGCTTGCTCCCGCTGGGGCGCGAAGCGGCCCTGTTTTTAGGGGCTGCTGCGCAGCCCAGCGGGAGCAAGCTCCCTCGCCACGGGATAAGTGTTCATACTCCCCTGCAGTTGGCCTATGCTGCCCAGCATGACGCCGCTTCATACATGAGGGATGCCCGATGTTTTATGTGCAACGCGATGCACAAGGCCTGCTGGTGCGCGTAGAAGCCGCCGCTTATGCCGAAGCCACCGAAACCCTGCCGGCCGACAGCCACGAGATCCAGGACTGGTTCGCCAACCAGGCGGTGGAAAACAGCCTCAAGCAACTCAAGCAGAGCGACCTGGAGATGATCCGGGTACTCGATGACTTGATCCAGGTGCTGACCAGCAAAGGCGTCATCCGCGTCACCGACCTGCCACCGGCGGCCCAGGCCAAGCTGATGGACCGCACCCAGGCCCGGGAAGCCTTGGGCGGGTTGAGCCGGTTGATCGATGATGATGAGAAGGGGTTGATCTAACCTGCCCGAGCAGAACACAAACCGTTGTGGCGAGGGGATTTATCCCCGCTGGGCTGCGCAGCAGCCCTAAAACCAGTCGCCTCGGAGTGTCAGGTTGCCCACATTCAGCCATTTGGGGCTGCTTCGCAGCCCAGCGGGGATAAATCCCCTCGCCACAACGGCGTCCGGCTTCAGTTGGGGAAAGAGCTGAAGGGCTGACATCGCGAGCAAGCTCGCTCCCACAGTTAATCGGTGTTGATCTCGATATTTTTCCCGTGTGGCCAGGTCGGCGGCGATGGCGCTGATGGACAGCAAGTCTTCGGAGGCGTTGGCCAGGAGGGTTTCGGTGTGGATATCCGGAGAGACCATGAAGAACTGGGCGATTGGGTTTTTTCCCGGGGCTTCATCGGTTGGTTTGGGATTGAAGTAGTAGTCGAGGGTGCGTTGAGGCGGGCAGATCGTTCCCTCGCTCTGCGTGGGAATGCTTCTGGGGACGCTCTGCGTTCCGCTCTCCGGGACGCGGAGCGTCCCTGGCTACATTCCCACGCGGAACATGAGAGGGATCAATGTTTCAGGATCACCCCCACCGCCGAGGCTCCCCAACCAACTGCCCCTGCACCCCAAACAACCCCATCTCACGAATCACCGCCAGCTCCCCTTCCGTCTCCACCCGCTCGGCAATCAGCGGCAAGTCAATACTGTGGGCAGCGCGCTGGATAGCCTCGATGAACAAACGCTTATCACTTTCCTGATCAATCGCGCGGATATAGCTGCCATCGATCTTCAGGTAAGCCAGCCCCAGCCGCGACAAATTGCCGATCATACTGAACCGCCCACCAAAACGCTGCAGGCTCAAGGAGAAGCCCAACTCACGCAGACGCCGGGTCAACTGCTCCAGCACCGCTTGCTCCGGCAGTTGCTCTTCGCCAATTTCCAGGGTCAAGCGCGACCCGAGGTTGGAATGCGCCCGCAGGATCTCAAAGATCTTGTTCAGCGCCTGCGGATCGGCCAAGGTCGCCGAAGACAGGTTCAACGCCAGAGATTGCTCATGCCCGGCCATTTGCCTGAGCACTTGCTCGAGCATCAAACGGTCCAGGCGCGCGGTCCAGCCGAAGCGCTCCAACCAGGGCAGGAAACGCCCGGCAGGGATGGTCTGGCCCTGCTCGTCGAGCAACCGCGACAGCACTTTGTAATGCAACACCACCTGGGTGTCCCGGGCGGCTACCACCGGCTGGAAGTACAGCTCGAAGCGCTGATGATTCAAGGCCTGGTCGAGCAGCGTGTGCCAGGCATGGTGATCATCACCGACGCTGGCCACCGCGCTGTGATCCAGGCAGGCCCAACCCGGTTCGCCCTGGCTTTCGGCCTGGGCCAGGGCCTGGTCGCCGAGCTGCAGCACCGCTTGCGGCGAGTCGCCATGGACGAACGGCGCCAGCCCGATGGAGGCCACCGACGCCACATCCGTCGCGCCGGTCGCATGCAGGCTCGCCAATGCAGCCTCAAGGTTCTGCGCCAGTTGCAGCGCCTCCTCGCGCACCAGCCCAGGTGCCAACACCGCAAACTCCCCACCGCGAATACGCGTGACCAGGTTGTGGGTTTCCGGATACCGCGCACATTCACGCAGCAATTGCTCACCCACGGCCTGGAGCAACTGGTCGGTGCGCTGCCCGCCCAACCGCTGGTTCAAACCGGCCAGGTCCTTGACCCGCAACAACAGCAGATAACCGGAACTGGCCTGCTCCGGGTTGCTCACCCGGGCATTGAGCTGCATTTCGAAATAACGCCGGTTGGCCAGGCCCGTGAGGTTGTCCTGATAGGACTCGACCCGCAGTTTCTCGCTGCGCTCGGCCTGCTCCTGGAACAGCGCCTTGAGCTTCTCGACCATCTGGTTCATCGCCTGCACCACCCGGCGCAGTTCAGGCGTGCGCGGCAGCTCCGGCAGGCTCAGGAACTCGCGACGGGCGATGGCATGGGACTGATGCACCATGTAGTCCAGCGGCTTGAGCTGGCGACGCAGCAGCAAGGCCCCCAGCACCGCGCTGACGGCGCCACACAGCAAAAGCCAACCCAGGCTGCCCAACGCGCTCTGCCACAGCTTGGCGAGGGCGAACATCGGGTGGCTGACCACTTCAACCCGCGCCGCCTGTTCCCAGCCGCGGCTGACGATGGCATCGCCACCGGCCGGTTCCAGGCCGATCAGCTTGACGAACCATTGCGGCACGCTGCCGGCGTCCGGCGTGCCGGTGCGCTCGACGAGCGTCCTGTCGGTGGCCACGTCGACCACGCGGATGCTGGCGTAGTAGCCGCTGTCGAAGATCGAGCTGACCATCAGTTCCACCATCGCCGGGTCGTCGATGTTCGGC
Source organism: Pseudomonas sp. NFACC16-2 (assembly GCF_900119205.1). Taxonomy (NCBI): domain Bacteria; kingdom Pseudomonadati; phylum Pseudomonadota; class Gammaproteobacteria; order Pseudomonadales; family Pseudomonadaceae; genus Pseudomonas; species Pseudomonas sp. NFACC16-2. Next base: position 59,104 of record NZ_FPIX01000034.1, on the reverse strand, counting down.
GTCAGCGACAGGGCCAGCGCCGTGGCCGCATCCTGGGCGTGGGAGCGCAACTGGTTGACGTACTGGGCCCGCGAACTCTCCAGGCTGACCATGAAGCTGCCGCTGAAGGCAACCACCAGGAACAGACAGATAGCGATCAACAGCTGTTTGAACAAGGACATCTGAGCGCGCGCTCCTAGTTAGTCGTCTCGACCGGAAAACCTTCGGCCTGCATTTTTTTCAACACATCCTGCCACCGGGACAGGCGCTTGGTGTCACCCACTTTCTTGTTGCCCTTGGCGCCCGGCAGCCACAGCCCTTCGGCATTGAAAGAGTAGACCGGGAGCAAGTCGGTTCGCTGGCTGGCCGGCAGGATCCCGTCGATCAGGCTGTCGAGTACCAGCGGCATCGCCTCGGGCGTGGCGTAATAGGTGAGCACCATGTGCGCACGGTTCTGCCGCAAGGCCTTGACGTAGGTGATGCGCAGCTTGTCACTGGACACCCCAAGATGACGCAGGCTGAAGTACTTGGCGATGGCGTAGTCTTCGCAATCGCCAGCGCCCTTCCACAAGGCCTGGATCGGGGTTTCCCAGTAGTCGACCTCGCGCCACAGGTCGATGTCTTCCACGTAGCGCACCTGTTTGTTGAAAAACAGGTTCACCACCTTGAGCTGTTCGAGTTCCGGAATCTGTTTCTGGGTCGCCAACAGCTGCTGCCATGCGTCGATCCGTTGCTGACCTTCGCCCAAGGGACCATATAACGCTTGCGCCCGCCGGCTGATCTGCGCAAAGTCCCAGTCGGCCTGCAGGCCGCCCAGCATCAGGCCGGCCAGCAACAATGCCGAACATAGCCAGCGCAAGGACCTGAGGACAGGGAACGGTGCAGCCAAGGGAAATACGTCCGAAAAGGGTCGTTGGAAATTCGTTGGATGGTGACGCCTGGCCCACTAAAAGACAATGGCAAGGTGCAATCACCGCAGGCAGACTAAACTTTAGTTCAGGAACCTCCGGTCGAGAGACTTTGACGGCTCACCAACCTGTAACTAACGTGAGCCTGGATCCAATTTTTACTACCAATCAGGGTGCGTTGTCGTGACACAGAAGCCCAAACCGCTCAGCACTATCCAGATCAACGGCCCCATTCCGGCTGACCAGGCACGCTCGATCATCGAAGAGTCTCTGCGCGAGGCCATCCTCGATGGACGCTTGCCTTGCGGTACCGCGCTGCGCCAGCAGGAACTGGCCGACCTGTTCGGCGTGAGCCGCATGCCGGTGCGCGAGGCGTTGCGTCAGCTCGAAGCGCAGTCACTGCTCAATGTGGTTCAGCACAAGGGCGCCGTCGTGGCACCGTTGATCACCAACAATGCGGTAGAAACCTATGCCCTGCGTTCGGTCCTGGAATCGTTCGCCTTGCGCCTGTCCATCCCCTTGCTCGATGACAATGACCTGGCGCTGGCCGCCCGGTACATCGAACAGCTGGAAACGGAAACCGAACACGCCGAGATCGGCAAGCTCAACCGCCTGTTCCATATGTCGCTTTATCACAAGGCCCCCAACAACAAGCTGCTGGACCTGATCGAGCGCGAGCTCAATGAAGAAGAGCGCTTCCTGCGTTTTCATCTGTCATCCATGGGGCTGGGCAAGTTGAGCCAGGACGATCATCGCGCGCTGCTCGATGCGGCGCGTGCCAAGGACATCGATACAGCCGTCGCATTGCTGGAGCGGCACCTGGAAAAAGCCTCTGTCACCATGCGCCGGTATCTGGAACAGTCGTCGAATCCTTGATCCCACCTCGACGGTCCAGCCGGCGTAAAAACTTCTTACATATCCTTCCGACTCACTTGTCGCCTGCGCGGCGCGGCCTGGCCGTGGCCGCGACTCGTCGTCCCATCAGTTCAATGGCACTGCCATCGATTTGGGCTCACTCTTGCGCTTGTCGATTCAAAACAGACCTGAAGAAGTCAACGCCTGGCTGAGGCCAGGCGAATCGAAGCCAATACGCAAGGAGCGTCGTCCAACCGGCGGGATGATCGGATGTCCGACCGACGTCCTGCCCATAACATAAAAGTTCTTAACTTCCCGATCCCTGAAGTGCTCCGAGTGAGGCATTCACTCGAACTATTCGATTCTGATACTCGCAAATCGGAAGGAGCTTCTTCGCCCCAATAAAACTTATATAAAAAGTTTTAAAAGCCCTCTTCGCGCCCAATAAAACACCCACTTTAAATAATTAAAAAAATACTTGCCGACAACTTGTTGCATGCATTAGTTTTTTATTCGTCGCGTTACTGGCGACCCTTTGAACTTTTGAAAAAACCCTTTAAACACGGGCACAAAACCCCACAACACGTACTGAAAGCGAATACTTAAGCCACTTGGGTAATTCATGGATTCCGGTTCAGGCACCCGCTCGCCTTGATTAAACAACGAGCAACCTTCCGGACAAAACATCATTGATGAGGACGTTCCGATGCAGCCATCCAAAGAACAACTATCTCTAAAAAAACACGAACTTGGCCAACACCCGGTTTTTTCCGAGATTACATCAATTGATCTGTTACGCCGCTTTATGGAAAGCCATGTCTTTGCCGTCTGGGACTTCATGTCGCTGACCAAGCGGCTGCAACGCGAACTCACCTGCGTCCACCTGCCCTGGCTGCCGCCGGCCGACCCGCACGCGGCACGCTTGATCAATGAAATCGTACTGGGCGAAGAGTCGGATGACCGCCCCGGCGCAGGTTATTGCAGCCACTTCGAACTGTACCTGGACGCCATGCGGGAAATCGGTGCCGATACCCGCGCGATCGAGCAATTCATCACCCTGCAACAGGAAGGCGTCAGCCCCGAGACGGCGCTGGACAGCGTCGAGGTCGAACCGGCGGCGGCACGGTTTGTCCGCCAGACCTTGCACACCGCTCTGCACGCCCCGGCCCACAGTGTAGCCGCCGCCTTCGTGCACGGTCGCGAGAGTGTCATCCCGCAGATGTTCCAGCGCATGCTCGACGCTTGGGGCATTGGCCTGGATCAGGCGCCGACCTTTCGTTATTACCTGCAACGGCACATCGAAGTCGATTCCGAAGACCATGGCCCGGCGGCCGAAAAGTTGTTGGCCCGGCTGATCGATGGCGACCCGCAGCGCGAAACCGAAGTACTGGTCGCCGCGCTCGCCGCTGTCCACAGCCGCGCGGCCCTGTGGGATGGCTTGCGCCAGAGCATGACCCAGCCGGTTGCACAGGTGATGCCATGAACGCTGTCGAATACCAATCCTTCGCCGACGCCTGGGAAAGCCGCGCCACGATCCGTACCCGGCCACGGCGCCGGGTCGAAGACGACGACAAGCTGATCTTCCCCATGAGCCGCCAGCCGCTGGTGCACAGCCAGACCTTCCTCAGCCACTGCCCGCAATTGCGCGACTTTGTGCTGGTGCAGAGCCTCTACAAGTTCATCAACGACGTGGTGATTTTCGAGACCGAACTGGTGGACCACACCGCTCGCCGCATTGCCAAGAATCGCTTCGGCATCGAATTCCCGTTCGCCTGCCGCTACGACGCGATGACCGTGGTGGTGGACGAGGATTATCACGCGCTGGTGGCGATGGACTTCATGCAGCAGACCATCGACATGACCGGCATCGCACCGATCCCGTTGCCGGGGCAGATCGAACTCAGCCGCGCGATACCGGCGACCCTGGCCCAGGCGCCGGAACATTTGCTCAGCGCCGTGGAGCTGATCTGCATCGCCATTGCCGAGAACACCGTCACTAACGAAGTGGCGGCCTTCGCCCGGGACGACTCGGTCAAGGCCTCGATCAAGGGGCTGATGGCCGATCACTTGCTCGACGAGGGCCGCCACTCCGGTTTCTGGACGCGACTGGTGCAGATCTACTGGCGCACCGCGCCCGAAGAGGACCGCGCGGCGATTGCACGCTTGATGCCCGGGTTCGTCGTCCAATACCTGGCGAGCGACCTGCAGCAAGCGTTCGACATCGAACTGATCGCGCACCTGCCCGTCGACGAATCGGTACGCCAATCGCTGCGTGAAGACGCCAGTGCGCTGGCCTACCCCATCAATCGTTTTCACCCGTTGGTGGGCAACATCACGCGCTTTTTCCGCAGCAGCTCGATGCTCGCGTCCCCCTGCGTACGCGACGCCCTCGCTGATTACCTGACTCCATGAGGACCTTTCGATGAAACGCCTCGAAATTGCAGTGCCTGGTACCAGCCAGGCCATGGCCGAACTGGCCCGGGAACTGGAGCTGCACGGCCATGGCATCGTGGATCGGCAATCGCCGGCCAACCACGGCATGGTCGACTTGTTGCTCGACGACGGTACGACACCGCGGGCCATTGAAGCCCGCTCATGCCTCCAGGTGCGCGTGGCGCTGCGCACGCTACCCGGCGAGGTATTGCCGCAACCGGTGGTGATATTTCGCGACGGCGCGCAGCGGCTGTTGTGCCAGGAGGTGATTGCGCCGCAAAGCGATGGCAACGGTCAGTCCCTGCGGTTGCGTACGCTGGCGACAGTGGTCGAGACCGGCGCACGGCTGGTCAGCCAGTTATCCCGGGATGACACCTGCTTCGATCACTGGCCGACGGTGCACGCTGACGCTGTCGAGCAGCCCCTGCTCGGGCTCGACGCGCTGGAACCGCTGGCGTTCGAACACGGCCTCAATCGGCCGCCAGTACCGTGGCTGCTCGCCGCCGCCGACATGCCGGTGCTGTACAGCATCGAACAGCGCATGCTCGACGACGCGGCGCAACCAGCCCTGTGGGTCGATGGGCAATTCATCGACTACAAATCCTTGCGCCGCCTGGCGCTGGGGTTGCAAGAGCCGATGTTGCAGAAGTTAAGCGGCGCGGCCAAGCGCCCCTTGGTGATCGGTGTCTGCCTGCCCAAGTCCACGCACCTGTATGCGGCGATCCTGGCGGTGCTGGGCTGTGGGGCGGTGTACCTGCCGCTGGACCCGCAGCATCCGGCGCAACGTCGGCGCTTCATCCTGGAAAATGCCCAGGCGGACCTGCTGCTGCACGACGGCGACAGCGACCTGGGCGACCTGTCGGTGCCAACGCTGAATGTCCATCAACTGCCATCGCCCAAGCCAGGCATCCCAGCCTCGGTGATTCGCCGCACAGTGGGCAGCGACGAACCGGCCGTGGCGATCTACACCTCTGGCACCACCGGCCAGCCCAAGGGCGTGTTGCTCAGCCACCGCAACCTCAGTCATTTCTGTGCCTGGTACGGCGACTACGTCGGGTTGCAGCGCGACAGCCGGGCGTTGCAGTTTTCCACCATCAACTTTGATGCGTCGCTGCTGGATATCCTGCCGACGTTCATCCACGGCGCCTTGCTGGTGGTGCCCAGCGAAGACCAGCGCCGCGATCCGCAGCAATTGGTCGCGTTGATTCACCAGCAGCACATCAGCCACGCCTTTCTGCCGCCTGCGCTGCTGAGCGTCATGCCCCTTGATGCACCGCTGGGCCTGGCGCACCTGATCACCGGTGGCGATGTCTGTGAACCGTTCGTGATCGAACAGCTCGCGCCACAATGCCAGTTCCACAACATCTACGGCCCGACCGAAACCACAGTGCTGGCGACCACACGACAGTTCGGCGTCGGCGACAACAACCGCAACCTCGGCGTGCCCATCGCCAATGGCCAGGTCTTGATCCTGGACGAACAGTTGCAGCCGGTTCCCCAAGGTGTCCCCGGCGAGCTGTACATCGCCGGCCCAGGCGTCGGGCTGGGTTATTTGAATGACCCGACACTGACCGCGACGCGCTACCTCGACCTGACACTGCCCACCGGGCAAGTGCTGCGGGTTTATCGCACGGGTGATATCGGCCAGTGGACCGACAACGGCATCGAACTGTGTGGCCGGCGCGATAACCAGGTGAAGATCCGCGGTTTTCGGGTCGAGCCCGAGGAGATCGAACACTGCCTGCGTGATAGCCAGATGTTTCGCCAAGTGGCAGTGGGGGTCGATGAACGGCGGCGAATCCTGGCGTTCCTGGTTCATCCCGAGCACTCCGGCGATGCCCTCCAGGCGTTGCGCGATCACGTGCAGAACAGCTTGCCCAGCTACATGCACCCGGCCGCCTACGTCGAATTGCCGAGCCTGCCGTACACCAGCAACGGTAAGGTCGATCGCCGGGCCTTGCTCACCATGGCGGTGCAGGTGCAGGTCGATGGCCAACGCCGCCAGCCACAGAACGCCCTGGAGACGCAATTGCAGCAACTGTGGGCAGAGCTGCTTGAACTACCCGTCGAGGACATCGCCACCGACGAAAGCTTCTTCAACCTCGGCGGGCATTCGATCCTGCTGTCGCGACTGTTGTTGAGCATCCGCCAGACGTTCGGCCGCAGCCTGTCGATCAACCGCTTTATCGAAGCGCCGACGCTGATGACCTTGGCCAAGTTGCTGGACGATCCTGATCAAAACAGTGCATCGATCCTCAGCCCCCAGGCCTTCATCGATGCCGAGGCCGAACTCAACCTCGATCCGCTGCCCATCAGCCAATGCGGCGATGTGCACAAAGTGGTGGTGACTGGCGCCAACAGCTTTCTCGGGGTGCACATCGTCGAGGCACTGCTGGCCTGGGGCGCCACCGAAGTCGCGTGCCTGGTGCGGGCGAGCGCTGAACAAAGCGCGGCCGAGCGCTTCTCCCAGGCCCTGCGGGACAATCACCTGACCCACCTGGACCTGGACCGCGTCAGTGTGTACGCCGCCGACATCACCCAACCGCAATTGGGCCTGCCAGACGACGTCTACACCCGCATAGACCGCACCTTCGGCGCGCTGGTGCACAACGCCGCCCACGTCAACCATGTGCTCGACTACGAGTCCCTCGCGCGGGACAACGTGGAGCCGATCTTCGAGTGCCTGCGCCTGTGTGAAGGGCGCAGCAAGAAGATCTTCAACTTCGTCTCCACGCTTTCCGCCTCCAGTGCCCTGGATGCCGACGGCCAGGTGCTGGAACAACCGGCCGCCAAGACGCCGCCGATCTACATCAAGAACGGCTACAACCTGTCCAAATGGGTCGGCGAACGGATCCTGCAGCGGGCCCGGGATCGCGGGGTGTGGGTCAATCTGTTTCGCCCCGGCAATATCAGTTTCAACAGCCTGACCGGGGTCTGCCAGCCCCACAAGAATCGCTTGATGCTGATGCTCAAGGGCTCGATCCAACTCGGCCAGGTACCGGAGTTGTCTCTCAATTTCGACCTGATGCCGGTGGATTTCCTGGCCCGCTTCATCGCGTTCCACGCCAGCCGTTACCAGCCGACGCAAGCGGTGTTCAACCTGCACAACCCACAGCCTTTGAGCTGGGACGCTTATGTCGCGTCGTTTCGCGACAGCGGCCGGGAGTTTTCGTTGGTCAGCGTCGCCGAGTGGCAACGGCAATTGGCGCGGGTCGATGCCGACAACGCGTTGTTTGGCGTGCTGGGTTTCTACCTCAACGGCTTCGAGGAGGACATCGGCGATATCTCGCTGATCAGCCACGACAACGCCCGTGCCGGCGTGCGGCAGATGGGCGCCAGCTACCCGGAAAAGTCCCCGGCCCTGCTGCGGCGCGGCGCCGAGTACCTCAAGGCCATCGACTTCATCTGAAACACCCTCAACCCAAAGCAAGGAGCAAGACCATGAGTGCATTTCAACCCGACACCCTGATCAAAAACCCCCAAGCCTGCCAGGTCGAAACCTCGGTGGAGGTCGCGGCCGACGCGGCACGCGTCTGGAACCTGGTAGGTGATTTTGGCGGATTCAACCATTTCATTCCGGCACTGGAACACATCGAAATGACCGGCGAGGGCGTGAGGTCCCTGCGCAAGAAATTCTTCCGCGATGGGCAGAACCTGGTGGTGGAACAGCTCAACAGCCGTGACGACCAGGCCATGCACATGACCTGGACGCTGATCTACAACACCCTGGGCATCGACAACCTGTGGGCGGCCATGCGCGTCGACCCCCTGGCGGACAACCGCTGCCGCGCCACCTGGACCATCATCGCCGACCACACCGACGCCCACACGCCGTCAGGCTTCAGGGATTTCCTCCAGGGCTTCGCCGATGAGGCGATGGGGAATGTGCAGGGGATGTTCAAATAAGCACCAGTCCCCTGTGGAAGCGGGCTTGCTCGCGAAGGCGTCAGCCCAGACAACCC
>NZ_FPIX01000034.1:0-50917 GCF_900119205.1 Pseudomonas sp. NFACC16-2 | reverse complement strand
GCGTGGGAACGATCGAACCGCCAGTCCCCTGTGGAAGCGGGCTTGCTCGCGATGGCGTCAGCCCAGACACCCCGTGGGTTGGTTTGAAGCTGATCGTCCCCATGCTCTGCGTGGGGATGCATCCCGTGACGCTCTGCGTCACATTCCGGAAGCGGAACGCGGAGCGTCCCTGGCGGCATTCCCACGCAGGAGCGCGGGAACGATCGAACCGCCAGTCCCTTGTGGGAGCGAGCCTGCTCGCGATGGCGGTGGCTCGGCTTGCGACTGGGATCAGATCTTGAAGCTATCCACCAGTTGCTTCAATCGATTGGCCTGTTGCGACAAGGCATCGCAATCCTTCAGGGTTTCATTGAGGTTGGCCACGCTTTGCTGGTTCAGCAGGTTGATGTGGCTGACGTCCATGTTGAGGGTTTCAACGACAGCGGTCTGTTCTTCGGTCGCAGCGGCTACCGATTGGTTCATGCCGTCGATCTCACCGATACGCTGCGTCACGCTGACCAGTCGCAGGCCGGCCTGGTTGGCCACTTCCACGCTTTCTTCGCTGGACGTCTGGCTGGCGTTCATCGTGGTTACCGCTTCACGGGAGCCGACTTGAAGCGAGGTAATCATCTTGTGGATTTCTTCCGCCGACTCCTGGGTACGGTGCGCCAGGTTGCGCACTTCATCGGCCACCACCGCAAAACCACGGCCGGCTTCACCGGCACGGGCCGCTTCGATGGCCGCGTTCAGGGCCAGCAGGTTGGTTTGCTGGGAGATGCCTTTGATCACGTCCAGGATGTGGCCGATGTTGTCGGTGCTGGCGTTCAGGGTTTCGATCTGGGTGCAGGAAAGGCTGATCTTCTGCGACAGCTCGGTCATGGCCTGGATGGTTTTTTCCACCACTTGGCGACCGTCATCGGCCTGTTCACTGGCACCGCTGGCATGTTGCGAGGCATCGGCGGCATTGCGGGCGATTTCCTGGGTCGCAGCCCCCAACTGGTTGATGGCCGCGGCCACGCTGTTGGTGCGAGCGCTCTGCTCATCCGAGCCGACAAGCGACGCATTGGACGAGGTCATCACCCGCTGCGACAAGTCATGCACCTGACGGGTGGCGGAAGACACTTCCGAGATCGACGCGTGAATCCGCTCCACGAACTGGTTGAACGAACCCGCCAGCACCGCGAACTCATCCTTGCCCTGCACCACCAGGCGCCGGGTCAGGTCGCCTTCGCCCTGAGCGATGTCCTGCATGGCGCGCCCCATGGTGGTCAACGGGCGCATCAATACCTGGATCAGCATGCTCAGCAGCAACGCAATGGCCGCCACCGCGACAAACATCGCAATCAGCGCAGACGTACGGAACTGGCTCAACGGCGCGTAGGCCTTGGCCTTGTCGATCGACAGGCCAATGTACCACTCGGCGTTCGGCAAGCCAGTCACTGGAGTAAACGAAAGGATACGGTCCTGCCCGTTCAGCTCAACATCCTGGATACCCTTGCCAATGCGCACCGGGGTCCCGGGGTAGATGTCCTTGAGGTTCTTCATCACCTGGTCTTTGTCCGGGCTGACGATCACCTGACCGTCGCCGCTGACCAGGAACGCATGGCCGATACCACCGAAGTCCACGGAGTTGATGATCTTCACCAGGGTTTCCAGGCTCAGGTCACCGCCCACCACACCGAGCAGTTCGCCGTTGTGCTTCACCGGCAGGGCAACGGTCACCACCAGGCCACCTACCGCCGCCAAATAAGGCGGGGTCAGCATGGTTTTATCGGCGGTCACCGCCTGTTTGTACCAGGGGCGCTGACGCGGGTCGTAGCCGTCAGGCATTTTGGCGTCCGGGCGCTGGGTGAAGACGCCGTTGGCCTGGCCCACATAAGTGAACTGGAAGTTCGAGGTCAGCGCCGGCTGATCGACCAGCCCCGGCAGATCGGCAGTAGCGCCCTGGTGCGCGATGTTTTGCGCCAGGTTTTCCAGCACCAGTATCCGGCCACTCATCCAGTTCTGGATGCTGCTGGCCGTCAGGTCGCCGGATTGCTCGATGGACGACTCAAGGCTGCTGCCGATGGTGTTGCGCTGCAAATAATCGTTGTAGAGCGTGAACAGGGCAAAAGCCAGGACCACCACACCAGAGGCGGCAAGAAGGATTTTGTGGCTGAACTTTAGATTCATTGATGAGGCTTCTTAGGCAAGGAGTGGGGGTGCATTCCAGATTTGCAACGTTCCATGTAGCAGTGCGAGCGGTTATCAGTACGCTCCACTTTGGTGCACGCATACCAGTCTGTCGGCAAGCCTGTACAAATAATTAGGGATTCGAAGAAATAGGCGACGGGAGGACATAGTGGGCGAACGGTGGTTGCAAATTCGCCGACGGCTGATGACAATGCGACCTATTATCATTTGTAACATCCAGGCCATCGCGTCCATGTCATCTCCCGAGTTTGCAGTACAGGCGCTCTACAGCCGGCATCACGGCTGGCTCAATACGTGGCTGCGCACCCGGCTGGGCAATGCCGCCGATGCGGCGGATCTGGCCCAGGACACCTTCGTGCGCCTTTTGCAGCGTAGCGAACGCCTGGAACTTCGAACTCCACGCGCCTTTTTGCGCACCATCGCCCAAGGCCTGGTGATTGACCATTGGCGGCGAGAAGAAATCGAACGTGCCTACCTGCAAACCATAGCTCACTTGCCGGAAGCCCAAACCCCTGGCGCTGAAGCCCAGGCCCTGATCCTGGAACTGCTCGAAGCCATTGCCAGGATGCTCGAAGGCCTCAAGCCGAAAGTGCGCAGGGCCTTTCTGTTGGCCCAGTGCGAAGGCCTGACGTACAAGCACATTGCCGAACAGATGGGCATCTCGTTGCGCTCGGTGGAGCGCTACGTCGCCGATGCGCTGTACCACTGCTATGTGCTGCGTTATGAAAGCTGAGCCGGCGGAGCACTTGCAGAGCCGCCGCAACGGCCCGTCGCAACAGGTGGTCAGGCAGGCGATCAACTGGCTGCTGCGCCTGCGCAATCACACCGCTCACCCGACCCTGCGCCAACAGTGCGACACCTGGCGCGCCGCCCACCCGGAACACGAACTGGCCTGGCAACGGGTGCAATCGCTGCACAGCGAATTGACCTCCAACCTGCGGGCGGTGCCCGGTGCCCATGTCGCCCTGGACACCCTGGAAAACAGTGTCCAGCGCCTCAGTCGTCGCCAGGCCCTGAAGTTGCTGTCGGGCATCGCCGTGGTGAGCGGCGCGGCTTGGCTGGGCAAGGATCTGGGCTGGCAAGCGTGGAGCGCTGACTTCGCCACCGCCATCGGTGAACGCCGAGGTTTCCAGTTGCCGGACGGCACGCGACTGGAGCTCAATACCCACAGCGCCGCCGACCTGGACTTCAGCGCCCGGCAGCGCCTGATTACCCTGGCCCGCGGCGAAATCATGGTCACCTGTGGTCGCGACCCGGGTCGGCCGCTGCTGGTGAAAAGCAGGCATGGCCTGTTCGAAGGGCTGGAAGGACGCTTCGTCGTGCGCCAGGACAGCGACTGCACGCGCTTGAGCGTCACCCGCGGGCAAGTCGTCATCCGTTCGCACCCCAACAGCGATGGCACGCCCATTCAGGTCGAGGCCGGGCAAAGCTATCTGATCACGGCATCGACAGCGGCCCTCGTACCGCCGCTGGACATGGACGCAGGCGCCTGGGCCGACGGCTTGATCGTCACGCGCAACATGCGCCTGGAAGACTTCCTCAATGAAGTAGGACGCTACCGCCCGGGTTATATGAACTGCGCGGCGTCGGTTGCCGACCTGCGCTTGTCGGGGGTTTTCCGTTTGGAGGACACCGACAAACTGCTCGCCGTCCTGCCACGCATGCTCCCCGTACAGATCCGTTATCGAACCCGTTGGTGGATCACGGTGCAGCGCCTGGCTTGATTTTTTTTGGCGGGTTTCAGGCCGGCGTCCGGCTAGGACAGTAAGCACCCCTTATCTGCCTTCAGCGACTCCAACGGAACCTACAATGACTGAGCGCTTGTTTCTCAAGACCCCCTTCGGCTTCTCTGCGCAACCGGGCCTGTTGCGCCAGGCGATTCATGCCGCGCTGTTCTCCACGGCGCTGGGGGTCAGCGTCGTGCCGATGCTCGCGGTGGCCGCACAAAACGGCGTGACCGCCAGCCGTCAGAGCTACAACATTACCCCGGGCCCATTGAGCGATGTGCTGAACCAGTTCGCCCGCCAGGCCGGGATCACCCTGGCAAGCACCCCGGCGCAAACCGGCGGCGTCCAGTCCCCGGGGCTCAAGGGCGAGTACTCGCCGGACCAGGCCCTGAGCCAACTGCTCAGCGGCTCGGGACTGGTTGCCGTCAGCCAGGATGGCAGCAGCTACGTGCTGCAGACCGAGACCGCTGGCAGCACACTGGAATTGCCGACCACCGACATCAAGGGCTTCGCCTTGGGTAACGCCCTGGGCAGCATGGAAGGCTACAACGCCACCCACAGCCAGGTCGCCACCAAGACCAGCACCGCCCTGCGCGAAACCTCCCAGAGCGTGTCGGTGGTCACCCGCGAACAAATGGACGATCAGGGCGCGCAAACCGTGTCCCAGGCCATGCGCTACACCCCCGGTGTGCTGACCAACCCCTACGGCGCGACCCACCGCTACGACTACGTGGCGATGCGCGGCTTCAACGATGGCTCGGTGGATAACATCTACCTCGACGGCCTCAAGTCCATGGGCGACAGCGGCACCTACAGCTCCATGCAGGTCGATCCGTACTTCCTGGAGCGGGTCGACATTCTCAAGGGCCCATCCTCGGTGCTCTACGGTCGCAGTTCGCCCGGCGGCCTGGTGGCACTCACCAGCAAGAAGCCGCAGTACGAGGCCTATCACCAGATCCAGGCCACGGTCGGCACCCAGGGCCAACGCGGCATGGGCTTGGACTTCACCGGCCCCGTGGATGACGACAAACGCATCACCTATCGCCTGATCGGCCTGGCGGACACCTCCGACACCCAGTTCGACCACAACAAGGAAAAGCGCTTCGCCCTCGCGCCGACAGTGAACATCGACTTCAGCGAGGACACCTCGCTGACCCTGCAAGCCTACCTGCAGCATGACCCCGACGGCGGCTACCACGGCGGCATGCCGGCCGATGGCACCTTGCATCAGCGCAACGGTCGACGGATTTCCGAGCACTTCTTCGAAGGCGAACCCGGCATCGACCGCTATGAGCGTGACCAGCAGTCGTTCGGCTACCAATTCGAACACCGTTTCAACGACGTCTTCACCGCCCGGCAGAACTTCCGTTACCTGGATTCCGAGGTCAAGAACGATCAGGTCTATGCCTACGACTGGACCACGCCCACCAGCAACGAACTGAACCGCTACTACACCGGCGCCGAAGAAAAGCTTCATTCCTTCATCGTCGACAACATGCTGCAAGCCGAATTCTTCACTGGCGCGACCAAGCACACCGTGCTGATGGGGGCCGACTATCAGCGGCGCAAAACCGTGGTCGACTGGACCAGCGGAAATCTGGCGCCAATCAACGCCTTTGACCCGGTCTACGGCAACTCGACCATCACTGGTCGCTATGACACCAGCTACCTGCGACGCCTGGAGCAGACCGGCGTTTACCTGCAAGACCTGATCGAAATGGACAAGTGGCGCTTCTCCCTCGGCCTGCGCCAGGACTGGGTGCAAACCTCGGATGAGAACCGCATCGCTGAGTTCGGTCGCCCAGAAGGCACCGAGATCAACGACAAACGCACCAAGCTCACTGGCCGGGCCGGGGCGCTGTACCTGTTCGACAACGGCCTGGCGCCGTACATCAGCTACTCCGAGTCGTTCAACCCCAACTCCTATGCCGACAGCGCCGGCAACCCGCTGCCGCCCACCGATGGCAAGCAATGGGAACTGGGCCTGAAGTACCAGCCGCCGGGCACAGACGACCTGTACACGGCCTCGCTGTTCCGCATCGACCAGGAAAACCTGGCGACCAAACTGCCCCAGGACAACTTCTACCGCGCCGTCGGGGCCGTGCGCTCCCAGGGCCTGGAGTTGGAGGCGCACCTGCAGTTGACCGAACAATTCAAAGTGCTGGGCAGCTACACCTTCACCGACATCGAATACTCGAAATCGATGGTCAGTACTTTGAGCACGCCCACCGACATCATCGAAAACAAGGGCAACTCCCCGACCCAGGCCCCGCGCCACATGGCCTCGGTGTGGGCGGACTACAAGTTCGACAGCGGCACCCTCGATGGCCTGCGCCTGGGCGGCGGCGTGCGGTATGTCGGCTACAGCTGGGTCGATGCGGAGAACACCATGAAAGTGCCGTCCTACACGTTGTTCGATGCCTCGGTGGGGTATGACCTGGGCAAGGTCGGCTTGAAGGGCGTGGACGTGCGCCTGAACGCGAACAACCTGACCAACGAAAGCTACGTCGCTTCGTGCGCGAGCCTGAGCTTTTGCTACATGGGCGAAGAGCGCAATGTGGCGGCGACGGTGAGTTACCAGTTCTAACTCATTCTTCAGGCCAGGCATGCACCTGTGGCGAGGGGATTTATCCCCGCTGGGCCGCGAAGCGGCCCCAAAAAGGGTGGATGTGATCAGGCCTGACACTACGCGGCGGCAGGTCAAAGGGGCTGCTGCGCAGTCCAGCGGGGATAAATCCCCTCGCCACAGGTTGTGTGTTTGTCCCTGAAGTGGTGCGTCTCAAACTCGAGCCGTACCCACCTCCTCCCGCGCCACAGCCTCTTCCCGTACAAACCGATTCGCCCGCCCGAACGTACCGAAATCATTGAACCGCACACCCATCTCCCGCATCACCTTGTGCGCCACCGGCACCGTCAGTTGACGAATGTAGAACGGCTCCTTCACCACGAAGTGATGAATGCCATGGCTGCTGCCGAAGTTGAAGCAGAACGCCTGCAACGGCCACAACCACCAGGGATTGAGCACTTGGGTTTGCTGGATGACATTGCCCGGCTCGATATCGCCGTAGTAGTGCATGTTCGAACTGACGAAATGCAGGCAAAAGGTGCGCAACACGTTCGGCCCGATGATCACCACCGCCGCGATATCGATCACCCGCATCGTCGCCAGCGTAATGGCCGACCAGTCAATTGAAGTCCCCAGCAGACTGGCGACACCGTTAGCCCCGTGGAAACCGAGAAACACATACCAGGCGCCCCAGTGCAGCAACGCCAGCGGGAAATACACCTTCAGCGTGCGCTTGAGGATGCTGCGCTTGTGCGCCCAGGTCCTGGCTCGCAGCAGGCGGATGAACGCCGACATCACGTTATCGCCGACCATCAGCAACCGCGCCAGTCCCCAGGGTTCGCCGTTGGTGATGGCCCGCTCCTCCATGTCGGCTTCGCTGCCGGACACCTTGTGATGGTTGAGGTGCAGGTGGCGGCGGATCCACGGATTGATCGTGCTCGGCCGCGCCAGCCAGACCAACCCCATCATCAGGTTGTGGGGCAGGCGCTGCTTGCGAAAATACATGCTGTGGATCAGGTCATGTTCCAGCTCGTGGGTCAGCGACGCGAAGAACGCGTTGAGCAACAGGCACGCCCACCCGGCCAGGTAACCGTTGATGTAGAGCAGCGCCGAACCGATCATCCCAGCCAGGGCGAACGCCAGGATGCCCGCGCCCAACGCGTCCTGGTGGCGCAGGATCGGATAGCGCCGACGCAACTCCTCGCCCCGGGCCAATACAACCTGGCGAATATGGGCTGATCGTTGTTGTGCATTCAATCGCTCGGAGCTTGCGCAAGTGCCGTGCA
Organism: Pseudomonas sp. NFACC16-2; assembly: GCF_900119205.1. NCBI lineage: Bacteria > Pseudomonadati > Pseudomonadota > Gammaproteobacteria > Pseudomonadales > Pseudomonadaceae > Pseudomonas > Pseudomonas sp. NFACC16-2. Next base: position 43,166 of record NZ_FPIX01000034.1, on the reverse strand, counting down.
TGGCTTACATCCTCTGTTAGAGATGTGCTCATCCTGCCGGGCGTTGTCCCCTGGGGTGGTAGCCGTAAACGCCAACCTGTTGACCGCAAGCGCCAATCGTCATGACTGAACCGACTTCCCTCGCCAGCTGGACCCGCGCCCTGCGCAAACAGCTCGATGCGCTGGGCCTGGACAGCCATGTCTTGTGCGTGGAAGCCGGCCTCGACCCGCAATGGATGGACGACCCGAACGCCCGTTACCCGCTCTCGGCCACCACCCGCCTGTGGGCATTGGCTGTGCAGGCCAGCGGCGACCCGGCCATCGGCCTGCGGGTCTCGCGTTTCGTCAGCCCCACCACCTTTCACGCGCTGGGTTATGCCCTGGTGGCCAGCGGCAGCCTGCGGGAAGTGTTCGAGCGGATCGTGCGCTATCACCCGGTGGTCAGCGATGCGCTAACCCTCCAGCTGATCCGCACAGAGGACCGTTATCGCTTTAGCCTCGAGGTGCCGCCGGACCGACCGGCGCCAGCCTTCGAGGCCATCGACGCGTTCGCGGCGATTTATGTGCGTACCTGTCGCAACCGCCTCGGCCGTGATTACGCACCACTGGCGGTGTACCTGCGGCGCCCGAAACCGGCGGACCCCAGCCCCTGGCACAAAGTGTTCCGCTCGCCGGTGCATTTCGGCGCCGCGCAGGATTGCCTGGAGTTCAACCTCACCGATTTCGACAGCCACCTGGACGACGCCAACCCGGAACTGGCCGAACACAATGAAACGGTGCTCGAACGCACCCTCGCACAGCTCAAGCCACTGACCTGGGAACGCAAGGTACGCGCGGCCATCGAGGCCCAACTGCCCGAAGGCGAGCCCAGCGCCGAACGCATCGCCCAGGCCATGCACCTGAGCCTGCGCAGCCTGCAACGGCACCTGGCCGACGAAGGCTGCCGCTTCGACGCACTGCTCAACGAGTGCCGGGAGAATCTGGCGCTGCTGCACCTGCGGGATCCGAATTGTTCGCTGAGCGAAGTCAGCTACCTGTTGGGTTTTGCCGATGCCAGCAGCTTCAGCCGCGCCTTCAAGCGCTGGACCGGGATGACGCCGGGGCAGTTTCGGGATGGGTTGCGCTAGGGATTTGGATTGGCTGGGCGGGCGATGACTTTCGCCCAGACAACCAGCTCCTGTGGCGAGGGAGCTTGCTCCCGCTCGGCTGCGCAGCAGTCGCAAAACCGGCCAATGCGATCCGCCTGCCTATAGACATGCCAAGGGCCTGCTGCGCAGGCCAGCGGGAGCAAGCTCGCTCCCACAGGGGGCAGGTCGGTTTCAGATGGTGGTCAGCGCCCGCAATCGCTCGATGTCGACGATTTCGATCTCGCCATAACCCAGGTGGAGAATGCCCTGGGCCTGCAAGTCCTTGAGGATCTGGTTGGTGGTCTGGCGTGACAGCGCGAGCATCAATGCCAGTTGCTCCTGGGGCAGTTGCAGGACGCGGCGGGCCGGTTCGATTTCGCCGTAGCCTTCGGCGATCATCAGCAGGCGGTGGGCCACCCGGGCCGGGGCGGGCATCAGGCTCAGATGTTCGAGGTTGATGAAGGTCAGGCGCAGTTTGTGGCTCATCAACAATGCCAGATGCCGCCAGTAGATCGGTTGCGCTTGCAGGAAGGCCAGCAACGGCGCCTGCGGCACGTGCAGCAGCGTACCTTGACCGACCACCACCGCATCATGAGTGCGCGGCTGGCCATCGAACAGGCAGATTTCACCGAACCAGTGGGGCGCCTCGATCATACTCAGCAGTGCCTCCTTGCCCTGTTCGTTCACCGCACCGACGCGCACCGCGCCTTCCAGCACGGCATACAGCCCGCACGGCGGATCGCCACGCTTGAACAGCCCATGGCCCGGCGGCAGGCGGCGCTCGCGGGCCATATCCAGCAGGCTATTCTGTAACTCAACGGGCAAGCGGCTGTACCAGTGGCCGGCCATCAGTTGTGAGTGCCAGGGATGCGAATTCATGGAAACTCCGGGACAAGTGTCGGCTAACTGACAGAGCGTCGTGCAAGACCTGATGCATCATGCGGGCATCATCCCAGGAGGAACAACAATGAAAAGCCTCGTCGATCATCTCAGTCAATACGCCACCTATCACCGCGATCCTCGCAACATCGCCACTCATTTCGTTGGCATTCCGCTGATCTTCGTCGCCGTTGCCGTGCTGCTGTCACGGCCCGGTTGGCCGCTGGGCGCGATCCTGGTTTCTCCGGCATTGCTGGTGGCCGTGGCCAGTGCTTGGTTCTATCTACGCCTGGAAGTGCGCCTGGGTGTGCTGATGACGGTGCTGCTGGGCCTGGCGCTATGGCTGGGTCAGACACTGGCAACGCAAAGCACGGCGGTGTGGTTGAGCAGCGGCCTGGGGATGTTCGCGGTGGGTTGGGTGATCCAATTCGTCGGCCACTATTACGAAGGCCGCAAACCGGCGTTTGTCGACGACCTCACCGGGCTGATTGTCGGGCCGCTGTTTGTGGTGGTAGAAGCGGGTTTCCTGCTGGGGCTTCGCGGCGAATTGAAGCAGGCCATCGAAGAGCGCGCCGGGCCGGTGACGTTGCGCAACCAGCGTTCGGCCGCCTGAAAACACCCCCCTGTGGGATCGAGCTTGCTCCCACAGGGGATTGGCGGCTCGATCGTTCCCACGCTCCTGCGTGGGAATGCCGCCAGGGACGCTCCGCGTTCCGCTTCCGGAAGGTGACGCAGAGCATCACGGGATGCACACCAGAGCGTGGGGACGATCAGCTTCAAGCCAATCCATGGGTTGTCTGGGCTGACGCCTTCGCGAGCAAACTCGCTCCCACAGGGGACTGGCGGTTCGATCGTTCCCACGCTCCTGCGTGGGAATGCCGCCAGGGACGCTCCGCGTTCCGCTTCCGGAAGGTGACGCAGAGCATCACGGGATACATCCCCCCGCAGAGCATGGGGACGATCAGCTTCAAGCCAATCCATGGGTTGTCTGGGATGACGCTTTCGCGAGCAGCTTGCTCCCACAGGAGTTGGGCCTTACCGCTCAGGCACTACAGGGCGCCGAATTCGATCCGCACCGTCAGCGCACCGGTGTTATCGCTCAAGCCTGCTCCGTATTGCCCGGTCAGGTCATCATTGATGCACAGTTGCAGCTCGCCTTGCTCGCTGGCAGGAACCTGCCCCAGATCCCCCACCAGGAACGGCTTGCCACCATCGCCTACGCGACCGATCAAGGCGCCTTCGGCGGCACCGGGCAAGGCATAGCTGCTGTAGTCGATGTGCCTCGAACCGCCATTTCCATCGACATTGCCACCCTGCGGACTGGCACACCATAGCCCACTGACGTAGCGAACCAAACGCGGAACCAACCCGTTGACCTGCACGCCAGTGCCCTGCCAGGCGATATTGGATTGCACCTGCATCGTCACCGCCTTCAGGTCGTTGGCCACGGTGTCCCCGGCCTGGAACGACAACGCCGCAATTGTCAGGCTCGGGTTCGAGGTGCCGGTACTGGGGAAGACGCCATCGCCTACCAGGAACAGGTTCTTGTGGTCCCAACTGCGCTGGTCCTTGTCCACTACCGACTTGGTCGGGTCATCACCCATGCGGTAGGTGCCCATCAGGTGCCCGGCGCCCTGGAAGGTGTAATCCTCTTCTTTGTACCTGAATGTCCCTTGACCAATGGGTGCCGTCAGCTCCACGGCGCCGAGCAGGTCCTTGATGATGTGGCTCGCCAATACCTTCGCCTGCCTGAAACCTTCCTTGGTGTAATCGGACAGGTCGTAGTGGATTTCCGGCCGAAGAATGCCAAGCCCATCCGTGAGCTTGTCCGTCGAAGGCACGATGTAGCTCTTGGACTGGTCGGGATCCTTCTCCACCTGCTCCACCAAAAAGCCGATCCGAAACTGGCGGATGAACAGGTCGTTGAGCCGTTGAATCAGGGCCGTGCCATAAAGCGCTTCAGTGGGCGGCGGCGGGTTCTCTTTCGATGGCAACGGGTTGGTGCAGCTTTTGTTCTTGCCATCGATAAAATCGGCCACGGTGACGTAAGGGTCGCCCACCGGCCAGTTCCAGCCCTCATTGCCGATTTCGATACGCCACGCCGCTCGCTGGCTGCGAAAGTCGCCGTCACGCAGGCTCTCGATGCCCGCCGTGGACACCGGTCCCCGGTAGGGGAACACCGTCTTGCCTTCCGGCATCAGCCCCCACGCCAGGTAAATCGGATGGTCGGACAGGCTGCGTCCGACCTGGCCGCTGCTATTGGCCACGCCATCGGGCCAGGCCGGGGTCTTGGAGTTGAGCAGCAATTTAGGGGTTTCGATGGCATGGGCCGCGATCACGTAACGCTGCCCGATGGCCACGCCGGTGCCCGTCTTCGGTCCCTCGCCAAGCTGGTATTGAATGAATTCGACGCCATTGATGTTCTTGTCCGGGCCCACGGTCACCTTGCTGGCCACGGTCCGGTACATGACTCGGACCTTACCGGTGGCCAGGGCCTTGTTCAGGGTCACGGTGGCGTCGTACTTGGCCTGGATCGGGCAGATCGGCGTGCAGTTGGTATTGCCGGCACACACCCGGCGCCCGGCATAGGGCTGGGAGTTGCGCCCGGCCGGGGTCGGGCTGACCACCAGCGGCAAGCCGTCGAAGTTCTTGCCGGTCACGGCTGTGACGAAACTGCCATCGACCAACGACAACGGAATGCTGTGCATCGGGAATGAATAGCCCTCGGGGAACGTCATGCCCAGGTAGGCCTGGTCGGCGACATTGGCCGACACCCCGATTTCCGCCTCGGCCCGGCAATAGGCGCTTTGCAGGTCGTCGTAGCCGATTGGCCAATCCACTCCGACGCCGTACTTGCTCTTCAGGCGGAAATCGTTCGGCACCATGCGCAGGCAGGTCCCGACCCAATGCCAGGTCGTGCCGCCGCCCACCCGTTCATAAGTGCTGTTGAAGGGCAGTGGGCCTTTCTGCACCAGATAGCTGACTTGCGGCTTGTCCCAGCCAAGGATCAGGTCGGCGATGGTCGCTCGAGGCGCATTTTCCTTGCTCGGGTCACGCGGCGTGTCCAGGGTCGACACTGGCGGATAGGGCGACTCCGGGGTCTTCAGGGTGGCGGTGTAGAAACGCTCCAGATACTGGGCACGGTTGGCCGGGATCTCCGGACCCGATTCGAGCACCAGCACATCCACGCCCGCCATGCCCAACTGATAAGCGATGATGCTGCCGGCCAACCCCGCGCCAACGATGATCACCTCGGCTTGTTCGGTACTCATGACGAGGCTCCTTGTGTGTGGGCAGGCACGCCGGTGTAGTCCTCAAGGCTCGGTGGCGTGGTGTTCCAATAGCCGAAAAACATCTCGCTGTAGCCCATGGGGTGGGCCTGGGCGATTTTCCAGGCCCAGCTCTGGATGTAGGCCTGGTCGGACACCACCGTCGAGTCGGTCGATTGGTAGCTGCCAGTGGCATAGGGCTGATACCAGACCCCCAGCAACCACAGTTTCATGATCGAACGCGCAGCTTGGGCCGCTTGCGTGACAGCCGGTCGCGATCCATCCATCAGCACCGCTTTGGCGATCTGGTCGGGAGGCACATTGTCCGCTGCCAGCGTGGCGTATTGAGTCAGCAACGCATTGAGCACCTCAGGGGTGATACGCGGGGTGATGAACGTGAGAAAGATCGGTGGCAAACCCACCTGGTCGATCGCCGGTGCCAGCCGATCCGTGGGAATGCCGGTCAGGGCCGATGACAGGCCTACAAAGTTGTCCAGATCACTGCTCATGGTTGACTCCTTGTCCGCCAGTGGACTGTGCGCGTTCGAGCAAATAGGTGAAATCCGCGAAGCTGGTACGCGGCGACTCGGTGACATGGGTGGCTGCATTGCCGTGGCAAGCCATGCAACTGGAAGACGCCTGGGGCACGGTGCCCTGGATGTAGGTCTCCAGCGTGGCGTTGGCCAGGAACAAGGGCGCAGGGCTGCCCAGCGGGTTGGCGGCCGATATCTGGCAGTTCGGTGACGGGGCCGACGGCCACTGGGTGCTGATCAGTTGATAGTTCGCCCAGACGCTCTTCGGGTTCACCGTACGCAATAGGTCTTGATACGTAGCGTTCAGTTTTTTGGTGGCCTCGGTGAGCGGCACGTCGCGCACGATCTGCGAGGGCGTCGCCTTCACGGCCGGGTTCCATGGCCGTGGCGGCGGTTGGTTGATGTCGCTTTGGCTGGCTGCGTTGTAGAACAGATAAGGCCCCGTGCGCTGGGCCACAGGCGTGGTTTTTTCCGGCACGTTTTTCACATGCTCAAAGGTTGACCAGACCCATTGCGCCGCGCTGGTGGTCTTATGGACCATGTGCAATCCCACCAACCCGACCGGCTCGGACACGCACGACTCTCCGACAATCGGCCCATGGCTCGGGTCGTTGTTGCCCGGGGTGTAGACCAGCGCATCGACGGTGTGAAAGTCCTGCCGGTTGTCGTTGGGGCCCAGCACTTTCCACGACGCCTTTACCATCACCGCGCCGACCTGTTTGCTCTCGGTGGAACCACAACTGAACGCCACGGTGTTGTTCGGATTGGCGGCGAAGAATTTCTGCTGGCCTTCGATGCTGTACAGGCCGTTGTCGACGATGCCGTTGAACATCGATTGGTTGACCACGATTTCGTTGCGCGTGTAGGTGCCGTTCTGGTCAACCAGCGGGCCGCTCTCGAAGGGCTGGATAAACTCATCCAGCACATCGGGTACCTTGCCCATCTGCTGCAACAGGCGACCGGGCTTGAGCGACTTGCACGCTTCAGGGAGGGTCGCCGGGGCATTCCAGGGCAGCGGCGCCTGGCCCTTGGCGCGGAAAATCTGGTAGCTCTCTTTCCAGCTCTCCCACACGGTGGCACCATCCTGCTTGCCGATGGGCGTGCCGGTATTCGGATCACCGTTGTTCAGCGCCGGCCAGTTCAGGGCAATGAAGGTCTGCCACGACAGCTCATCGAAATCGGCTTGCAGGCTGACCAGTGAAACGGGGTGGGTCACCGTGACATCGAAGGGTATCTGGGGGGACAACGAAGGGGCGGCGCTGGCGGCCGGAGCCAGCAAGACGCCTAACAATGCACAGCCAAGCGGGCCATGCCGACTGACTTCCACTCTCATGTTTTCTCTCCTTGGCATCAGGGCACCAGGAGAGATAACACCGGTCCGTCATGGACTCTCACTTGCCTCCTGGCCTGTCAGAGTCTAGGTAGGGTTTGGGCGGGGAAAAGGCGTTGGCGTAGAACCAATCGAAGCAAGGTTGGGTGGAGTTATTCAGATTCTGACCGGGGGCAGTGAGGACGCCATCGCGAGCAAGCTCGATCCCTTGGATTGGCTTGAAGCTGATCAAAAGCGGAACGCGGAGCGTCCCTGGCGGCATTCCCACGCAGGAGCGTGGGAACGATCGAACCGCCAATCCCCTGTGGAAGCGGGCTTGCTCGCGAAGGCGTCAGCCCAACTGGCTTGAAGCTGATCGTCCCCACGCTCTGCGTGGGGATGCATCCCGTGACGCTCTGCGTCACCTTCCAGAAGCGGAACGCGGAGCGTCCCTGGCGGCGTTCCCACGCAGCGTGGGAACGATCGAACCACCAGTCCCTTGCTCGCGATGCTTTTAGAGGTTGGCGACTTTCTGCCAGACCTTCGGCTTGAAGAACAGCGTCTCGCCCTTCGCCAGGCCCACCAGGCTGTCGTGATCCTTCACCACTTCCGCTTCGATCAGCTCACTCTGGCCTTCCACCTTCAGGGTCACCCGAGTGGTGGCGCCGAGCGGACGGATGTCGCGCACTTCGGCGGCGTGGTGGTCTTCCAGCTCCGAGCGCGACAGCGAGACTTCGTGAGGGCGGAACAGCACATGCCGGTCCTCACCCAAGTGCAGGCGGTTCGAGTCGCCGAGGAAGTGATACACAAAGTCGCTGGCCGGGTTTTCGTAGACATCCCCCGGCGAGCCGATCTGCTCGATCACGCCCTTGTTCATCACCACGATCCGGTCGGCGACTTCCATGGCTTCTTCCTGGTCGTGGGTCACGAACACCGAGGTCAGGTTGATGTCCTCGTGCAGCCGCGCCAGCCATCGGCGCAGTTCCTTGCGAACCTTGGCGTCGAGTGCACCGAAGGGTTCGTCCAGCAGCAACACCTTGGGCTCAACCGCCAATGCGCGGGCCAGGGCGATACGCTGGCGCTGGCCGCCGGACAGCTGTTCGGGGTAGCGATCGGCGAGCCAATCCAGCTGCACCATGTTCAGCAGTTCATGGACCTTGGTCGCGATCTGGCTTTCGTTCGGGCGTTGCTGCTTGGGCTTCATGCGCAAGCCGAAGGCGACGTTGTCGAACACCGTCATGTGGCGAAACAAAGCGTAGTGCTGGAACACGAAACCGACGTTGCGGTCACGCACGTCGTGGCCGGACACATCCTCGCCGTGGAACACGATGCTGCCTTGGTCCGGGGTTTCGAGGCCGGCGATGATCCGCAGCAGCGTGGTCTTGCCGCAGCCCGACGGGCCCAGCAGCGCCACTAGCTCGCCGCTCTGGATATCCAGGCTGATCTCGTCCAGGGCCCTGAACGCGTTGAAATTCTTACTGACGTTACGGACTTCGATCGACATGACTTATTCCTCCGCGGCGCTGGCGCGCAGGCGGTTGATTCGGTTTTCGCTCCATTGCTTGAGCAGCAGGATGAAGAGCGCCAGGATCAGCAACAGGCTCGCCACAGCGAACGCGGCCACGTGGTTGTATTCGTTGTAGAGAATCTCGACGTGCAGCGGCAGCGTGTTGGTCACCCCGCGAATGTGCCCGGACACCACCGACACCGCGCCGAACTCGCCCATGGCGCGGGCGGTACACAGCACCACGCCGTAGATCAGGCCCCACTTGATGTTCGGCACGGTGACGTGCCAGAACATCTGCCAACCGTTGGCGCCGAGCAGGCGCGCGGCCTCTTCTTCCTGGGTGCCCTGCTCCTGCATCAGCGGAATCAGCTCACGGGCCACGAACGGCACGGTGACGAAAATCGTCGCCAGCACGATGCCCGGCAGCGCGAACACAATCTGGATGTCGTGATCCGACAGCCACGGCCCAAACAAGCCCTGGGCGCCAAACATCAGCACATACACCAGGCCGGCGATCACCGGCGACACCGAAAACGGCAGGTCGATCAGCGTCACCAGCATGCTCTTGCCACGGAATGAATACTTGCTCACGCACCACGCGGCACTGACACCGAACACCAGGTTCAGCGGCACCGAAATCAGCACGGCGATCACCGTGAGCTTCAGCGCCGACAATGCGTCGGGTTCGAAGATTGCGGTGAAGAACGCCCCCAACCCGAGCTTCAGGCCCTGGGACACCACGATGAACAGCGGCAACAGCAAAAACAGCGCAAAAATCAGCCAGCCAAGGCCGATCAGGATTCGCCGCGACGTCGCACTACCACGACGGGCGGCGTTGGTGGAGGCTGCGGCAATAGACGATTGGGACATGTTCGCGCCTCCTTATGGGGTTTCGATGCGCCGCTGCAGCAGGTTGATCAGCAGCAACAGGACGAAGGAAACCACCAGCATAAGCACGCCGATGGAGGTGGCGCCGGTGTAGTCGTATTGGTCGAGCTTGACCATGATCAACAGCGGCAGGATCTCGGTTTTCATCGGCATGTTACCGGCGATGAAAATCACCGAACCGTACTCGCCCACGCCACGGGCAAAGGCCAGGGCGAAACCGGTCAACCAGGCCGGCAACAACGCCGGCACGAGGATGTGGCGGAACACCTGCCATGGCTTGGCGCCGAGGCAGGCGGCGGCTTCTTCGACTTCACGGGGAATATCGGCCAGCACCGGCTGCACCGTGCGCACCACGAAAGGGAGCGTCACGAAGGTCAGCGCCAGGGTGATGCCCAGCGGGGTGTAGGCGATTTTGAACCCCAGGTCAGTGGCGAACTGGCCGACCAGGCCGGTCGGCGCATACAACGCCGTCAAGGCAATACCGGCCACGGCGGTGGGCAAGGCGAACGGCAGGTCGATCATCGCGTCGATGATCTTGCGACCGGGGAAGGTGTAGCGCACCAGCACCCAGGCCAGCAGCGTGCCGATCACGCCGTTGATGATCGCGGCGTACAGCGCGGTGCCGAAACTGAGTTTCAAGGCCGCCAGCACCCGCGGTGCCGAGATGATCGCCCAGAACTGTTCCCAGGTGAGTTGGGCGGCATGCACGAACATCGCCGCCAGGGGGATGAGCACAATCAGACTGAGGTACACCAGGGTGTAGCCCAGCGTCAGCCCGAAGCCGGGTATGACGGGGGATATGCGACGCGACATAGAAGTCCTTGGTTGAACACACGAAACTGTGGCGAGGGGATTTATCCCCGTTGGGCTGCGCAGCAGCCCCAAGCCGTTATCGACAGTCAGATTTTAGGGCCGCTGCGCGCCCCAGCGGGGATAAATCCCCTCGCCACAGGTTATGTGTGCGGCTTTATCTTTGGTAACTGACTGACATTAGGTTCGTTTAAGCGTGTTTCAGCTTACTGCGCCTGATAGATCTGGTCGAACACGCCGCCATCATTGAAGAATTTCGGTTGCGCAGTTTTCCAACCGCCGAAGTCCTTGTCGATGGTCACCAGGTCCAGTTTCGGAAACTGGCGCGAGTACTTGGCGGCCACGTCCTTGTCACGTGGACGATAGAAGTTCTTCGCGGCGATTTCCTGGCCGGCCGGGCTGTACAAGTGCTTGAGGTAGGCTTCGGCGATTTCAGCGTTGCCTTTCTTCTCGGCGTTCTTGTCCACCACCGCCACCGGCGGTTCGGCGAGGATCGACAGCGACGGCACGACGATGTCGAACTTGTCGGCGCCGCCATCTTCCTTCAGCGCCAGGAAGGCTTCGTTTTCCCAGGCCAGCAACACGTCGCCCTGACCGTTGTTGACGAAGGTAATGGTCGAGCCACGGGCGCCGGTATCGAGGATCGGCACATGCTTGAACAGCGCTTGCACGTATTCCTTGGCCTTGGCTTCGTCACCGCCATTGGCCTTCAGGCCGTAGGCCCAGGCCGCGAGGAAGTTCCAGCGAGCACCGCCGGAGGTCTTCGGGTTCGGGGTGATGACCGATACGTCATTCTTGATCAGGTCGCCCCAATCCTTGATGCCCTTGGGGTTGCCCTTGCGCACCAGGAACACGATGGTGGACGTGTAGGGCGTGCTGGCTTCCGGCAGGCGTGTTTGCCAGTCCGCCGGCAGGGACTTGCCCAACTTGGCGATTTCATCGATATCGCCGGCCAGGGCCAGGGTCACCACGTCGGCCCGCAGACCGTCGATCACCGCCCGGCCCTGCTTGCCCGAACCACCGTGGGATTGCTGGATCTTCACGCTGTCGTCCGGGTGCGCTTTCTTCCAGAAACTGGCGAATTCGGCGTTGTAATCCTGGTAAAGCTCACGCGTCGGGTCGTAGGACACGTTGAGCAGCTCGTAATCCTTGGCGACGGCGGAACCTGCAAAAACAGCACTGGCCAGGGCGGCCAGGGCATAACGACGAATGGACGACATGGTGAAAGCTCCTGGAATTCTGGTTTTCTTATGGCTTCTGGAAATTCGTTTGGCTTGTAGAAAAGATCGCAGTCTTCGCCAGCTCCTACACTCAGCCCCCCGTAGGCACTGCCGAAGGCTGCGATCTTTTGTCTTTCTTCAAGACGGCTTATGACTCGGTTGCTGCAAGCGGAATTTTTCCTTGCGTTCGATCTGGACCACCTGCGCGTTATGCACGGTGATTTCCACTGCCCCAAAGCGTAGATCGCGCAACGCGCTCTGGATCTCGCGCAAGATGGTTGCTTCGTCCTGGCCGTCAACGCTACGTAGAGATGCGCTCATGCTGCTGCTCCTTTGAATGAATGCCTGGCAGTGGGCGGCACTGCTTGCGGCGTGGGAGCAATACTAGATAAGCGCAGATATTCTTAAAAAGACTATTTAAGAATTTTTATATAACCAAAATTACAGAAAGTAGCCGGCGTCCTACGGCAGGGGAGCTTGGGAGCCTTTCCCTGCTAATGCCTCGGATATTTCCTTCAAAACGCCGAGCTGTTCATGAACTAGGCAGCGCTCTATGCCGCGGCTAACCTCTGTTCGTCATCGCAAAAAACGGTGACACGGACGTGCAAGTCCGGACTGGTACGCAATTGGTTATGGCTATTGACCGAGCATTTTTTTATGCTCGCGTCCGTTATGGCAATTGTGCGTGGGAGGCCTTCGGGTCTGCCGGCGGTACCGGACCGGTCTTGCACACCTACGTACAGTTGCCACCTCTTCGAATGCAAGCGAAAGGATGTCGACCTCAACTCTGGTACATAGAATATGGTCAAACCTTCACCGAATCTTCCGCAAAGCGGCCACAAATCCCGCGTCCAAGCGCAGGAAGAAAAAAAGCTCGAAGACGCCGCCACCCGCGCCCTCGACTACTACCTCAACCCCAAGCCCGCCTCACCGCCCGAGCCCGACAAAAACCAACTCTTCATCGTGTCCCCCCACATCGACACCGAAACCCTGCTCGCCAACGCCTCCGAAGACCTGCTGTCCATCAGCACCATCGCCGCCGACCTGGCCGACGACGTGGATGACTCACGCCGCTGCGTTTTGATCGTTCCCACGCTCCTGCGTGGGAATGCAGCCAGGGACGCTCCGCGTTCCGCTTCTGAATGTGACGCAGAGCGTCACGGGATGCATTCCCACCCGGAGCGTGGGAACGATCAAAACCGTGGGAGCGAGCCTGCTCGCGATAGCGGAGTGTCAGTCAACATCAATACCACTGACGATCAAGCAATGACCGGCGCGCAGTGCCAATCCAACAGCGCCGCCGCCACGGGCCGGCCAAACCAGTAGCCCTGACCCAGCTCACACGCCTGTCCCAGCAAAAATGCCGCCTGCTCACGCTGCTCGATGCCCTCGGCGTGCACCTGCATGCCCATACTGTGGGCCAGGGCGATGATCACCCGGACGATCGCCGCGTCATCCTCATCCCACGGTAACCCCGCGACAAAACCCTGATCGATCTTCAGCTTCTGCACCGGCAAACGCTTAAGCCGCAACAACGACGAATAGCCCGTGCCGAAATCGTCGATAGCCAGGCGCACGCCCAGCTCCCGCAGGCGATGCATCTGCTCCAGCGCCACCTCCGGGTCATCCATCACCGCGCTTTCCGTCACTTCCAGCTCCAGGCAACCCGGATCCAGGCCCGTGTCGTGCAACACCTGGGCGACCTGGTCATATAACTCGCGACGCGCAAACAACCGACTCGATACGTTAACGGCGACGAACGACAGCGCCACGCCGGCCTGCTGCCACTGGCACATTTGCCGGCAGGCCTGGTCCATGACCCAGGCATCGACCTGGGCAATCAGGCCGGTACGTTCAGCGATGGGAATGAACTCGGCCGGCGACACCAATCCACGCGTGGGATGCTCCCATCGCACCAGCGCCTCGACACCGATCAGACGACTGGTCGCCAAATCGTGGACCGGCTGGTAGTGAACGCGCAACTCCTGTTGCTGCAGCGCGCGCCGCAATTCGAAGGCAATCTCGACCCGCTGCTGGGCGTGGGCGGTGAGTTCTTCGGTGTACAAGGCGTAGCCGTCGCGTCCGGCGCTCTTGGCCTTGAACAACGCCGAATCGGCATTGCGCAGCAGCTGCCCGGCGCTCAGGGCATCGCCGGGAAACAGGCTGATGCCGATGCTGGCATTGATGAACAATGCATGGTCATCGAACCGCAGGGGCTCTTTCAAGGCGTCCAGGATGCGCCGGGCCAGCGCCGCTGCCTGGCCTGGCTGCGGGCAGTTTTCCACCAGCACCGCAAATTCGTCGCCCCCCAGCCGGGCCAGAGTCACGCCCGGTGCAAAAAGCCCGCGGAACCGCTCGGCCACACCTTTGAGCAACTCATCGCCCACGTTGTGACCCAGGCTGTCATTGATGTTCTTGAAGTGATCCAGGTCCAGCAGCAACAGGGCACAGCCACGCTTGTGCAACTGCGCCGACGCCAGGGCCTGCTCGGTACGATCGGAAAACAGCAGGCGGTTGGGCAAGCCGGTTAGCGGGTCGTGATGGGCCAGGTAGGCCAGTTCGTGCTCGGAATCCTTGATGGCACTGATGTCAGAAAACACCGCGACATAATGGCTGATCTCGCCGCTGTCGTCGCGAATGACGCGGATCGTCTGCCATTGCGGGTAGATCTCACCGCTTTTACGCCGATTCCAGATCTCGCCGCTCCACTCCCCCTGGCTGTCCAGGGAGGTAAACATGTCGCGATAGAAATCCGTCCCATGACGACCGGACTTGAACAGACTGGGGCGCTGGCCCAACACTTCATCCCGCACATAACCGGTGATCGCCATGAAGGCCCGGTTCACGTGCACAATCAGGCCGTTGCGGTCGGTCACCAACACCCCTTCGCGGGTGCAATCGAAGACGGCGGCAGCCTGGCGCAGACGCTCGCGATCGGCGCCGTGCTCACCCTTGGCGAAAAATCGCGAGATCCGCGCCCGCGCCAAGAAGATCAACCCGGCGCTGAGCAGGACCCAGGCATAGCCGTTGATCAGCAGCCAGCGTTGCCTGTCAGCGAATTGATCGAAGAAACTGCTCAATAAATAACCAATCAGCTGCAGCCAGACGACTGACAACACGAGGTAAAGCAGCGCTACGCGCATGGCACTGCGTTGATAGGCAGGCATTCGGCCATCCATGTCCCTACAGAGAGGTGGGGATTATAGAGGAAGAAACATCCAGCCACTCTTATCTGAAAGGCCGACTGGTTTTATCTGTAGGGCCGGTGATAATGCAACGGCTGTTTCTATCTTTATCGAGGGCCCTACAGCCTATGTGGTACGAAGGTTTTCTTGGCTTGTCGGCCTGGTCACTGGTGGCAGTCACCCTGCTGATGACCCACGTCACGATCATTGCCGTCACGGTCTACCTGCACCGTTATTCGGCGCACCGCTCCCTGGAGCTCAATGCCGGCCTCAAACATTTCTTCCGCTTCTGGCTGTGGCTGACCACGGCACAGAACACCCGCGAGTGGACCGCCATCCACCGTAAGCACCACGCCAAATGCGAAACCGAGGACGACCCTCACAGTCCGGTCATCAAGGGCTTGTCCACCGTGCTGCGCAAAGGCGCCGAGCTGTATCGCGCCGAGGCGGAAAACCCGGAAACCCTGCGCATCTACGGCAAGAACTGCCCCGACGACTGGATCGAGCGTAACCTCTACAGCCGCTTCCCGCTGCTGGGCGTGGCGATCATGGGCATCATCGACCTGCTGTTGTTCGGTACCATCGGCATCACCATCTGGGCCATCCAGATGATGTGGATCCCCGTCTGGGCCGCCGGCGTGGTCAATGGCCTGGGCCATGCCGTGGGCTACCGCAACTTCGAATGCCGCGACGCGGCGACCAACCTGGTACCCTGGGGCATCCTGATCGGCGGCGAAGAACTGCACAACAACCACCACACCTACCCCAACTCGGCCAAGCTGTCGGTCCGCAAATGGGAGTTCGACCTGGGCTGGGCCTGGATACGGGTGTTCAGTATCCTGCGCCTGGCCAAGGTCCAGCGGGTTGCGCCGATCGCCCACCGGGTCGAAGGCAAGGGCCACCTGGACATGGACACGGCCATGGCGATTCTCAACAACCGTTTCCAGATCATGGCGCAGTACCGCCGGCTGGTCATCGCGCCGCTGGTCAAGCAGGAACTGGAAAAGGTCGATCACTCGGTGCGTCACCAGTTCCACAGGGCCAAACGCCTGCTGTCGCGGGAAACCAGCCTGCTGGACGAGCGTCACCACGTGCGCATCCAGAACATGCTCGAACACAGCCAGGCGCTGAAGGTGATCTACGAGAAACGCCTGGCCTTGCAGCAGATCTGGGTCAAGACCAGCAGCAACGGCCACGACATGCTCGCCGCCATCAAGGAATGGGTCCACGAGGCCGAGGCTAGCGGCATCCAGTCCCTGCGCGAGTTTGCCGACCAACTCAAGACTTACTCGCTACGGCCTGCCACGGCCTGACAAGATCACTGTGGTGAAGGGCTCCTGTGGCGAGGGGATTTATCCCCGCTGGGCTGCGTAGCAGCCCCAAAAAGCAGTCAACTCAAATTTATCTGACACACCGAGCCATCAGGATCCAGGGGCTGCTTCGCAGCCCAGCGGGGATAAATCCCCTCGCCACAGGTTCAGTACTTATGACGTGATTAGCTGAGTTCCCCCAGCCCTTCGTCGCCTGAAAAGGAACTTCGCCCCAAATCTCCTATCTCAAAGAGCACTTCGCCATCCAGGCGGGTTTTGGAGAAAGCGCGTGCGAACCAATAGCAGTGCATGCTCTTTGAGATTTGTGCCGATGGTCGACAAGAACCTACAGGATTACTCCCTACCTCATTGGCCCGAGGCAGCCCAGACGCTCATGGCGCTGATGCATGCCCAAGGCGAAGTGGCGCGCCTGAGCGAGCGTGAGCAGCTGTTCAGCTCGTTGCTGGTCAGCGTCAATGCCGTGCTGTGGGCGTTCAACTGGGAAACCCGGCAGGTGCTGTATGTCAGCCCCGCCTACGAGCGGATCTTCGGCCGCCCCGCCGGCCTGGTCCTGGCTGACTTCAACGAATGGCGCGACGCCATTTACCCCGACGACCTGGAGTACGCCGAGCGCAGCCTGGCCGAGGTTTTGGTCAAAGGCGCCGTCGAAGACCGTGAATACCGCATCATTGCCGGCAACGGCCAAATCCGCTGGCTGAGCGACAAATGCTTCATCAATCGCAAGGCCGAGCCAGGGCAACCGGTGATTGTGGTGGGCATTGCCGAAGACATCACCGAAAAGAAGCTGCTGGAAAGCGAACTGCAGCGCCTGGCGACCACCGACGTGCTGACCCAAAGCAGCAATCGTCGGCATTTCTTCGAATGCGCCCACCGTGAGTTCGAGCAGGCACGGCTACAAGGTATGCCCATGGCGTTCCTGTTGCTGGACATCGATGACTTCAAGGTGATCAACGACACCTACGGCCATCAGGAAGGCGATACCGTGTTGCAGAGAATCGCCGAAAGCGGGCGGTCCGTGCTCCGGCGCGGTGACCTGTTCGGGCGGATCGGCGGCGAAGAGTTCGCCGCGGTGTTCCCCGGCTGCCCCCCGGACATGGCGCTGCAAGTGGCCGAGCGGTTGCAACGGGAAATCCAGCGCCTGATGTTCCGCTGCGGTGAACAGAGTTTCGGCATTACCGTCAGCCAGGGCCTGACCGGCATTACCCCCGAAGACCAGTCCCTCGACAGCCTGTTCGCCCGCGCCGACGCAGCCATGTACGAAGCCAAGCGCAAGGGGAAGAACCGCATCATCGCGGCTTGACGCCAATCGCAGTGCTGTTGAGCCCAGTCATGCCGCTCCCACAGCTCTGGTTTCGAGGCGGATGCGAAATTGCGAGCCACCGACAATCCCCTGTGGCGAGGGAGCTTGCTCCCGCTCGGCTGCGCAGCAGTCGCAAAACCGAACAACGCGTTCTGCCTGTAAACATGCTGAGGGCCTGCTGCGCTGGCCAGCGGGAGCAAGCTCCCTCGCCACAGGTTCTGGCCTGTCTGGACTGCCACCATTGCGAGCAAGCTCGCTCCCACAAGAATGAGTCGGCGGTCCTACTTGCGGCGCAACCGCATCAACTCCGGCAAGCCGATCTTCAGCAGCCGCGCCGTGCGGCCACGGGCCAGTTCTTCAAGGCCCTCATGCGCGGGCAGATGCGCCATCTGCGCTGCCATGTTCATCACCAAGGCTTCACGGGAATACACCCCGCCCCCCAAGTTATAGACCGCCGCGATCAACTCCCGCAGCTCCAACGGCAGACGCCAGCGGGCACGTAACGCCGAGCCGAAACTGGCGCCGAACATGTCCAGCGAGTCGCCGACTTCCTCCGGCTCGTCCAGCTCGCCACCGGCCTGTTTCCACTCTTCCAGGCAGCGCAGCAACGCCAGGTCGCCCAGGCGATGCAACAAGCCGGCGCAATAGCAGCGCTCCTGCTCCAGGTCCAGCAAGCGCGCCATCGTCCGGGCGTATTCGGCCGTGTGCAGCGACAGCTCCCAGTAACGCTCGGCATAGTCCGCCAGGCATGGGACGCTGAGCCGGGCGCAGCGTTTGAGGGTCAGGGCGAGGATCAGGTTCATGCTTGGTCCGGAACCAAGCTGGTGCAGCGCCTGGGCCACCGTCTGCACCGGACCACCGCCCTGATGCTGGGCAGCACTGTTGGCCGCCGCGATCAGCACGGCGGTGATTTGCGGGTCGGTGCGGATTTCTTCTTCGAGCAGTTTCAGGTCCAGGCCGCCGGGGTTGAGGCTGCGCTTGACCGCCACTTGCACATCGGTCATCAAGGGCGCGCCCTCGGACAGGTCACGCCGACGTTCCAGGAAGGCGAGCAAGGTCAACGCCGGCCCCGGAACCGGCGCATCGTTGGAAGTTTCTTCACCGCCGTTCACTAACAACCCCTGCAAACGCTGGGTCAGGTTTTCCCGGTTCAAGGGTTTGGTCAGATACGCGGTCGGCGCCAGCGGCAAGACCTCGCGCACGCTGGCGCTGTCATTGCGCCGACTCATCAGGATGAACGGCAACGGCGGCGTGCGATGCTGCTGGCGAAGGCCACGCAGAATCGCCAGGCCATCAACCCCCGGCAACTCCCAATCGGCGATCACCAGGTCGTAGGAATGCTTCGCCAGCAAATCCAAAGCCTCTTTACCGTCGCCACAAGTGTCCACCCTGGCATCGCAGCGCACACTCGACAACACCTGCTCAAGCAGCTCACGGGACGCCGGATCGGCCTCGGCGATCAACACACGGGGTACAGCGGGTAAATCCACAGCAGTCATGCAGCATGCTCCCTTGCCATACTTGCACCTTAGACGTTGGTGGCCGTTCCAGACAGCTCAAAATCCACCGGACAGCTTCGCCAATATGAAAAAACCCGCCAGAAGGCGGGTTTTTGTGAATCAGCGCACAACCGTCACTCAGAGTTCGGAGAAGCACTCTTCGAGGATTGCCAAGCCTTTTTCCAGTTGCTCGTCCGGCGCGGTCAGCGGCACCAGCACCCGCAGAACGTTACCGTACGTGCCGCAGGACAGCAGGATCAGCCCCTTGTCACGCGCCTTGGCCACGACTTGGGCTACCGCTGCCGCGTTCGGCTTGTGGGAGTCGCCGTTTTCGAACAGCTCCACGGCGATCATCGCGCCCAGGGCTCGCACGTCACCAATGACCGGGTACTTCTTCTGGATCGCCTTGAGGCCGGCCACCAGACGCTCGCCCACAGCCTTGCAGCGATCCAGCAGGTGTTCTTCTTCGAACACTTCCATCACCGCCAGCGCCGCCGCACAGGCGATCGGGCTACCGGCGTAGGTGCCGCCCAGGCCACCCGGCGCGATGGCATCCATGTACTCGGCCTTGCCGCACACACCGGCCAACGGGAAGCCGCCAGCGATGGATTTGGCGAAGGTGGTCAGGTCGGCGGCAACACCCATCTGCTCCATGGCGAAGAAGGTGCCGGTACGGCCGGCACCGGTCTGCACTTCGTCAGCGATCAGCAGGATGCCGTGCTGGTCGCACAAAGCGCGCAGGCGCTTCATGAATTCCTTGGGGGCTACATAGAAACCACCTTCGCCCTGTACCGGCTCGATGATGATTGCCGCGATGTCACGCGGTTCGGCGTCGTTCTTGAAGATGCGCTCGATGCTGGCGATGGAATCGTCGATGCTCACACCGTGCAGTTCATTCGGGTACAGCGCGCGGAAGATGCCGCCGGGCATCAGGCCCATGCCGGCCGAGTACGGCACGACTTTACCGGTCAGGCCCAGGGTCATCATGGTGCGACCGTGGTAAGCGCCGGTGAAGGCGATCACACCGGCACGGCCTGTGGCGGCGCGGGCGATTTTCACGGCGTTTTCCACCGCTTCCGAACCGGTGGTCACCAGCAGGGTTTTCTTGGCGAAATCGCCCGGCACCTTGGCGTTGATTTTTTCACACAGTTCCACGTACGGCTCGTAGGCCAGGACCTGGAAGCAGGTGTGGGTCAGCTTGTTCAGCTGTTCGGTCACCGCGGCGATGATTTTCGGGTGCACGTGACCGGTGTTCAGCACGGCGATGCCGCCGGCGAAGTCGATGAACTCACGACCTTCAACGTCGGTCACCGTGGCGTTCTTCGCCGATTCGGCAAAGATCGGGTGAATCTGCCCAACACCGCGTGGAACAGCGGCGGTACGGCGGGCCATCAGGTCTGCGTTGGTCTTGCTCATTAAAATGTCCTCATTCGCCGCTCATCGGTCGGCGTGGCTCAAGGAATACATGGCAGGGAGGCAACTGCGACAGCATGCGATGATCGACTGCCGCAGCGTTCCGGCCACAAGAAACAGAACGGGTGAAACGCGCAAAGGGACAGCGCTCTCGTGCCCTTTGCGCTTGAAGCGGATCAGATACCCAGGCAGAGGTATTTGATTTCCAGGTAATCCTCGATGCCGTACTTGGATCCTTCACGGCCCAGGCCCGAAGCCTTGATGCCGCCGAATGGCGCGACTTCGTTGGAAATCAACCCGGTGTTGACGCCGACCATGCCGTATTCCAGCGCTTCGGCCACACGGAACACACGGCCCAGGTCGCGGGCATAGAAGTACGAGGCCAGGCCGAACTCGGTGTCGTTGGACATCGCGATCACTTCGGCTTCGTCTTTGAAGCGGAACAGCGGTGCCAGCGGGCCGAAGGTTTCTTCTTTCGCCACGGCGGCATTGTTCGGTACGTTGGTCAGGATGGTCGGCTCAAAGAAGTTGCCTTCCATCGCCTTGCCGCCCGACAGCACGGTCGCGCCTTTGCTGACGGCATCAGCGATATGTTCCTGTACCTTGGCGACCGCTTTCTCGTCGATCAAGGGACCTGTGGTGGTGCCATCGTCCAAGCCGTTGCCGATCTTGAGCTTGGCGACCGCTGCCTTGAGTTTTTCGGCGAAGGCGTCGTACACCGAATCCTGGATGTACAGACGGTTGGCGCAGACGCAGGTCTGGCCGTTGTTGCGGTATTTGGAAATGATCGCGCCTTCGACGGCCTTATCCAGGTCCGCGTCGTCGAACACGATGAACGGCGCGTTGCCGCCCAGTTCCAGGGAGACTTTCTTGATGTCCTTGGCACATTCGGCCATCAATTGGCGACCGATCTCGGTCGAGCCGGTGAAGGACAGCTTACGCACGATCGGGTTGCTGGTCAGCTCGCCACCGATGTCGCCGGCGCTGCCGGTCACCACGCTCAACACGCCTTGCGGGATGCCGGCACGGTGCGCCAGTTCCACCAGGGCCAGGGCCGAGAACGGGGTTTGCGAAGCCGGCTTGATGACCATGGTGCAACCGGCAGCCAGGGCCGGGCCAGCCTTGCGGGTGATCATCGCGGCCGGGAAGTTCCACGGGGTAATGGCCGCGGTCACACCAATCGGCTGCTTGATCACGATCAGGCGCTTGTCGGGTTGGTGGCCGGGAATTACGTCACCGTAGATGCGCTTGGCTTCTTCGGCGAACCATTCGATGAACGAGGCGGCGTAGACGATTTCGCCCTTGGCTTCGGCCAGTGGCTTGCCTTGTTCCAGGGTCATCAGGCGACCGAGGTCGTCCTGGTTTTCGATGAGCAATTCGTACCAGCGGCGCAGCTTGTTGGCGCGCTCCTTGGCGGTCAGTGCACGCCAGGCCGGCAGTGCCTTGTCGGCGGCTTCAATCGCCCGGCGGGTTTCGGCGGCGCCCATCTTCGGCACGGTGCCCAGCACTTCGCCCGTTGCCGGGTTGGTGACCTTGATCGTCTGACCATTGTCCGCATCGACCCAAGCGCCATCGATAAAGGCTTGCTGGCGGAACAACTGGGTGTCTTTAAGCTGCATGTCGGCTTTCCTTAACAGCACCGCGCGCACGCGGAGCGAATTAGATTTGTAGAAAGGCGCCTCGGGGGCTGCCGTCAGGGAAATCATTCACCGGGCTGAAGCACAGAAATAACGCACATAAGCACAGACGTGCGGTTCAGCACCCAGACAAGAGCGTTTGAAATCTCAAACGAATCCTAGGGCCGATAGGGGTGAAGGACAATAGGCTGTTCGAAAAAAAGAACGAAAAAACCGTATTTGCCTGTTTTTTCTGATCAGCGTAGCCAACACCCGGCGAGCTGCCCAAAAACACAGGCGATTCAGCAGCATGGACGCCCGCCATGCATATGAGTATCATGGCGCCCGCGTCGCACCAGTAGCTCAGCTGGATAGAGTACTGCCCTCCGAAGGCAGGGGTCGTGGGTTCGAATCCCGCCTGGTGCACCATTTTCAAAATCAAAAGCCCCAGGTCGCAAGACCTGGGGCTTTTTTGTGGGCGCTGGTTTTGTCAGCGCTCAGGAGCTATCAGTGGTCCAGCTTGACCTCCAGTTGCTCCGGAGCCGGCTCAATATTCCCCAAGGATTTCGTAACCAACCCACATTTCTGGGCCTTAGAATAAAGACCTGCATCATGAGTCCAGATCTCATCGGCATTGGTTGCCAAAGCAATGGAAATGATCTGACGATCAAACCGTAACTTGGCTTTGGTAGCAGCAGGATCAAGCACCTTCAACTCGTTATCATCGACCATACGGGCACATTCGACCGCCGCAATCTGGTCAAACGATACGATCTCAAAACACGAAAGGCCGTTTATGACATCCAGATGGCTCTGGTGAAAGTTTCGATCGACACCAACCAAATACTCAGCCAACGCAGGTGTTGGGATCAGTACCGTTCCACCTCTGGCATCGACCAGTTCGATTAGGGCTTCAGCCCTAGCCTCCGCCCGATCAACATTATGACCAGTGGCAGGATCAACCAGAACGATACCGTCCTTTGCATTTCCCAAGGCTTGAACGAGGACATTGGTATCGAGAACTATGCGCACCTCATCCCCTTAAGTTCTGGATCGTTCCATGAGGGTCATCCATCTCGCTCCACGTGATGCCACCGAGTTCTTTTAGCTGGGTCACCGCACTGCGCAACGAGGTTTTTTCAAGTTTTTCATAGGATTGAATGAACATTTTGCGCAGCCGCCAACCGCCATGCGGCCGACTTTCCCATTCTCCCTTGCCATGAACGCGAACGTACTTGAACAGAAGCTTGCCCAACTGTTCAGCCAGTGCTGTATCGGCTTCACAAAGAAGAGTTTCGCCACCCGCGCCCTCAAGCCGGACAGGAACCGTCTCATCCTTCCCACCAACGACATACAGGCGCCCCTGTACGCTGCCTTGTTTGATGATGACCATGGGAGGAGGAGCGGTCTTTGCTTTGGGAAACTGGAGAATGTTCGCATCATCCGCTGCCTGAAGGACGCCATCTACTCGATCTTGCTCCATCAGCGCGGATAGCTGCACGTAGGCTTTTCTCGCGCGCTTAGGACCAATCCCCTGAGCGGCCTCCCGCACCCTGTTCAAGACGCGTGGGTACGTCTCGTCTTCCACCCACGTATTCAGGCAGACACAACCTTCGGTGACAGAGTCAAAATGAACATGATCTTGGGAGCCGAAAAGCTCAGCGAGCTCACACAGATAATCCGTCAAGCGAGCCATGGAGAGCTTGCTTGGGTCGGTTCCGTCGAGTTCGAGCATCAGCTTTTTCATGCTGGCGAGTATAGTTCCGCTCAAGTGTTCCTGCTATGGCTGCATTTGTAACCCGATACCGAGCATCAACCGCCTGAAAAGTGCCCCTTCACTTTTTGGATCGGAAGCGTTAATGCCCAGGGCTTTTGTAAGCGCTGATCGCTCAACGCTTGCGCAACGCCTCCAACCGCGCCGGCAGGTCTTCCTCGGGAAAGCGCTTGTGCAGCGCCAGCAGTTTCTCATCAGCAGCCTTGCTCTCACCCGCCTCGCGCAAGCGCAGGATTTCCATCAGGCCTTGCTCCAGCGATGGCAGTGCAGCCGGCGTCGATTTGCTCATTTTCGCCGCAGGCTTTTCCGCCAACGATTGCATCGGACTTGCCGGGGCTCGGGCCAGTTCGCCCTGGGGTGCCATGCGGGTGATCGGTGCGGGAGCGGGCATGGCTGGCGGCGGTGCAGCGGCAACGGCGGGCGCTTGCCGATCGGCGGAAAACTCCATCGAGGCGGGTGAGGACAGTTCGTCGTGGGGCACGGGCGAGCGCAGCACCAGGCCGATCATCAGCGCCACGCCGGCGATCGTGGCGAATGCCATTTGCCAGCGCGGCCGTTGACAGGCTTGCAACCAACGTTGCCACAAGCTCGGTGCAGGCGTCGGGGCTTCGCGGTGGGCGGTGGCCAGGATGAAAGCGTCCAGGGAAGCTGGCGGCTCGCCGCTGGTGTGTTGGCGGAAATGCTCGATCAGCACTTCGTCGTTGGGATCCGGGGTGTGTTTGGAGTCGATCATGCGGGTACCTCCTCGGCCAGCAGCCGATGCAACTTCTGCTGGGCGTAACGCAAGCGGCTTTTGACCGTTTCCAGTGGGGCGCCGGTCAAGGCAGCAATCTGTGGCAATTCCAGGTCGCCGTGCAGGCGCAGCAGGAAGACTTCTCGCTGATCCTCGGGCAAGGCCTGCAACGCCGCATCGAGACGCGCCTGGTCGCGACTCAGGCTCAGCTGCTGCTCAGGGCCGCTGGTGTCGTCGGGCTGGACGTGAAGCTGCTCGTCGTAGCTGTCGTGCAACGGATTGTGGACACCCTGCTTGCGCCAGTGGTCGATCAAGCGGTTGCGGGCAATCTGGAACAGCCAGGTGCGAAAACTCGCCCGGCCTTGTGGCTGGGTGGTGCTGCGAATCAGGCTGAGCCAAGTGTCCTGGAAGACTTCCTCGGCCAGTTCGGCCTTGTTGCTCAAGGACATGAGGAACCGGTAAAGCCCCTGCCGATGGCGGGTGTACAGGACTTCGAAAGAAGCCCCGTCGCCGTTGCGGTAGCGGGCCAGCAGCGATTCGTCGCTGGGAGAATCAAGCGCAGCGGACATGTGGGTGACGAACTCCTTTCCGGTCATAGCGACACAATCCTGGCAGACAATAAGGGTCCCCTGTGGGAGCGAGCTTGCTCGCGATGGCGTCGGATCAGTC
Organism: Pseudomonas sp. NFACC16-2; assembly: GCF_900119205.1. Lineage (NCBI taxonomy): Bacteria > Pseudomonadati > Pseudomonadota > Gammaproteobacteria > Pseudomonadales > Pseudomonadaceae > Pseudomonas > Pseudomonas sp. NFACC16-2. The sequence continues at coordinate 18,125 of NZ_FPIX01000034.1, read as the reverse complement.
AATGATGAGCAGATTGGTCCACCGCTATCGCGAGCAAGCTCGCTCCCACATGTGATCCTTGCTGTGCTCGGGATCAGCGCTTGGCCGCAGGCTCGAGGCTCTGGGCAAGCTCCACCAACTGCACAAACTCGGCACGCAGCCCAAACGGATCATCGCCGCGGGCCGAACGGGCCAATTGCGCAGTGTCCTTCAAGCTCATCGTCCCAGTGTAACGCCCATCCCCCTTGAGCTGCTGGGCGAAGGCCGCCACGGCGGCGGAGAAACGCAGGTCATCGCTAGGCTTGTCGTCGTTCTGCACGCCAGCAATCGGATGCTCGATCAATCGACTGCTACCGCCCTCAGCGGGTTTGTAGCGTACGCGCAACATCGCCAATTCGCCTGATTTCCCCTCCGACTGGGGCGTGCTGGCATAGCGCAGCGGCTCCAACCAGCCCGGCTGGCCCTTCGGGACAATTTCATACAAGGCCGTCACCGTATGCCCGGCACCTATCTCGCCCGCGTCGACCTTGTCGTTATTGAAATCCTCACGCTTGAGCGCACGGTTCTCATAACCGAGCAGGCGATACTCGCTGACCTGGGCAGGGTTGAACTCCACCTGCAACTTCACATCCCGCGCCACCACCGCCAGGGTGGAGCTGAGCTGGTCGACCAAGACTTTACGCGCCTCGAGCAGGTTGTCGATGTAGGCGTAGTTACCGTCACCAGCATCGGCCAATTGCTCCATCAGGTGTTCGTTGTAGTTATCCACACCGAAGCCCAGCGTCGTCAGGGAGACGCCGCTCTTACGCTGGTCCACCGCCATCTGCTTGAGGCTGTCGAAATCACTGATGCCGACGTTGAAGTCGCCATCGGTGGCCAGCAGGATGCGGTTGATGCCTTTGTCGATGAAGCTCTCCCGAGCCATCTGGTAGGCCAGTTCGATACCCGAGGCGCCCGCGGTGGAACCACCGGCGTCGAGTTGATCGATGGCGTTGCGGATTGTCACCTTGTCGCGCCCGGAGGTGGGCTTGAGCACCACCCGGGATTCGCCGGCATAGACCACCAGGGATACCCGGTCCTGATCGCGCAATTGATCCACCAGCAGTTTCAGCGTGCTCTTGACCAACGGCAGGCCTTCGCGACGGTCCATGGAGCCGGAAACGTCCACCAGGAAGACCAGGTTGGCCGGCGCCAGATCCGCCACGGCGCGGTCGCTGGCCTTGATGCCGATGCGCAGCAAGCGGGTGTGGGGGTTCCAGGGCGACGGGGCCAGTTCGGTGGTCACGCCAAAGGGTGAACCGTCGCTGGGCAGGGCATAGTGGTAAGGGAAATAGTTGACCATTTCCTCCAGCCGAACAGCCCCTTCGGGCGGCAGGCTGCCTTGATTGAGGAAACGTCGCACATTGGCATAACTTCCGGTGTCGACATCCACGCTGAAGGTCGAGACCGGCGTTTCGGCGACGCTATGGATGGGGTTGTCCGGCAGTTTTTCGTACTGCTCGCGCGGTTCGGTGCGGTAATCCCCGGCGATGGCATCGTTCGCCATGCCAGGGGCGGGCATTGATGCCGGGGCGACCATGCGCTTGGCCATGGGTTGGCGCACGTAGGCGATCTCACCTTGCGGTACAACGCTGGGTGCCACAGGCACCGGTTCGGATGGCTTGGCAGCCTCCCGGGAAGACAACCCACAACCGGCCAACGCCACCAGCAAAGTCACGGCGAAGCCTTGGGCAGCAGGACGCATAAAGGGAAGTGGACGGAACATGGGCTGAACCTCGTGAATGAATGATTCGTACACAAGCTCAGACGCAAGGCACACGAGGTTCGGGTTAACGATCAGGAATTTTTTTTGGCACGCTGGAAAAACCGGGCTCGGACCAATCGCCAGCACGTTGCAGCAGGCATGGTTAGCGGGACGGAATGCCCCGCAGATCATCGGCGATAAATCCGCTCAAATGGCCGGTGTAATAGTCTTCGACATCGGAGTTGCCTCTGTTCGTCAGGGCGCCCGCGATGCCTCTCATGGCCTCGAGTTGCCCGATCGCCCCACCCGGCATCAGCCCCTGGCGGGCCTGGGCAAAGTGCAGCACTTCGACACCGGCCTTCTTCACCTTGACCTGATAATTGAAATCGACACTGGCCAGATACGTACCGTCGGCGACGATTTTGTTCATGAAGCCACCTTGAGTGTCTTGGATACGGCGCGCATAGACGGCGCTGACGTCCAGCAGATAGTCAGCGGTTTCCTTGCTGGAGGCATAGCGATTGCCGTCGAGCAGGCGGACGATCAGGTCGGTGTGCAACTGGTCACGGACTTTTTCGTCGGGCAGAAAGCGTTCGTTTTTGCCGACGACTTCAACGTTGAACGTGTCGATCCAATAGGTGGCGGTCTCGGGGATCGCCACCGGCGCAGGGGAAATGTAGTAGTCGGGCTTGGAAGCGCAACCGGCCATAAGGCAGAGGGCCAGCAACAGGGTAAAAACTCGCATGTTTGAATTCGTCCTTGAGAGGTAGCGGCATAATGGCGGCTGCATTCTACGGGGTTTGTATGAGCGCTCAAGTTGTTTGGCCCTGACGGAGTGCCGTCCCGTCTCACTCAATCCCAATGTCCACGACCGTTTTCCCCGCCCCACGCCCCTCGGCTACCTGCGCAAAGGCCTCGTTGACTTGCTCCAGGCCAAACCGGCGCTGATCCAGCTTGATCCGCAGTTGCCCTGACTCAACCAGAGCGGCGGCCTCCCGCAAGATCTGACCATGATGCTCGCGCCCCTTGCCGGTCAGCAGCGGCATCAACGTAAACACCCCGGAATAACTCGCCCCCCGAAACGACAACGGCGCGAGGCTGTGTTGGCCCCAGCCGAGGCAACTGAGCACGTGGCCGGTGTAGGTTTTTATCGCGTTGAAGGACGCATCCAGGGTCGAGCCGCCAACAGTGTCGTAGACAATGTCGAAGCCTTCGCCATCGGTGTACTGGCGCACGTAACTGTCGGTGTCCTGGGTCCGGTAGTCGATGGCTGACGCGCCCAGTTCGCGGATGAAAGCCTGGCTGGCGGCCGAGCCCGTGGCGTAGACCTCGGCGCCACGGGCCTTGGCGATTTGCACGGCCATTTGACCGACGCCGCCCGCCCCGCCATGAATCAGCACCTGTTGCCCGGCCCGAACGTTGGCGCGATCGACCAAGCCTTCCCAGGCCGTAATGAATGCCAGCGGCAAGGCGGCCGCTTCGCGCATGCCCAGTGAGCGAGGCTTGGGCGCAATCAGGCGGGCATCGACCGCGATGTATTCGGCCAGCGCGCCTTGGGCCCCACCGATCCCGCCGGCCATGCCGAACACCTCGTCGCCAGGCGCGAAGTCATTCACGCCCTCTCCCCGTTCGACCACCATCCCGGCCAGGTCGATTCCCAATACGGCGGGCAGCGGCTGACGTGCGTGGGCCCCGCCTCCCGCCGCGATCTTGGTGTCCAGCGGGTTGATTCCGGCGGCATGCACCTTGATCAATACCTGGCCTTTGCCGGGAATGGGCCGGGAGATGGAACGGACAATCAGCGCAGCCTGAGCGGTTTCGGCAACGGCGGCGGACATGGTGTTGTTCATGACGGTAAACCTCCAATGAGTGGGCAGGTTCATAGTGCGAGGGAAGACGCATTCCGATAAGTGAGCAACAATGGATAGGATTTATTCCAGGCAGAGGCTAAATCCAGATGGATCTGTTCGACGCAATGCAGGTGTTCGTGCGGGTGGTGGAGCGCGGCTCGTTTTCGGCCGTCGCCAGGGAACTGAACCTGGGCCAACCGGCGGTGAGCAAGCAGATCCGCGCGTTGGAGCAACACCTCGGCGGGGCGCTGTTTGCCCGCAGTACCCGCCAGCTCGCGCTGACCGACCAGGGGCAGCGCTTCTACGCCGAGAGCAAGGACATACTCGCAAGCGTGGACGCCGCACGACTCAGTTTCGCCAGTGGCCAGGAACAGATCGCCGGCCTTCTGCGCGTGGCGGTGCCCGTCAGTTTCGGCCGATTGTGTATTGCGCCCCTGGTGGGCGAGTTCCTGGCCCTTCACCCACAGCTTCGTATCGACTTGAGGTTAAGTGATCAGAACGAAGACGTGCTGAAGGAAAACATCGACCTTGCGATTCGCATCGGCGCGGTGAAAAACGAAGGGCTGGTAGCGATTTCCCTCGGCGACAGCCCGCGCCGGGTGTACGCCTCCCCCGCCTATCTGCAACAGCACGGCACGCCCCTCGCACCGGCTGACCTGGCCGGCCATAACTGTTTGGCGTTCACGCTGCTGGAGCATTATGACGTCTGGCGGTTCGACCAGGATGGCCGACAGCACAGCGTAACGATCAAGGGCAACGTCACCTGCAACAGCAGCGAGGCGATCCGGGAAATGGTGCTGTCGGGCCTGGGCGTTTCGCTGTCACCGCAGTGGCTGTTCGCTGCCGATGTTCGCCAGGGAACCGTCTGCCCCCTGCTGGCCGATTACCAGCCACTGGCGCTGCCCATCAGCGCCGTGTTCAGTCAAGATCGACGCCGCTCGGCACGGACTCGTGCTTTTGTGGATTTTTTGCGTGGGCGTCTTTAACCGGATCAGGATTCACAAGCCAATGACGGCTGCGCCGCCTTCCCATGCCGTCCTGGAAAATACGCCGCCGCCCCCACGCCCACCGCCCCCATCACCACGCAATACCCCACGCACACCCACGGGCTCCACGGCACCAGTGCAATCAGCATCAGCGGTGTCATGCTGGCCCACAGGGCATAGGCGATGTTGTAGGTGAGCGAGATGCCGGACACGCGGATCTTCGGCGGGAACAGGCTGACCATCACCGACGGCACCGCACCGACCACGCCGCAACCCAGCCCGGCCACGGCGTAGGCCAGGCCCAGCCAGGCGCTGCCGCTGATCAGGCTGGCGTAGAGCACGGCAATGCCCACAGGCAGCAGCAGGCTGTAGAGCATGACGGTGCGCCAGGCGCCGATGCGGTCGACGATGAGCCCGGCTAGGACACAGCCGATGTTCAGGAAGACGATGCCCAGGCTGCTCAGGGCGAAGGTGTGGCTGGGGGTCATGCCGAAGCTTTTCTGCATCACGGTCGGGGTGATGACCACGAACACCACCACGGCAGAGGTCAGCACGCAAGTCAGGATGGCGGCGGGCAGCAAAGCCTGGCGGTGGTCGCGCAGGACCGTGCGCAACGGCAGTTCCGCTGCGCCTTCGCGATTGGCTTGCAGGGCCATGAAAATCGGCGTTTCGCTCAGCCAGCGACGCAGCCAGACGCCGATCACGCCGAAGACGCCCCCCAACAGGAACGGCAGGCGCCAGGCGTAATCGAGTATCTCCGTCGGCGTGTAGATCCGCGCCAGCGCTGTTGCGGTCAAGGCGCCCAGCAAGTAGCCGAAGGTCAGGCCGGCCTGGAGGAAACCCAGGGCATAGCCGCGATGATGCAGCGGCGCGTGTTCGGCCACGAATACCCAGGCGCTGGGCACCTCACCGCCCACCGCCGCACCCTGCAGGATACGCAGCGCCAGCAACAGCAACGGTGCGAAATAACCGATTTGCGCGTAGGTGGGCATCACGCCGATGAGCAGGCATGGCAAGGCCATCATCAGGATGCTCAGGCTGAATACGCGCTTGCGTCCCAGGCGATCAGCGAAGTGCGCCATGAGAATGCCGCCCAGGGGCCGGGCCAGGTAGCCGGTGGCGAAAATCCCGAAGCTTTGCAGCAAGCGCAGCCAATCGGGCATTTCCGGCGGGAAAAACAATTGGCTGAGGGTCAGGGCGAAGAAGACGAAGATGATGAAATCGTAGATCTCCAGCGCACCGCCCAAGGCAGCCAGGCCCAGGGTCTTGTAATCGGATCGGCTGAATCGGTCACCGGGTAGAACAGGGGTGGCAGTCATAGGCAGATTTGAACGATAAGTTGAAAGAGGGCGACGGCTCAGTCGTCGCGATCAGTATCCACCGGTTGAACCGGTGGCTGGCCTGGCTCGGCGTCTTCGGCCTCGTCGGCAGGCAGGAAATCCTTGCGGCTCTGGGCGATGGCCCGGCGTATTTCGTCGCCCTTGGTCGGGCAGTTCAGGAGGCGGGCGATGCCGTCGGGTTTCTGCGTCATCGCCATCCTCCGGCATGAGTGAACAGGGGCTCGATAGTGCTCGCTTTTGGCGCGTGATGCCAATTTTGTGTCTGGGCGGCGTCATTGTGGCAAGGGGTGCTTTGCACCCCAACGGGGATAAATCCCCTCGCCACAGGGGGTTGTGTCGTCTTGGGTCAGCGGTGGTAACGGCGCACTACGCTGCTGTTGCGCAGCACGTGGCCTTTGATTTTTTCCATCAGTTGGGCGCGTGTGAGGTCGGCGGGCAGTGCCTCCGGCGGCAGGTCCAGGGCGAAAAGCTGGATCAGGTAGTGGTGAGCGCTGTCGCCGACAGGCGGGCAAGGACCGATGTAGCCGTGGGTGTTCTTGCTGTTGATACCGCTCATGCCTTCCAACGAGGACTTGGTGCCGGCGCCCGTCGGAATCTGCCGCGTGGTGGCCTTGATGCCGTAGTGGATCCAGTGGTCGACACCTTGGCCCCTTTGGCCGTCCGGGTCCAACATGACGATGGCGTAGCTGAGGGTGCCGGGCGGGCCGGCGTTCCAACTCAGGGCCGGAGAAATGTTCTTGCCACCACAAGTATTGGCATCACTGGCTGCCGCCGCCGTGAAGAGGCGGTCGTCCGACACGCCGGGGATGCTGAGGGTAAAACGCTCCTCGGCCTGGACAGCCCCTTGTGCGCACAGCACCAGGGCGACGGCCGCCAGCCAAGGGGAGAAAAAGTTCAATCGGGTCATACCGGGGGCACCTTGTGCGTGTCTGGCCATGGACGGCTTGCGAACTATAGCCGCAGCTTCGCCAAGGTTGCAGTGACAATTATGCTGAAACTCGCCCCGATCCTGCGACTCCAAAGGGAAACGCCTGCCGGAGAATGACCATGTCTCTGCATCAAGTCGCCCGTTTCGCCGACGTTCGTGAAGATCGCGGCCTTGAAGTCAAAATCGACGACACGTCCATCCTGCTGTTGCGCTCCGGTGATCAAGTGCGCGCCTTCCAAGGCAAATGTCCGCATGCCGGCGCACCACTGGCCAAGGGCGCGGTGTGCCATGGACGGCTGATTTGCCCCTGGCACAAGGCCGCGTTCCGCACGGAAGACGGCGCCCTGTGCGAACCGCCGGCCCTCGACAGCCTGGCGCGCTACCACGTCGAGGTCCGGGACGGTGACGTCTGGGTCGACGATCAACCATTGCCAACCGATAAAGTCCCGCCGGCCGATGACGCACGCACGTTTACCATCATCGGCGCCGGTGCCGCCGGCACGGCTTGCGCGGCGGCGTTGCGCGAGAAGGGTTTTGGCGGTCGAATCCTGATGATCGACCGCGAAGCCGAAGCCGGCTACGACCGGACGGTGCTGAGCAAGTATGTGTTGGCCGGCGACATGGCAGTCAACGAGACAGCGCCGCTGCGCGATGAAACCTACTTCACCCGGCAACGCATCGAAAGGCTCCATGGCGAGGTCACCCACTTGGACCCCGACGCTCGGCAAATCCAACTCGCCGATGGCCGGCAGCTGGACTACGACGCCGCGCTCATTGCCACTGGCGGGGTACCCAAGATGCCAGCACTGCCCGGCATCGAATTGCCGCAAGTCTTCGTGCTGCGTTCGATCGCCCACGCCCGGCAGATTCTCGACACGGTCCGGCCAGGGCAACAGGCGGTGATCATCGGCGACAGTTTCATCGCCATGGAAGTCGCCTCGTCCCTGCGCAAGCGCGGGCTGGACGTCACCGTCCTGGCCCGGCATCCGGTGCCGTTCGCTGCACAGTTGGGTGAGAGCGTTGGCCAGGCCATCCTGGCCCGACACCGGGCCAACGGCGTGGTGTACCACACCGACGGCGAAGCGGCACGGATCGAGGGAGCGCACAAGGTCGAAGCCGTGGCGCTGGATAACGGCCAGCGTCTGGCTGCGGACCTGGTGATCGTCGGCATTGGCGTGCGCCCGGCCACCGAGCCGTTTGCCGGGTTGCCACGGGAACAGGACCAGTCGCTGTCCGTTGACGCAGGCATGCGTGTGGCTGAAGGCGTATGGGCCGTGGGTGATATCGCGACGTTCCCCCTCAACGGCGCGCCTGTGCGCATCGAGCATTGGCGCCTGGCCCAGCAACAGGCGCGCATCGCCGCTACGAACATGCTCGGCGGCGACGAGCGCTATCTGGACGTGCCGTTTTTCTGGACCTATCACTTTGGCAAACGCTATGACTATCTTGGCCACGCCGAGCACTGGGACGAAGTGGAATTCAAGGGCACGCCCGAGCATCCGCCCTTTATTGCCCTGCTGGGCAAGGACGGCCTCGTTGCCGCCGCAGTGGCTTGTGATGAAGGCCGGGCCATGGCGGCGTTGGCCCAGCGCATGAAACAACCGTTGCCGGTGGACGAGGCATGGCGGCTGGTTCGGGATTTCTCTTCGTAGATCTGTCCCACACCCCAAGTCCCCTGTGGGAGCGGGCTTGAACGCGAAAGCGTCGGCACGGCTTGCATCAATGTACGGAGTGATCGGCCGGCAGGTGAATCACGCCGGGGCGCTCCAGTGGCGCCAGGGGCGGTGGCTGCAAGTCGGGGCTGAGCAAGTGGAAATGCGGCACGACGTGGCTGATGTCGCCGTCCTGGTTGTTGTGAATGGTCTTCGAGCCGGGCTGGCGCAGCGTGTCCAGGCGCTCGTCGGTCAACTTGAAACTGGCGCTCAAGCCCTGGTCATTCACGACCGGGGCCGGCGACCGGCGCTGGGCGAAGCTACGACTTTTACGCTGTTGGTAACGCGCCCAGGTAATCAACAGCACCGCGTTGACCAAGGCGATCCATCCATAGACCTGCAAGGTCCCCAGGGTATCGAACAGAGACCCTCCCGGGCGCGGACCGGCCTGGCTCGCGAACAGCGGCCACAGCCCATTGACCAGCAAGTACAACAACCCCACCCACGCCAGTACGGTAAAAAACGCATCGATGAGCACCAGAAAAGGCCGTTGCCGGGTCCTGATAATTTTCATCGGATCACTTCCTCTTCCTGATCATCGAACGGTTTGATACCGCGATCCGGACTGATCCAGCGCGCACGCTTCTGATGCTGCCCGAACAGCACTTTTGGAAAGCTCACCAGAGTGGTGAAGAGGCTGATCAGCCAGAACACCAACGGGTACCAGACCACCCAGAACATGATGTGCCACAGGCCTTTTTCGTAGCGGCGGTCGATCAGGATGCTCACCGCGAACTGCAGCAGGCACACCACGGCCAGCAGCAGCCCGGTGAAGGCTGGCGGCATGAGGTGATCGACCGCAATGGCCTCTGGCATTTCGACGAACTTGCCAGCCCCCCAGAAAATCACCGACAGCAGGAACGTGAACGCCCAACCGGTGGACAGGCAATATTCGAACAACAGTGGCCACAGGTAGCGGTGGCGATACTGCCAGATGCCACGGATGTTCTTGAACAACACCTCGGCCCCCCCCTGGGCCCAGCGCAGCCGTTGCCGCCACAGGCCACGCAGGGTTTCGGGCATGAGGATCCAGCACAGCGCACGCGGCTCGTAGAAGATGCTCCAGTGATCCAGTTGCAGCTTCCAACTGATGTCGATGTCTTCGGTGATCATGTCCGGGCTCCAGTAGCCAACCCGGTGCAGGGCGGAGCGACGGAACGCGACGATTACGCCAGACACGGTGAAGATCCGCCCGAACACCCGTTGAGTGCGCTTGATCAGGCCGATGATCGAGGAAAACTCGCCGACCTGGACCCGGCCTATCAAGGTCGAGCGGGTACGGATGCGCGGGTTGCCGGTCACCGCGCCGAGGCGGGCGTTGTCCAGCATCGGCGCCACCAGGTAGGCACAGGTGTTCGGCGCCAGCAGTGCGTCACCGTCGATGCACACCAGGTATTCACTGCGCGCCGCGATGGCGCCCATGCGCAGGGCCACGGCCTTGCCCTGGTTTTCCGCCAGGTGCAGGACGCGCAGGCGCGGGTCTTCACCCGCCAGCTGATCGAGCATCTGGGCAGTGTTGTCCTTGGAGCCGTCGTTGATGGCGATGACTTCGATGTTCGGGTAATGCTGGCCCAGCGCCGCGTGAATGGTGTCGGCGACGTTATCGCCTTCGTTGAAGCACGGGATCAGGATACTGATCAACGGCTCGCCGGCCAGGGGCGGTGGCAAGGTGTCGTCCTTCCACAGCCAGTGGCGCTCCCAGTGCAGCCAGAAGTACAGGCCGCCGGCGATCCACAGTCCGGACATGAACAGCGGGTAAAAGAACACGAAGTCCATCAGGAATTGCCCGGTGACCAGGAAGATCAGGCCCAGGGGCACCCCAAGGACGATCGCCAGCACCAGCAGAGCGAGCAGTCTGTCGAGCATGTCAAGGATTCCACTTGTTGGAGAGCGCCGGCCGCACGGTTTTCACCGCGGGCTGGTCTTCGATGAAGTTGTCCGGGTAGTAACCGAAACTGGTCACGCCTTTACGCTTGAGACGCCCCATCCAGTCGGCCAATTGTTCACCGTCGATGTCGCTGACCGGCTTGCTGTGCCAGTCCCGGGCCTGCAATTCGAACACCGTGCGCTTGAGCGCGCCGGGACGGGCCTTGACGGTGTCCACCAGGCGGTCGAGCCAGGGGCCGGATTGCTGGCGGGTCTGATTTTCCATCAGCGGCATGGCCATCGGCGCCGTCCAGTCATAGGCGCCGAGGAAGTCATCGAGGTTCTGGGCGAACCAGGCTTCGCTGTCAGGATTGAGCATCGGTTCGGCAAAGATATTGCGCGCGGTGAGCACCTGCGGACCACGAATCGCCCGGACCTTGGCGGTCAGCTCATGGGTGAAGTCGATCAGGTAGCGGCTCTTGAAGCGGGTCCAGCGTTGCATCGCTGCAGGATCGGCCCGCAGGGCGGCAATGGACGTCGGCAGGCCGTTGGCGGCATAGACTTTCAGGGCTGCGGGGCTGGCATCTTCGAAGTCGGAGAACACCGCGTCGTCATGGTACAAAACGCCGTCCAATGAGCTCATCCGCGCCAGATCCTGGTAGATCTCGCCAATGACCTTGCGCACGTTCGGGTCGAACGGCGACAAACGCACGTACTGGTCCGGGGCAACGCCAGTCTTGCCGGTTTCCGGATCCCAGCGCTGTACCCGCGAAAGCTTTGCGTCCAGGGCGAAACTGAGCACCGGCATCCAGGCATAGACCTTGGCGTTGGCCCGGGTGCGCAACTGCCATGCAACCCGGTCGAACAGGTCGGCGCGCACTGGCAGGTGACGATTGGGGAAGTACAACGAATGCACGAGGCCGTCGCCTTTCGGATCGGCGAAGGCTTGCAGGAATACCGTATTGGCGCCCAGGTCGGAAATGCGCTGGACCAACTGGCCGACATTGGCTTCCTGCTGCACCGGGTCCGGATCGTAGACGTAATCCAGGTCGACATGTACCACGCGCATCGGGTCAATCGTCTGCACCGACACGATGCTTTCGGCGAAATGGGCACCATCCGGATCGGACGCCACCAGGAAGCGTGGGCCGCTCATCAGGTTATCCAGGCTGTCGAGACCATCCTCCAGGGTCAGGGCCATTTGATAGCCCTCGTTGCCAATCACCTGCAACGCAGTCCCGTCGGCTTCACCGTACGGCCAGACCCAGACACGCGGGCTGTAGCCAGTGACCTTGCGAATTTTCTCGGAAATGGCCGCCACGTCCTTGCGCAAGCGAGCCTGGAACTCGGCCTCGGTCTCGTAACGACCGGTGGCGGGGTCATAGCGCCGGGTGGTCGCAGCGGGTTGCTGGTTGCCTTGCGGGTTGGCGAGGATGCCTTTGTGATTGGCATCGGTGTGGGCGGCGATTTCCACCAGGCCCGATTTGGAAACCTCGCGAATCTGCTCCCAGGTCAGGAACTCGGAACGCTTGCGTGGCACCCCGGCGAAATCCACCGTTTGGTTCAGCGGCGTATCCACCCAACTGCCGACCGGGGCAAGGATCGCTGGCCAGTTATAGGCACGCAGGATGGGCATGACGCGAGTGTAGAAGCTCGCGTAGCCGTCGTCGAAACTCAGCAGCACCGCACGCGGTGGCAGTTCCGGGCCGCCATTGCGAGCCGTGATGATCTGATCCACCGTGACCGGCTGGTAGTTGTTTTCCCGCAGCCACGCCAGTTGCTCGATCAACCGTTCGGTACGCACGGCCACCAGCGCTTGGTCCGGGTCACGGTCGTCGACATCGTGGTAGGCGATGCCGAGCACATGGTTCTTGGGCCACGGGGCATCATTGGCCGCCAGCGGGCGCTGCGAGGGCGGCGTGAATGCCGGGGCTTGCTGGGCACAAGCGCTGATCAGCAAGACCCCCAGCAGAAGGATGAATCGCGAAATGACAGGCATCTTCAAACTCTTCTAGAAGCGATAGGTGAGGTCGACAAGCAGGCGCAAATCGCTTTCGCGATCGCCGTCGTAGGGGCGGTTGAGCCAACTCAGCGCGGCACCTGCCTCTAGCACGTCGTTCCAGATGAAACGCTGGCCGTAGCCGAGCAGTCCCATGGCCCCGGTGTCGTAGTCACGCTGGCTGTAGGTACCGGCACCGACCTGGAATTGCTGGCTCCACGTGGTTTCGTAGCGGCGATACAACACGTGGTTGGCGCTCACGGTCGGCATGACGCTGAAATCCGCTTTCGGGTTGAAATAGGGCACTTCGTTGGAGCCGCTGTTGCGGCTGGCAGCTACTTCCAGACCCAGCTCCACTTGCAGGCGCGGCGTGCTGTAGATGCCCTCGCGACCGGTCAGCTGGGTTTCGAGGCGGTTGTTGCCGTCACTGAAATGAGATGGGCTCACCGCCAGTCGCCACTCGCGGCTTTCATGGGCCCGCCAGCGGACGAAACCACTCCCGCCGTTGGCGCGGATGCCGCTGTTGAGCGCCCGCAGCGGGGTATTGGCCGAGAGGTAATCCAGGCTACCGCCGTATTGCCAGTGGTCGTCGATGTCTCGGGCCACGGCCACGCGCGCGCCTTGCTTGTCGCCGGAACCATAAGCGTGATTGGAGACCTCGGCCTCCAGCGTCATGTCCCGGGTGCGACGCTCCACGCCCAGGCGCTGCCAACGGTGGTGGCCAGTGCCTTCCTCGAAATCACCGGTGGCGTAGCCGGCACCGCCGAACAGCCGCCAGTCTTCATCGATGGGCGGGCTATAGAGCAGCGTTTCGATACCAAAGTCCCGGCTGCCAGTGACTGCGCCGGCGTCACCGTTGCCACCGCCATAGCTCTTGCCGGTGTACGCCTCGATGCGCAGCTCGGCCATGTCGTGTACCTCGCGCTGGCGCTGCAGACGTTTGACATGGGCGTTTTCCGGGTAGCGGACGACCACGTCGTCGGTCAGGGCATCCAGCTGCCGCCACTCCTGCAAATCCATGGCCGCACGGGCCTGGGCGATTTCCAGGTCACGGTTGCGCGGGATCGTCGCCTCGACTTCTTTGAGCAGGTTTTCCGAACGGCGCGGCCAGTCACGGGCCTGGTACAGATCGGCCTGGGCCAGGCGCATGCCGGTGTTGCCCGGGCCTTGGTTGACCAGGGTGTCCAGGCGCGCTTCGGCAGAAGGCAGGTCGGCGCCGTACGTGCCGGCCTGGGCGGCGAGTTGCTGGGCGTCCATCCATTCATCGTTGGGGTTGCCGATCGGCAGGCCCTTGAGCTCGATGCGCGGACGCTGGGCTTTCGCCATGTCTTCGGCCAGTGCACGGGCCTCTTCGGATTTTTCACTTTCCAGCAACGCATAGTAGAGCGCGGTGCTGTCTTCAAAACGCTCCGCGGGATCGGCATCCGGCGCAGTCAGGACCCGGCGGTACAGATCGACGGCAATCTCCGGCTCACGCTGTTCCAGATAGGAAGAGGCCACCCAGCGCAGAGCATAAGTGGGAATGCTCACACCCTCGGCGATCAGCTTCTGGTATTCGGCAATCACTTCTGCTCGACGGGCGCGGGCATTGAGCGCGCCCATGCGATCGATGCGCCAACGGAGTACGTCGTCGTGGGCCTCGGCCACCGGGGTCCAGGTGGCGAGCAACTTGTCGTAGTCGGCCAGGGCACGGTCGGCAATGACGAAGCGCTCCTGTTCGCTGCGGCTGGCCATGTCCGCCAGGCGCACCCGTTCGGCTGCTACGTCACCTTCCAGGCGGCGCTGCACGCCACGGTCGATCAGCCCCGGCTGCAGACGCGCCAGGCGCAACGCCGGCTGGGGCAGCCGCGCGCGTTGCAGGGCGTAGATGTATTCGCGTGCAATCTCCGGGCTGTTGCCCGCACGGGTGAAGGCTTGGTCGTATTCGAACAGCGCCTCGTGGGGGCTGTTGGCGCGGGTCAGGGCATAACCCAGCGCCAGTCGACGCATCGGATCTGTCGGTTTGGCGGCGACCATGGCCTTGGCGCGAGTGACGGCTTCGTCGGGCTGACCGCCATCGGCCTGGGTCAAGGCCAGGCCGAGTTGCAAGTCGGGGTTCTTTGGATCGATCACCAAGGCCTGACGGTACAGCTCTTGCGCCGAATCCCAACGCTTGAGGTTTCGATAGGCGCGAGCCGTAGCGGTCAGCGCCTGGACAGGCAGCACTCGATGGCGGCCCTGGGTCTCATAGACCGTCACTACCTCAGCGTCGAGGCCGGCCCAACTGGCGATTTGCAGGTGGTCGCTGATCTGCGCAGTGCTGGCCTGGCCGGCCGGTACCTGGCGCAACGCAGTCAGCGCAGGCGTGTAATGGCCGGCACGGGCGTCGAGCACCATTTGGTCATAGGCGGTATCGGCAAACACCAGCATCGGCCAGCACAATTGGCTGCACAGCGCGACGCGAAACAACGGGCGCAAACCACGTTGAAGAAAAGGACCCACAGTACGCGGCATTCGTCAGCATCCTTACATGGCCAGCCGGGTCGCAGTGCCCCCTTGCCCATCAAACAGGAAGCCGGATCAAAGAAATCCAGCCAAGCTCTAATGGGCCTAGTCTTGCACTCTCAGGCGGATCATCTTCAGGAACGCCACAATTCTTCAGAATCGCTACAGATTTCGGCGCAGGGCTGATCGATAGGCTTAAAAAAACCCGGCCCATGCGTCATGCACGGACCGGGTTTGGGGTGTTGCCCAAGCGTGTTACTGGACGGCGACGCCACCGCCCAGCTTGCTCATCACGAATGCCGTGAATTGCTCAACGGTCATCTTCTGGCCGTTGAAATCGACCTGATTGTTGGCGTAGTGCAGCTTGGTGACAACATCGTTGCCTTCAAGCGTTGCCAGTTCCGAACCGACCGCCATGGCGCTGAACATATCGCTGGTGGCAGTGGCCTGATCGGCGATCAACTTCGCATCCGTTTGGCCTTCCATCTGTGCCTGCACGGTCATCAGGTCCACCAGCATCGGTTTGGAAACCTTGACGTTGAAATCCAGCAGCGCGAGCAACTGACGGCCCAACTCATCCGGTGGCAGGTCCATGGACTGCGGCTTGGCCAGATCAACGATCAGGTTGGCGCGGCTTTCACCATTGGCGGTGCTGAACGACAGGTTTTCCAACGCCACTTGCGGGGCGCCGGCCAGGAGTTTCTCCAGATCAGCCTTGACCTGCGCTTCTTCAGCTTCGGTCAGGCTCAGCTCTGGCGCCGGCTCACCGGCTGCTGCGGCCTCGGCTGCAGCTTTTTCGTAGGGTTGCAGCTTGGTCTGGTAAATCTGCATCAGCGACATGGTGGCCGGGATGTCCAGGTTCTTCAGGCTGACTGCCATCTGCGCCGAACCAATGGTCTTGTCGTTGAACGACAACTCACCGATCTTGTAATCGGCACGCCCCGAAGCGCTGGTGCCGCTCTCGGTGCTGCTGTTCTTCATCTCGAAGTTCTTCAGGCCCAGCACCGACTTCGGCTCACCAAAGGTGGCCTTGGTGTTGCTCAGCAGCAGGGTGTTGTCACCCATGTAGTAACCGTAGGAGCTTTTGCTCAGGTTGCTCGCCAATGTCAGGCCATTCAGCTCAACCTGCACGGGAGTCTGGTCTTCGGCGACGGTGGTCAGCTTGAAGCTGTCCATATAGCCGTCGGCCTTGACCTTCTGTGCCTGGGCGCTGGCAGCCAGGTCGATTTTAAGACCGGAGAAAGTGAGCTGGGATTGCTCATCCAGCTTGGTATCCACGGGCAGCAGCTCGTAGGTGCCATTGATGGATTGGTCGTAACCCAGGTTGACCACACCTTTGAGCGGCGATTGGTCCTTGGTGGCGGCGAACCACTTGTCAGTCAGCGGATTGCGCTCAAGCGCGGTGTGGCTGGTGGCCATGACCGGTAGCCATTTGAGTGTTATCAAGCGCGAAAATGGCAGTGGGCCGTGTTCGATCTGGTCGACGAAGAGCAGCTCAACCGGCTCGCCACCGAAGATCTCGCCCTCGCCCTTGAGGCGGTAGTGGGCGGTGCTGCTGAACGTTCCACGGTCCATGGAAACCAGCTCCAGGGTGGCGGTGCTATTGGACCCGGCCAAGGCTGTCTGCATCTGCTTGTTGCTATCGGCAATAGCGTTCGTCAACACGCCTTCGAGCTTGGTCCCGGTGTACCAGGCGCCGCCCGCACTGACAGCACCGACAGCCACAACGATTCCCAGGAGTATGCTTGCTGATTTATTCATGAGTGACCCGATCGATATCCATGGTTGAACAAAGCCGTCGTCTTCCCTGACCCGCAAAGGGTGTGGCTCGACGCCGAAAAAAGAGGAGGGGAGATTACCATCAGGTACCCCTGCGGGCCCAATGTTTAAAGGGGTAAAAACGTTTTCTTGCGAGGTGGTCTACGAATATTGGACTTCTATCTCGTCGAGCTGATGGTCGAAAGTCTTGAGACGGGCCGTCCAGGTGTACACCAGCACTTCGAAATCGCGATTGATCACTGCCGCGCCCGATGATGAGTCTGCGCGTGAATCGCAGAAGTCCAGTTGATAGCGCTCACGGGCCATGGCATTAGCCACGTCACACAACTCTCGCGCGTTATTGAGCCAATGCCAGCCGTCCTGGGTGACTTGCTTGTCCAAGGCTGCACATTGGGTTTTCAGGGCTTCCAGGCTTTTTTCCAAAGGGGTACCGGTGAGCTCCCCCATGACTTCCTGGAACGTGCGGCCAGGCTGCCAATAACTGCCCCAGAAATAACGGTCAAACACCGTTTCGACACGTCGCAGCGCAACCTTGGTATCCCAAATCAGCACCAGTGTCTTGCCTTGTTCGAGGTGTTTTTTCTTGATGCGCTGACCCTGCAGCGATGCCCAGGCCACGATTGCAATGGATATCACGCCGATCAGCGCCGCGGCGCTATCGAGGAACAACAGCGCTTTGTCGATCTGGTGAGTGAGCATGACGCCATAGAAATATGTGGCCGAAAGCAGCAGCAAAGCCACAATGGCGCACCAGAAGCCGGGAGCATAAGGGTTTTTCATTATTGGAATCCCCATGACCAGTGACGTCGCGGGCCCTTGGTCAAGGCCCGACTATCACAGCATAGCAACGGCATTGGGGGTTTGCCGGGGCATCAGGAGCTTGATCCGATTACCGGCCCAAAACGACAAAACCCCTGGCTGCTGATGCAGACAGGGGTTCTGGGAATTCAATCTTGACGATGACCTACTCTCACATGGGGAAACCCCACACTACCATCGGCGATGCATCGTTTCACTGCTGAGTTCGGGATGGGATCAGGTGGTTCCAATGCTCTATGGTCGTCAAGAAATTCTGCGACCAACCCGTTTAACAACAACGTGTCGGTAAAATCGATGACTTCTACTAAAAACAAAACCCCTACCTGCATCAGCAGATAGGGGTTTCGGAATTTAATCTTGACGATGACCTACTCTCACATGGGGAAACCCCACACTACCATCGGCGATGCATCGTTTCACTTCTGAGTTCGGGATGGGATCAGGTGGTTCCAATGCTCTATGGTCGTCAAGAAATTCGGTAGCCAGCGCGTGCCTTGCGGTCACGTTCCAGCAAATGGGTATGCGATAGTTTGTGTGCTGCGCTCGAGTCTCTCGAACTTTCGGTTCGTTTCGTCTTCACACACCGCAATCTGGTCTCTTTCGCCTTTTGGCTTGGAGGTGACAAATTGCTTGGGTGTT
>NZ_FPIX01000065.1:0-22873 GCF_900119205.1 Pseudomonas sp. NFACC16-2 | reverse complement strand
CTCACGACTGCCAATATCGATACCCGCACAATGAGGGTGAATCACTTCAAATCGTTTCTGCTGCTTCTTGCGCGCCATGACAATTCCTCGCAGGATTGAAAGGCGCGCGGGGAGCACGGTGGCGAACGGATTCACTCTCTCATACGTGGTCACAGCTTGCTGTGCCTACAACGACTCCACGCCGATACCGTGCGGACCACTCTCCCTCTCGGGTGCGTACACACCAGTGATGGCTACGGTCTCTTTCCCCGCGCGCCCCCCAATCTTAGGTCGGACACTTGTTTGCTGCGCGACAGCGCAGCGTCGAAGACGCGGCGGGATCTCCCTCGCCACAAAAGCCAGCCAATAACAGGGCCTCCTCCCGTCAGAACAACCCCATCTGCCCACCCACCAACGTCGAGAAATCATCGTCCACGAACGGCAGGATCGCATCCGCCACCGGTTGCAGTTGTTTGCTCACGTAATGGTCGTAATCAATCGGCGCGCTGCGGATTTCCAGTGGCTCGGGGCCGGCGACGGTGATGACGTAGCTGATCCAGCCGCCATTCTGGTATTGCCGCGGACGCCCCTGGCGCTGGTTGAACTCATC
Source organism: Pseudomonas sp. NFACC16-2 (assembly GCF_900119205.1). Taxonomy (NCBI): domain Bacteria; kingdom Pseudomonadati; phylum Pseudomonadota; class Gammaproteobacteria; order Pseudomonadales; family Pseudomonadaceae; genus Pseudomonas; species Pseudomonas sp. NFACC16-2. The sequence continues at coordinate 22,284 of NZ_FPIX01000065.1, read as the reverse complement.
GGCCAGCCGCGCAGCCCGCACATGGGGTGGGACGTTGCGTTCGTAGTCTTCCAGGGGCCGACGCAGACGCTTGCGGTAGACCAACCGATCATCGAACGCACCGGCCAGGGTCTGCTGCACATAATCGCGCACATAATCCTGATAGGGCTGGCGGTGGAAGATCCGCCCGTACAGCTCCTGCTGGAATTGCCGTGCCAGCGGCGACCAGTCGGTGCGCACGGTTTCCAGGCCCTTGTAGACGATTTCGTCGCTGCCGTCGGCACGGGTGACCAATCCGGCGTAGCGTTTCTTGCTGCCCTCCTCGGCGCCGCGGATAGTCGGCATCAGAAAGCGCTTGAAATGGGTTTCGAACTGCAGCTCCAACGCACTCTCCAGGCCGAACTCATCGCGCACCTGCTCACGCCACCATTGGTTGACGTGGGCGACCAACTCGCGACCGATCCTGGCCGCTTCCTCCTGGCCATGGGCACGACGCAGCCAGACGAACGTGGAGTCGGTATCGCCGTAGATCACCACATGGCCCTGGGCTTCGATCAACTGGCGGGTGCGCTGCATGATCTGGTGGCCGCGCAGGGTGATGGACGAGGCCAGGCGTGGATCGAAGAAGCGACAGCCGCTGGAACCGAGCACGCCATAAAAGGCGTTCATGATGATTTTCAATGCTTGGGACAGCGGCGCATTGTGCTCGCGCTTGGCGGTTTCCCGGCCCTCTGAGACCCGCGCCACGATGGCCGGCAGGCAATGGCGGGTACGGGAGAAACGCGCCCCGCGAAAGCCTGGCACCGACTCCTGGTCAGCCGGGTGGCGCAGCCCTTCGATCAAGCCCACCGGGTCGATCAGGAAAGTGCGGATGATCGATGGATACAGGCTCTTGTAGTCCAGCACCAGCACCGACTCGTAGAGCCCCGGCTTGGAGTCCATGACAAATCCACCCGGGCTGGCCTCGGGCGGACGCTGGCCGAGATTGGGGGCAACAAACCCCTGGCGGTGCATCAGCGGCATGTACAGGTGCGTGAAGGCCGCCACCGAACCGCCGCTGCGGTCCGCTGGCAGGCCGGTGACGCTGGCCCGCTCCAGGAGGAACTTGAGCAGTTCGGTCTTGGCGAAAATCCGCGTCACCAGCTCGCAGTCCTTGAGGTTATAGCGGGCCAAGGCCGGCTTGTCCTCGGCGAACATGCGGTTGATCTCGTCCATGCGCTGGTACGGGTTATCGATGGACTTGCCCTCCCCCAGCAGCGTCTGGGCGACGTTTTCCAGGCTGAACGAGGGAAAACTCCAGGTCGCCGAACGCAGGGACTCGATCCCGTCGATGATCAGCCGGCCAGCGGCCGAGGCGAAGAAGTGGTTGTTGCGCGCTCCGTGCTCGCGCCATTGCATCTCTTCCCCACCGCGCCCCAGGCGCAACGGCACCGCCAGGCGCCGGGCGTGTTCATGCAACACCCGCAGGTCGAACTGCACCAGGTTCCAGCCAATGATCGCGTCAGGGTCGAAACGGGCGAACCAATCGTTGAGTTTCTTCAGCAGCAGCGTGCGCGATTCGCAGTATTCCAGCTGGAAATCCACGCCGGTAGCGTCGCCATTGGCTGGCCCGAGCATGTAGACCTGGCGTTCGCCGCAGCCTTCCAGCGCGACGGAATACAATTCGCCCTGGGCAGTGGTTTCGATGTCCAGGGACACCAGGCGCAACGGTGGACGGTATTCGGGCGCCGGTTTCATCTGGACATCCACCAGCAAGCCATCGGCGGTTGGCGTACCGCCGAACCACACCGGGGCGGTGATGAAGCGCTCCATCAGGTAGCGCTCCGAAGGCCGGATGTCTGCTTCGAACACCTCCACGCCAGCGCGGCGCAAGGTGGTGTCCAGGCGCATCAGTTGGGCGTGTTGCTGGCAATACAGCCCCAGCACCGGACGATGCTCGAAATCCAGCAGGTCCAGGGGACGCAACTCAACGTCCTTCTCCCCTTGCAGCAGCGCTTCGGCCTGGCCGCGCTGGATCTGCGGCACGAAGGCCACCGACGTCTGCACCGGCAGGCGCACGCGCCGGGGACCGGCGTCGGTCGCCAGCCAGAACTCGACTTCGGTGCCGGCCGGGGTATCGCGCCAATGCCGGGTCAGGACGAAGCCCTGCTGTAAATCCACCGCTGCAACCTCGAATTTTGCGTAAGCGACGATTCTACCTGTGGCGAGGGGATTTATCCCCGCTGGGCTGCGAAGCAGTCCTGAAACCTGCCAGCGCGGTGTGTCAGGTCGATGACATCAGCTTATTGGGGCTGCTGCGCAGCCCAACGGGGATAAATCCCCTCGCCACAACAGCGCCCGGCCACAGAATGGGGGGTAATTTCCCGGGCAATGACGCTTTTGGACGACTGGCCGCCGCTTTACCGCTTGCTCTGCGCCGTTGGGTCTACGATGCTTTAACAATCAGCAAAACAACACCTGAGGCTCCCCCATGAAAACCGTCGCGCAGTTGCTCCGGCTAAAAGATGAAAAAAACCAGCAAGTGCACACCATCTCACCGGACGACATGGTATTGCAGGCCCTGATGCGCATGGCCGAGAAGAACGTCGGTGCCTTGCTGGTGGTGAAGAACGATGAAGTGCTGGGGATCATCAGCGAGCGCGACTATGCTCGCAAAATGGTCTTGCGCGGTCGCTCATCGGTGGGCACGAAGGTCAGTGACATCATGGTCTCCCCCGTGATCACCATCGACCCGCACCAGAACGTCGAGACCTGCCTGAGCATCATGACCGAAAAACATCTGCGGCATTTGCCAGTGGTAGAGGACGGCAAACTGGTCGGCCTGCTGTCCATCGGCGACCTGGTCAAGGAAGCCATCGCCGAGCAGGCCGATCTGATCAAACAACTGGAGCAATACATTCGCGGGGAATGATCCATTCGGTCGGGTTGCTCATTCTCAAGGCACTTCTATATTGAAGGGGTTGTTCCTGCGAGCATCCCGATGGCCGACACCGACCGACTGATCATTTGTGAACATTGCGATGCGGTATACGAGCCGGTGGTGCTCGCTGCGCACCAGAAAGCCTCGTGCGTGCGCTGCCACGCGGTGATCCAGCGCTACAACGGCCTGACCATCGAGCAACGCCTGGCCTTGAGCGTGACGGCGGCGGTGCTGTGGGCCTTCGCCAACATCTACCCGATCATGAGCATCCGCCTCCAGGGCCTGAGCAACAGCGCGACGTTATGGGACTCCATCGTGGCGCTGAACCAGGGGCCGATCGCCTTCATCGCCCTGGTGACAGCGGTGGCGATCATCATTGCACCGGCCTTTCAATTGGCGCTGCTGCTCTGGGTACTGGGCCATGCCTACCTAAAGCGGCGGGCGCCGGGGTTCAACCTGTGCATGCGCAGCCTGGAAACCCTGCGGCCCTGGAGCATGCTGGAGGTGTGCCTGCTGGGCGCGCTGGTGGCGGTGATCAAGCTCGCCGGCCTGCTGGACGTGCTCCCGGGCATCGGCCTGTTCGCCCTGGCGGCCTTGAGCCTGCTGATGATCCGCATTGCCGGGCGCGATGTCCGCGACCTTTGGGACAGCCTGTGAACGGCCAGCCGCTGGACACCCCGCCAGAGGCCCGCGACCTGGGCCTGTGCCTGTGCCACAGCTGTGGCCTGGCCTGCGACATGACCGACGAGCCCGAGACCTGCCCCCGCTGCGACGCCGCCCTGCATCGACGCAAACCCGACGCCATCACCCGCACCTGGGCCTACATGCTGGCCGCGCTGGTGTTCTACATCCCGGCCAACCTGCTACCGGTCATGAATACCCAGATGCTCGGTGAAGGCGCCGACAGCACCATCATCAGCGGCGTCATCGAGTTCTGGCAAAGCGGCGCCTGGGACATCGCCCTGATTATCTTCATCGCCAGCATTGCGGTGCCCGGCATCAAATTCGTGGTGCTGACCCTGTTGCTGGTGACCGCACAGCGGCGCAGCACCTGGGCCCAGGTCCAGCGGGCGAAGCTGTACCGGCTGGTGGAAGTCATCGGCTACTGGTCGATGCTCGATGTGCTGGTGGTGGCCCTGGTGGCGGCACTGGTCAAGTTCCAGGCATTGAGCGACATCGAACCACGACCGGGCATCCTGTTCTTCGGCCTCGTGGTGCTGTTCACCATGCTGTCGGCCATGAGTTTCGACCCCCGGCTGATCTGGGACACTCAACCATCCGAGGAGGTCATGGATGAAGTCGCAAGCCACTGACGGGCAGCAACCCGCGCCCGGCCGCGCCCACGTCACCACCCGCCGCTGGACGGTGTCGCTGGTGTGGATCGTGCCGATCATCGCGGTCCTGGTGGGGCTGTCCCTGGTAGTCCACAACTGGCTGCAGGAAGGCCCGACCATCACCATCACCTTCAAGACCGGCCAGGGCCTGACCGCCAACAAGACCCAGGTGAAATATCGCAACGTGGTCATCGGCCAGGTCACCGACGTGCAACTGAGCGAGGACCAGAAGAACGTCACCGCCACGGTCAAGCTCGCCAAGACTGCCGACACCTTCACTCATGAAGATTCGGTGTTCTGGGTCGTACGGCCACGCATCGGGGCCGGCGGTATTTCGGGGATCGACACCTTGCTGTCGGGGGATTTCATTGGGGCCGACGCCGGTCAGTCGAAAGTGCGCGCCAAGTCCTTCACGGGCCTGGAGAACCCGCCGCCCATCACCTACGGCGAACCAGGCAAGCGCTTCACCCTGCACTCCCAGGACCTCGGTTCACTGGACATCGGCTCGCCGGTGTACCTGCGCAAGATCCCGGTGGGCCAAGTCGTGTCCTACGCCCTGGACGCCAACGGCAAAGGCGTCAACATCGACGTGTTCATCAACGCGCCCAACGATGTGTATGTCACCGAAAACACCCGGTTCTGGAACGTCAGCGGCGTGGATGTGAACGTTGGCGCCAATGGTTTCGCGGTCAAGACCGAATCACTCTCGGCCCTGCTGCTGGGCGGCATCGCGTTTCGTGCGCCGGAGTACAGCCCCAACGACGTCCCCGCCAGCGAGGACAAGACCTACGAGCTGTTTGCCGACCAGCAGAGCGCCCTCGCCCCGCCCGATGGCAAGGGCCAATACCTGGCCCTGCGTTTCGACCAGGCCCTGCGCGGGTTACGCGTCGGTGCGCCGGTGGAGTTCCTCGGCGTGGAAGTCGGCAGGGTGGTGGCCATCAACCTCGATTTCGATGAGAAGCAACGCAGCTTTCCGGTTAACGTCGGCGTGGTGATCTACCCTCAGCGCCTGGGCAAGGCCCATGAAAAACTGCTCAAGTCGCTCAACCACGACCCCGAAGACGAAGCCGCCAGTGCCCGCCTGATGGGCAGCTTCGTCGAGCGCGGCCTACGCGCCCAGGCCCGCAGCGGCAACCTGCTGACCGGGCAGTTGTACATCTCGCTGGACTTCTACCCCAAGGCTGAAAAAGTCGCCTTCGATCCCAGCGCCCGCCCCGTGCGAATCCCGACCCTCCCGGGCAGTCTCCAGCAATTGCAGGAACAACTGCAGACGATGATCGAGCGGATCAACAAACTGCCACTGGAGAGCATTGCCGGCAACCTGGATGGCAACCTGGTGGAGCTGCGCAAAGGCCTGGCCCAGTTCAACAGCAAGACCCTGCCGGGCGTGCAAAGCACTTTGCAAGACGTCAGCAAGACCCTGCAATCGGCTAACTCGACCCTGGCCGAAGATTCACCGCAGCGCGAACAACTGACCCAGACCCTGGACGACCTGGGGCGCATGTCGCGCTCGCTGCGCGAACTGTCGGACTACCTGAGCCGCCATCCCGAATCGCTGCTTCGCGGCCGTCCCAAGGACGCACCGGCGCAGAACCTCACATTGCCGGTGAAAGAATGATCACAGGAGCCCGCCTCATGCCACTGACGCTGAAACTCACCCTGGTTGCCGCGGCATTGCTGCTCGGCGCCTGCCGCAGCGATCCGATCCACTACCACACGTTGAGCCCGGCCCAACCGGCAGGCCAATCGCGCTCCAGCGTGGATATCCAGATCGAACAGGTCAGTGTCCCACCCCAGGTGGATCGCACCCAGATGGTCATTCGCCAAGGCAACAGCGGGTTGGCGATCATGGAAACCGAATGGTGGGGCGCCAGCCTGGCCGATGAACTGCACAGCAGCCTGGACGAACAACTGAGCAACCCGGGCGCCCCCAAATCATTGCTGCGGGTAGAGGTGCAACGCTTTGACTCGATCCCTGGCCGCTATGCCCGCATGGATGTGCAATGGCGACTGCGCAACCTGGGCAACGACGCCCGCCCCATCACGTGCCGCAGCAGCCTGCAAACGCCGGCGGGCATCAGTATCGACGAGCTGGTGACGGCGCATCAGGAAAATGTCCGGCAATTTGCCGGCCTTGTCGAGCAGGCGGCTGCACGCAAGGCGTGTCCTTGATTCACTCAGGCCAATGCAGCGACAGCACCGGCGCAACATGCGGATGGTGGTCAATTCGCTCCAACAGGTCATGGAACGCTGGACGGGCGCTCAGCATCGCCTCCCGCGTATTTCTCCACTTGGTGATCACGGCCGCCAGGATATCCAGCGCTCCGGGTTCGTCACCGCCTAGAAAAGGTCGGGCCGGGAACTGGTCGGCAAACAGCGCCCAATTGCGATACAGCCGTTGCTGCGTGCCGGATATCAATCGCTGTCGAGTCGCTTCGTCCGCCTCGTCCAGCCAGCGTTCCGGAAAATCGATAATGCCGATGGGCGTGTAGCAATTGGCCGCGATATAGACCAGGCCCCGTATGGCCTGGGCACGCTGGGCCGGGTCTTGCGGGAGCAGCTTCGATTCTGGAAAGGTCAACCCGAGGTGAATCAGGATCGCCGCCGCTTCAGTCAGCACCGAACCGTCCGGCAACTGCAGGGTCGGTACCTGCTTCAGAGGATTGAGTGCCTCAAGCTCTTTCGCTGCATCGTTGTCTTGCGTCGAATAGGCGTCAACCCGCCTATAAGCCACCTCACAGAGACACAGGGCAACCTCCACCGCCGAAGAGCCGGATTGCCTGCAACCGAATAACCGATACATGAACGTACCTCCTGCGTAAGCATTATGCCGGTAGAGCCCGCGAGCCCATCAGTGTTCCATCGAGCTGACCGGTAGCGGGCCAACGAGGTATCACTGCCATCGATGTTCACCATCATGTCAATGAAGTTCTCTTGATGATCGCCCGGGACAACAATGGCCCCACACAAACCACTGCACCCCCGGAGCACACCATCATGAAACGCCAAGTCATCCTCAGCCTCGCTTTCTCTGTATTGGCCGCCAACGTATTTGCCGCTTCCTCCCAACCGGTCGTCGCCGAAGGCGGTTCTGATCGCCTGATCGAAAACCGCGTCGCTGAAGGCGGTGCCGATCGTCTGCTGGAACGTCGTGTCGCCGAAGGTGGCTCTGATCGCCTGATCGAAAACCGCGTTGCTGAAGGCGGTGCCGATCGTCTGCTGGAACGTCGTGTCGCCGAAGGTGGCTCCGATCGCCTGATCGAAAACCGCGTATGAGTTGCTTGACCGCAATGCCTGGAAATATCGCAAATCATGTGCAACACACCCCGTGGCGAGGGAGCTTGCTCCCGCTCGGGCGCGCAGCGGCCGCAACCTTCACGCAGTCGCTGCGCAGGTCACCCGACACACCGCTCCAGAACACTCCTAAACCAACCCCACAGTAAAAGCCCGGCCTCATCCGCCGGGCTTTTTCATGCCTCAACGCCTGGCTAGCGCCCCGCTGCCCGCGCCATGCATCGCTGATAACGCTCATCCACCCGCTTGGCAAACCATGCCGTGGTCAGCTTGCGCGTGATTTTCGGGCTCTTGAGCACGATCCCCGGCAATACCGCCCGAGGCAACGCCTTGCCCTCGGCCTTGTCAGCCAGTTCGAACACACGCTTGTAGAGCTTGCTGTCCTCGAACGCCAGGCTGTCACCCAGCTCCAGTTGATCGCGGATGGTCGGGTTGCGCATTCCCAGCGACTTGCCCAGCGTGCGCACCGCCAGTTCCGTGCTGCCTGGCATGATGGAATCGTGGGCGATCAGATCGCCGTCCAGCGCCAGGGAAATGCCCGAGGCTACACTCACCGCATGCTGGAAAGCTGCGTTGCGGCTGGCGTACCACCCGGCATTGAAATCGGCAAAACGATACAACGGCTCGGTGTAGCTCACCGGATAGCCCAGTAAATGCGCGATGCCGAAATACATCCCGCCACGACGACTGAACACTTCGCGACGAATCGAGCCCTCCACCGCGTAGGGATAATTGCGCGCATTGGCCTGGGCAAACGCGATGCTGACCTGCATCGGCCCCCCCGTGTGCACCGGATTGAACCCGCCAAACAGTGTCTTGCCCAACGGAACCATGCCGATGAAATCATCGAAAATCCCGCTCAGCTCCTTCTCGCTGCGCGCCGCATTGAGCCGATCGCTGTAGCTTTTGCCGTTGGGCGAACGCACCTGGAGTGCGCCACTGACCAACAGCTCCGGAATGTGCACCTTCGCCGCACGGCGGTTGATCTCCTGACGAGCGATCTTGCCCAGCCCCGGCACTGGCGGATCGGATTGGAACGTCGACTCCTGTTCGGTCACCGCCAGGACAGCACAGATGTTCTGCGTCGTAGAGGGAATCTGCTGGGCCGCAAAGGCCACGTAGATGTCAGTCGCCCAGCCTTCGCGATCCGCAGTCTTGGCCGGCAACAACTGCACAATCTGCTTCTTGACCTCAGCGGGCTGACGCTCAGGCTCCTGCGCCTGACGGCTGCCGCAACCGGCCAAGGCCAGCAGCGCAGCAAGGCTGATCATCAATCGGTTGAATTGCATGGTGCTCCATCGGGTTCGTTATTCCGGAGCAACCATACGATCAAAAGTGGATGCGGGCTATGCCCAATGTGGGAGCTTGCTCGCGAAGGCGGTGGCACGGGCCCCACTGATGCAAGTCGAGATCAGATCCCGCTCAGCGCCAGGTCCATGGCGAAGTAGGTGAAGATCAGGTCTGCCCCCGCCCGCTTGATTGCGCCAAGGCTCTCGCGTATCACGCGGCCCTCGTCGATGGCGCCAGCCTGGGCGGCGAACTTGATCATCGCGTATTCGCCACTGACCTGATAAGCCGACAGCGGCAGGTTCGAAGCCTGGCGAATGTCGCGGATGATATCGAGGTAAGCACCGGCCGGCTTGACCATCAGTGCATCGGCACCTTCCTGCTCGTCGAGCAAGGATTCGCGCAGCGCTTCGCGGCGGTTCATCGGGTTCATCTGGTAGCTCTTGCGGTCACCTTTCAACGCGCTACCGCCGGCCTCGCGGAACGGGCCATAGAGTGCCGAGGCGAACTTGGTGGAATAGGCCATGATTGCCGTCTGGCTGAAACCGGCTTCATCCAGGGCCCGGCGAATGGCCTGGACCTGCCCGTCCATGGCCGCCGATGGCGCGATCACATCGGCACCGGCGCGGGCCGCCGCCACCGCTTGCTTGCCCAGGTTGACCAGGGTCCGGTCGTTGTCCACTTCATCGCCGTGGAGCACACCGCAGTGACCATGATCGGTGTACTCACAGAAGCAGGTGTCGGACATCACGACCATCTCCGGCACCGCGTCCTTGCAGATCCCGGCCATGCGCGACACCAGGCCTCGCTCGCTCCAGGTATCGCTGCCATCGTTGTCCAGGTGATGGGACACACCAAAGGTCATCACCGATTTGATGCCGGCACGGGCATAGCGCTCGATCTCGCCGGCCAGTTTCGATTCTGGGATGCGCACCACACCGGGCATGCTCTTGATCGGCACAAAATCATCGATTTCTTCTTCGACAAAAATCGGCAGCACCAGGTCGTTCAAGGTGAACTCGGTTTCCTGGAACAGGCTGCGCAGGCTTGCATTGCGACGCAGACGGCGTGGACGTGCTTCGGGGAACTGGCTGGACATGGGACTCCTGGGGCAAATAGGTGCGCGATCACAGGGGGCAAAGCTTATGCCCTGGTCGGCCAGGGCACAAATACCGGCTGGAAAATAGCGTGTTACCAGCCGGGCAATAATCGCCTCACACGGTCAGCGAGCCATTGATGCACGTCACCACCGCGCCGCCAATCCAGACGTCATCGCCCAATTGCTCGACATGAATGCGCCCTGCCCGGCCCATCGTCAGCCCCTGGCTGACCACATAGGATGTCGGCGCCAAGCCCTTGGCCAGCATCCATTGCGCGAGCCCGGCGTTCAGGCTGCCCGTGGCGGGATCCTCCGGCATGCCATCACCGGCGATGAAGCCTCGCACTTCAAAGTGCGCTTCATCGCCATCCACGGCCCGATCCCAAGGTGCGATCACGCCCACCGCCAGATCCAGCAACTGAGGGTAATCGGGGTCGAGCGCCAGGACCTGTTGGCGATCCTTGAGCATCAAGGCCAGCCAGCCGGCACCGTTATCGACCCATTGCGCCTCGACAATCGCCTCGGCTGCGAGCCCCAACCCCTTGCGCACCCGCTCCAGCAGGTCGGCCTCCAGCGGACCGGACTTGAGCAAGGGCGGCGCGAGGAATGCCAAGCCATGATCACTGCGGCGAATCCTGACCAGGCCGACGCCACATTCCTGCACGATCTCCTGCCCTTTGGGCACGCCTCCGGCTTCCAGCCAGGCGTGACAACTGCCCAGGGTCGGATGCCCGGCAAACGGCAACTCGGTCGAGGTGGTGAAAATACGCACCCGGTAATCGGCTTCCGGGTGCTGTGGCGTCAACACGAAGGTGGTTTCGCTGAGGTTGGTCCAATTGGCAAAAGCAGCCATGCGCGCGTCACTGAGCCCATCGGCCCCCAGCACCACCGCCAGCGGATTGCCCTTGAGTGGCACGTCGCTGAACACATCCAGTTGCTTGTAATCGAATCGGCGAGTCGTCGGGTGACTCATTCCGGAATCTTCAGCCCGCGCGCCACTGCCGGTCGCGCCAGGAAGCGCTCCAGTACCCGCATTACATTGGGGAAATCCTGGATACCAACCAAATCACCGGCCTCGTAAAAGCCGATCAAGTTGCGCACCCAGGGGAACGTGGCGATATCAGCGATGGTGTAGCGCTCGCCCATGATCCAGTCGCGCCCTTGCAGACGGCCATCGAGCACCTTGAGCAGGCGTTTGCTTTCCTCGACGTAGCGATCGCGTGGCCGCTTGTCCTCGTAGTCCTTGCCGGCAAGCTTGTTGAAGAACCCCAACTGCCCGAACATCGGCCCGATGCCCCCCATCTGGAACATCAGCCACTGGATCGTCTCGTAGCGCGCCGCCGACTCCTGGGCCAGCAACTGCCCGCTCTTGTCCGCCAGATAAATCAGGATCGCCCCCGACTCGAACAACGCCAATGGCTGGTCGCCCGGCCCATGGGGATCGAGAATCGCCGGGATCTTGTTGTTGGGGTTCAGGGAAAGGAACTCGGGCGATAGCTGGTCGTTGCTGGCGAAGTCCACTTTGTGGGGCTCGTACGGCAGGCCGATCTCTTCCAGCATGATCGAGACCTTCACGCCGTTGGGGGTGGGCAGGGAGTAGAGCTGGATCCACTCCGGGTACTGGGCAGGCCATTTCTCGGTGATGGGGAATGGGGTCAAGTCGGGCATGGGGTCGGCTCGGAAATGAAGGAAAGCCCGAGGATAATCCAAGATGTACGGGACGGCATCACTGCCCGTCACGGAATTCACATCGGCCCTTCTTAAATCCGCAACATCCTGTCGCTAACATTCGCCCTACCTCCCCACAGGAGGCCTTACAGTGCACCGGGACCAGCCAGGATCGAACCAAAGGGCTTGAAGAGACTCTGAGCAATGCCCCCGAGGATTCAACGCGGCGTAACGACAGGGAAAACACCCGAGGCCAGCCGCTTCGCGGTGCCAGGGTTTGTCAGCCTGACTCAAGAGTGCTGAAGAATAACTATTCGATGATGAACCCACTGAATTTCGCCAGACGCTTCAAACACCGCTCGTGGCTGCTGCTGCCGACGCTGCTTGTGGTCTGTGGCCTGGGGTTGGCGCTGGAATCCAGCATCAGCCGCGCCCAACCAGCCGACGGCGTGCAGACCCTGGTGTTCCTGCGTCATGCCGAGAAACCCGCCGGTGGCCTGGGCCAGCTCAACTGCCAGGGTCTCAACCGCGCCATCGACCTGGCCACCCTGTTGCCGGAAAAATTCGGTAAGGCCGACTACGTGTTCGCGGCCAACCCGACCCGCAATGTCGAAGAGGGTGAGCTGGACAACTCCTATAGCTATATTCGCCCGCTGATGACCATCAGCCCCAGCGCCATCAAGCTCGGGTTGCCGGTGAACATCAATTATTCGGCCAACGACACCAGCGACCTGGCTGAGGAACTGCTGCACGACAAGTACCACAACGCCACCATCTATACCGCCTGGTCCCATGGCTACCTGCCGGAGCTGATCAACAAGGTCGCCGCAGAGGCGGTGGGCAAGAAGCAAACCATTACCGAAGACTGGGCATCGGGAGACTTCGACTCCCTGTATGTGCTGACCCTCACCTGGCACAACGGCAAGGCCAGCCTCACCAGCCAGAGCTACAAGCAAGGCTTGGACAATGGCAAGCAAGCCTGTCCGACCTGATCATCAGTGTGGGAGCTTGCTCGCTCCCACAGGTCACCCTCCCCGGGCCGCCCGCTCCCGCAGATATTCCAGCACCGCTGCCTGCTCTCCCGAGAACTCGATCCGCAGCCCCTTCTTTTCCCGTTGGAACACGTACATCGGGTCGTAATACTCACGCAGCAGGCCCTCGATCCAACCGCGATGCAAATCGACGGCACCGCTGTGGGCCTGCTCGGCCAGGGCGGTTTCCAGGATGTCCTTCAAGCGCCGATGACGGTCACCGCCCAGGCGCTTGTGGATGTTGTCCAGGCTTGCCAGCAATCGCTCGGAAAACAGTGGGAAACCTTCGTCGCCATGTACGGCGACAAATTCAGCGCACAGGTCGATGACGTAATCCTGCAGGATCCGCTCGACCCGATGCTCCAGGCTGTCTTCCAGCCAGACCATCGGAACCTGCTGCATGCGCTGGTACAAAGGCAGCGGCAAGGCGCAACTGCCGACCGCACGGCTCTCATCCTCGAGCACGAATTGTTCGATGCCGCTGGCGCGTTTTTTCAGTACGTCCACGGCCAGGCGGTTTTCAAAATCGATGTTGGAAGGCTGGCCGGTGGCGCGTTTGCCGAAGCTGGAACCGCGGTGGTTGGCATAACCTTCCAGATCCAGGCTGTTGCTCAGTTGAGCCAGCGCTTCGGTCTTGCCGGTGCCGGTCATGCCGCCCAGCAGCACCAGGTCGCACTGGGCAACCGCCTGTTCGACCGTGTCCAGCAAAAAGCTGCGCATGGCCTTGTAGCCACCGCCGACCCTGGGGTAATCAATGCCCGCTTCGTCCTTGAGCCACTGCTGGACGATCTGCGAACGCAAGCCGCCGCGAAAGCAATACAGCACACCGTCGGGATGGGTCTTGGCGAACTCGGCCCAGGCCTGGATGCGTTCGGCCTTGATTTCACCGGACACCAACTGATGCCCCAGGACAATGGCCGCCTGCTGCCCCTGCTGTTTGTAGCAGGTGCCGACGCGTTGCCGTTCGCTGTCGGTCATCAACGGCAGATTGACCACGCCAGGGAACGCCCCCTTGATGAACTCGACCGGGGCGCGTGTGTCCATCATCGGCCGGTCATTGAGGAAGATCTCGCGGTAATCGGTGATGTCATGGCTCATCAAGACACCTCGACCGCATAACCCTGTCGCTCGACCAGTTCGCCGATAGGTTCCAGCGCCAGCCCGAGTTCAGCGGCAACCCGCAGGAACTCACTTTCGCCTTCCGGGGTGACGGCAATCAGCAGGCCGCCGCTGGTCTGTGGGTCACACAGCACGCGCTTGTGCAGTTCCTGGAGCCGACCGACCTTGCTGGCGTAGCTGTCGTAGTTGCGCAGCGTACCGCCCGGCACACACCCCTGGTCGAGGTAGTATTCGACACCCGGCAGGCGTGGCACCGCGTCATAGCGGATGCGCGCGGTCAGTTGGCTGCCGTCGGCCATTTCCACCAGGTGACCGAGCAGGCCGAAACCGGTGACGTCGGTCATCGCCGTCACACCGTCGAGCTTGCCGAAGCGGCTGCCAGGTTTGTTGAGGGTACACATCCAGTCACGGGCCAGGCCGACGTCGGCGGCGCGCAGCTTGCCTTTCTTTTCCGCCGTGGTGAGGATGCCGATGCCCAGGGGCTTGGTCAGGTACAGGCGGCAACCGGCGGTGGCCGTGTCGTTGCGTTTCATATGGCGCTTTTGCACCAGGCCTGTGACCGCCAGGCCGAAAATCGGCTCAGGCGCGTCGATCGAATGCCCGCCGGCCAGGGGAATACCGGCCTCGTCGCACACGGAGCGACCGCCGCGAATCACTTCCCGAGCAATTTCCGGGGCCAATACGTTGACTGGCCAACCGAGAATCGCAATGGCCATCAGCGGGTCACCGCCCATGGCGTAGATATCGCTGATGGCATTGGTGGCAGCGATGCGACCGAAATCGAAAGGATCATCGACAATCGGCATGAAAAAATCGGTGGTCGAGACCACCCCGCGCTCCTCGTCGATGGCGTATACCGCAGCATCGTCCCGGGACGCATTGCCGACCCACAAATTGGGATCAAGGTTCTGCGCACCGCTGCCGGCCAGGATCACTTCCAGTACCTGGGGCGAAATCTTGCAGCCGCAACCGGCACCGTGGCTGTACTGGGTCAGGCGAATCGGCTCGCTCATGGGCATACCTCTGGTCAGTCAAGATGGCTGATTCTATCAGCAACGCCACCGCCTCAGTGCCGCGTCGATCACAGGCTCCTGCAACACGTTGGTGCCTCTTCACTCGACGCTGCCGAATTCGGTGCACCTAGCCTGACCAACACGACAGGAAAAAAGCCTGAACCCCATGTATTTCAAGCCAATGCAAAAAATTGGTACGACATGTGCAAACGTTTGCGCAATCGATCCTGCCCAGCGGATCGATGGTTTTTCTTCAACCACGGAACCCGGGCTTCGGCCCGCACGAACAAGGACTTTCCATGCACTGCACTTCCCGGTGTCGCGCTACACCCGGCACATTGGCAGCCGCCCTGCTACTGACCGCCGTTACCGGACTACTCAGCACCACGACCCAAGCCCAGACCGCCGAGGCGTCCGCCCAGGGCGAAGCCCTCAGCCCGGAGGCCACCCCCTCGAAAAAAGGCGCCTACCTGTCGGACTGGTACAACCAGGACCTGACGCTCATCGGCAGCAAGGACATCAGCTTCGGTCCGCAACCGGTCGACGATGTCTATCTGGAATATGAATACTTCGGACGCAAAGGGCCCTTCGAGCTCTATGGCTACGTCGACATTCCAAAGATTCTCAACATTGGCAACAGCCACGACAAAGGGGTGTGGGACCACGGCTCCCCCGTGTTCATGGAGCACGAACCGCGTATTTCCATCGACTACCTGGCCGGCCGCAGCCTGGCCATCGGGCCGTTCAAGGAATGGTATGTGGCGTTCGACTGGATCTACGATCACGGCAGCAACAGCGCCAATCGCGCGAACACCTTGTACAGCGGGCTGGGCACCGACATCGACACCCACTCGAGGGTCAACCTGTCGGCCAACTTCTATGGCCGTTATCAATGGGAAAACTATGGCGCCAGCAATGAATATTCCTGGGACGGCTACCGCGCCCAACTCAAGTACATCGTGCCGATCAGCCAGTTCAGCAACGGCGCATCCCTGACTTACATTGGTTTCACCAACTTCGACTTCGGTTCGGACCTGCACAAGGACAACCCCGCCCGCACCGCCAACGCGACGGTCGCCACCAACGTGTTGCTGTATTCGTTCACGCACCTGCGCTTTACGCTGGTGGGCCGTTACTTCCACAACGGCGGCAACTGGCAGGACGGCAGTGAGCTTAACTTTGGCGACGGCAACTTCCGCGCCCGCTCCGATGGCTGGGGATACTACGCCGGGGTTGGCTATCAATTCTGAGCAAGCCGTAGAAGCACCACTTCGAATCCATGGAGGTCACGAATACATGATCAATCGCCTGTCTATTTCAATCGGCCTGGCCTGCACGGCTCTGTTCTGCTCGACCGCCGGGGCCGCACCGCCGCTTCAACCCAAAGTGATGTTGATCACGATGTTCGCTCCTGAAGCGCAGAACTGGATCGATCGCCTCGAACTCAAGACTGAAATCCGCGTGCCGGGACTTTCCGCCGAATACCCGACGATCCGCTGCAATGCCGAACGGGTCTGCCTGCTGATCACCGGCATGGGCCAGACCAACGCGGCGGCTTCGACCCTGGCCCTGGCGCTCTCCCCGACCGTCGACCTGCGCAAAAGCTATTTCCTGGTAGCCGGGATCGCCGGCATCAACCCGCACCACGGCACGCTTGGCACAACCGCCTGGGCCCATTACCTGGTGGAGTTCGGCACCCAATGGGAGTTGGATTCGCGGGATGTGCCCAAGGACTGGCCTACCGGTTACCTGGGTATCAACACCAAGGGGCCGAACGAAAAGCCGCCGCTGGACTACAAGACGGAAGTCTTCGAACTCAACCCGGCCCTGCAAGCCAAGGCCTTTGCCCTCAGCCAGAAGGTGACCTTGGCGGAAAGCAAGGAATCGGCGGCCTGGCGCTTGAAGTATCCGTACGCCCCGGCCAACCAGCCGCCGGTGGTGACCCGCTGCGACACCCTGGCCGGTAACACCTGGTTCTCCGGTACGCGCCTGAGCGAGCGCGCCGAAGTCTGGACGCGCCTGCTCACCGACAACAAAGGTGTCTACTGCACCACCCAACAGGAAGACAATTCCACCTACGAGGCCTTGCTCCGCGCCAGCCGCGAAGGTCGGGTGGACATCAACCGGCTGGCCGTGCTGCGGGCCGGGTCCGATTTCGACCGCCCCGAGCCCGGCGGCAACGAAGTGGACAACCTGCTCAAATACGCCGACCAGGGCGCGTTCGTCCCGGCGTTGGAAAACCTGTTTCGCACCGGCAACCCTCTGGTGCAGGACATTGTGAAGAACTGGTCGGTGTGGAAGGACGGCGTGCCTGGCCTCTGACCCTTCAGGGCCTGGACCCTTTGTGGCGAGGGGATTTATCCCCGCTGGGTCGCGAAGCGGCCCCAAGTCTGCCCCGCCGGATGACCGGGGCTCAGGACCGCTTCGCGTTCCAACGGGGATAAATCCCCTCGCCACAGGGAACCGTTGAGCGCCGGAGGTTGAGCCGTTCTCAACGGCTCATCCAATGGAATTTTCCATCCTGGGCGGGATCATTTGAACATCAACCGCGCCTACCCAGGAGAACGCCGATGTCCCTCGATCCTGCCGACAGCACCCATCTTGATTACGGCCTCGACACGCTGTTTGGTCGTGACACCAAAAGTGTCGATTGCACGTTCGACGTCAAGCGCCTCGATGACGGCGAACCGCCCTGGTTCGCGCTGCACGTACGACCACCACTGCCGGCGGATCTGGATAAGGCCCAGATCGTGGTGTTCAACGCCGAAGGCCGACGCATCAGCGCTATTGTCCGGCGAACCGAGCGCCTGGCCGACGACAGCCTGCAATTGGACGTGGAACCCGACTGAGTGCTCCAGGCCGGGTTCCCACGGTGATCGAGCGGGTCCTTACGTATGTCGCGAAGTACTCAGTCGAACTTGACCAGGTTCAGCACCGGCAGCGGGCTGCCATGGAAAGCCTCGCCAACCTCGAATGCTTTGTCCGCAGCGCCGAAACCGGCAGTTTTTCGGCGGGCATTTCGAAAACCGCCCGGTCGACCTGATCGCCGAAGGTTTCGACGCGGCCATCGGAGGCGGCTTCGCACTGACGCCCGGGGTGGTATCGCGCCCCCTGGCGCCCGCTCACCTGATTGCCGTCGCCAGCCCAGCCTACCTGGCCGAACGCGCCCTGCCCCGGCAACCCGAAGACCTGGCCGGCCTGGACAACATCGTGCTGCGGGCCAGCCGTACTGGCCGGGTACGCCAGACCGTGTTGCGCAACGCCGCCGGGCGCGAATCCGCCGTGCAACTGAACGAGTCCATGATCTTCAATGACCCCGTTGCCATGCGTGAGGCCGCCTTGCTGGGCCTGGGCGTGGCCCTGCTGGTGGTGCCCGACGCCCTGCCCTGGCTGGAGCGCGGCGAACTGGTGCGGCTGTTACCGGATTGGTATGTGGACCTGGGGGTGATCTCGCTCTACTACCCCTGCCGCACGCTGATGCCGGCCAAGACCCGCGCCTTTATCGATTTCATCACCGAGCACTTCGAGCGCGAGGCGTTGGCCCGGCGCTTCAGTGCCGGAGCGGTTTGAGCGCCCGGATGAGGGTGCCGATCAAGCGCGCTCCGCCCCCGGCACCGCAATGACCGGCCCATTCGCCACGGGCGCTGGAGTCAGGCACGGCGCCCATGGGATGATCGGCCTCCAAGTGCGACCACCGTGGAGAGTTTCAATGTCATTGCTGAGTAAACAAGGCGCCGTCCTGTTGCTGGGGGCCATCGCCGCCCTGGTCGTATTATCCGCCCAAGCGGCCCCGGCCAAACCTGCCGGCGATGCACCGGCGCAGAAAGTGTCGATGCTCGGCGGCAAGTTCACCTTCACCTTGCCCAAGGGCTTCACGACGACGCCGCTACCCGCAGGTGAAGTGACCCAGGGCACCGCTGGGGCGACAGGGACGATGTACAGCAATGCCACCAGCCGGACCGTTGTGATTGCCGCTGAGAACACCATCGTCAACGGTACGACTGTGAAGGACGACGATGGTGCATTCCTCGACACCACCATGGCCGACTTCGCCGCCCAACGCATCAAAGCCCTGCCGGACGCCAAGATCCTCAGCGAAAAAAGCCTGACCCAAAAAGGTACCGGCCTGGGTCTGCGTCAGCTCGACACCAGCGCGACCCAGGGCGGCGGGCCAACCCTCGACACCACGTTGCTAGGCGCCTCAGGCACGCGCATGGCGGTGGTGCAAATCATCTCCCGGGCCAGCGACAAGGCCGGTCATGAAGCGTTGGTGAAGCAGATCGCCAACGGTAAGTAATAAGCTCCCGCAGGGATCTATTTCCCACAGGGTTCTATTTTGGTCAGGGATTGAGCCGCTCCAGCCAGGCCCGCAGGTCCTGTACTTCCAGGGCGCTGATGCTGTGGCCGACACCCGGGTAGGCATGGAATTCCGGTTCCAGCGCCAGGGTCTTCAGGAAGCTGTTGGCCTCAGTGCCATCGTGGTAGGGAATGATCGGGTCTGCCGTGCCATGGCCGATGAATACCGCCAGTGTCCGGCGCGGTTCATCGGGGGTCAGTTCCGCCCGCAGCACCGACAGGACCCGCCCACCCATTGCGGCAATACCGCCAACGGCTTCGGGATGTCGCAGGGCCACTTCGTAGCTCATCATCGCGCCCTGGCTGAACCCGACCAGGTAGACCTTGCTCGGATCGGTCGAGTACTTGGCCCGCGCCTTGTCGATGAAGTCCAGCAGCACCTGGCCGCTGGCCTTCAAGTCCGAGGTGTCACCGTCGTAGGCACCGTCGCCCTGTTTCGCGAACCACTGATAACGGTCCTGCTCCATACTCTTCGGCGCCCGCACCGAGAGGTAGTTGTAATCGCGCGGCAACTCGTCCTTGAGTGCGAACAGGTCCTGTTCGTTGCTGCCGGAACCGTGCAGGAAAATCACCAGCGGTCGGTTCCGAGCCTGCTCATCGACTTGGGCCAGGTAGTTGAGCGGCAAGTCCGTGTGCAGCGAGGGTTGGGCCTGCAACCCGGACGAGACCAGCAATAGAAACAGGGCGAGCGCTTTGAACATCGATCTTCCTCCATCGTTCGATAGCCGCACGACAAGAAGCGTGCGGTGAGGTAGACAGTACTTATCAGTCGTTGATCAATTTCCCCGTTCGAATCGGCTCACGCCCGGCGACTTTTGCCTGCCAGATACCCGGCTGGGTGTAGCGCCCGCGGTCCAGGGCAAACAGCACACCACTGGTGCCGGCCCGCACGACGGTGACCCGATCATTCAACGGGTCGACCACTTCGAACAGCGGATCGCCGCGCTCCACCCATTCACCGGCCTCACGCAGAAAGCTCACCACGCCATGGTGCGGCGCGAACAGGTATTGAGTGCCTTCGAACGGAAAGCCTTCACAACATTGCGCCGGCGCGGGCGGCCAATTCCCGCCAATGAAACCTTGCTCAGCCAGGAATCCGAGAATGGCTTCACAATTGGCCTGGGCCTGTTCCACGCGGGTGTCCCCCATGCTGCCCAGCTCCAGCGTCGTCGCCAGGTTCGCCGCAGGGATCGCCGCCGCAGGAAAGGCTTTGGCCAGGCGCAACCAGGGTGAGGAGCAGGACTCATCGAACGAACTGCCACCGGAATCTTCACTCAGCAACGCCACCCCGGCCTTCAGGCGTGCGGCCAGGGAGCGCCATTGCGGCCACTGTTGCGGCAAGGCGTACAAGTGGATCGCAGCCTCGAAATCGCAATGCAGGTCCAGGGTGATGTCGGCGTCGCAGGCATGGCGCAGCAGCAGGCGATGCAGCGCTTCAAGTTGCGAAGGCGGTGCCGGCAGGTCCTCGAGAACCTGGGCCATGGTCTGGCGGATCAAGGTGATATTGGCGGCCGGGTCGTCACCCAGGCGATCACCGATGCGTTGCGCCACCGGCGCACTGAGCTCCACGAAAGAGCGGTTGAAATTCTTGCCACTGCCCAACTCGAAACGCCCCATGTGAGCGCTTTGCAGATGTTGATCCAGGCCGATGGGATTGGCCACCGGCACCAGCTCGATCACCCCTTTGAGCAGGCCTTGCGCCTCGAGGTCGTTGAGCCGCCGCTTCAGCTCCCAGGCAGTGCGCATGCCCGGCAGTTCGTCGGCGTGCAGACTGGCCTGGATATAAGCCTTGCGCGGGCCATGGCCGTAACGAAACACACTGAGCCGGCGCTCAGTGCCCAGGTGGCTCCATGGCAGGGTATGGTCGATGCGTTGCATGAAACCTCCGAATGACTAGGCGTGGAGCTGTCGAGTGCAACGAGGCTGCGATCTTTGCTCAGGCCCTTGAGCCTCAAAAAGATCGCAGCCTTCGGCAGCGCCTACCGATTAATGCCCGTAGACATCAAAGGCGAAGTATTTGTCCTGCACTTTCTTGTACGTGCCATTGGCGCGGATTTCGCTGATGGCGGCATTGAATTTATCGGCCAGGGCCTTATCGCCCTTGCGCACCGCGATGCCGGCGCCACCGCCGAAATATTTCGCGTCTTCATAGGTCGGGCCCACGAAGGCAAAGCCTTTGCCGGCATCGGTCTTCAGGAAACCGTCGTCAAGGTTGACCGAGTCGGCCAGCATGGCGTCGAGACGACCGGCGACCATGTCCAGGTTGGCTTCCTGCTGGGAGCCGTAGCGCACCAGGTTGATCCCGGCAGGCACCAGCACTTCGGTGGCGAAACGGTCGTGGGTGCTGGCACGCAGCACACCGACTTTCTTGCCCTTGAGCTCGGTCAGCGGGTCCTTGACCTCGGAGCCTTCCTTCATCACGAACCGCGCCGGGGTGTGGTAGTACTTGATGGTGAAATCGACGTTTTTCTTGCGATCGTCGGTGATGGTCATGGACGACAGGATCGCATCGATCTTCTTCACTTTCAGCGCGGGGATCAGGCCATCGAACTCCTGCTCGACCCAGGTGCACTTGACCTTCATCTGCTCGCAGAGGGCGTCGCCGATATCGACATCGAAGCCGGTCAACTTGCCGTCGGGGGTTTTCATCGAAAAAGGCGGATAACCGGCTTCGATCCCGAGACGGATCGGCTTGGCGTCTTCGGCCACGGCCGACAGGGACAATACGGACAGTGCCAGGGCACCGAACATGGCTAGTTTCTTCATTTTCGCTCCTGAGTGTGCAGGGGTTTTTATTGGCAGTTATTGGCAGATTCGTAGGCAGCGTTCGGTCAGCGAGGCACCGAAGTGGGCGGGAGTCTAGAGGGGTGCTCAGCAGGGGAATTGTGTTGAGGCGACAAATAGTTACGAAAACAGCTTGATTTGTGTGTATATCCGTTGCTGCGGTAACGGCCACTTAGGGTTCCGCCCTGACGGCGGGTCACTTTCGAAAAGCGCGAAAGTAACCAAAGCGCTTCTGCCCCACCACTCGGTGCCTCGCCTAGGCTCGGCATACCCTCACTCCGGCATTGCTCCGTGGGCCGCCGCGAAGGGCCATCCATGGCCCAGCGCGGCTAACCCGGCATCCATGCCGGGTTGCCCACTGCGCAATGCCTGCGTTCGGCCATCGTGGTTAACGGGGCGC
>NZ_FPIX01000075.1:0-12078 GCF_900119205.1 Pseudomonas sp. NFACC16-2 | reverse complement strand
CGCCGGTAGCACATGGCAGGCTAAACAGATCTCCCAGGGTAATTCGCGCGACCTTCCTGCTTATGCCTGTCGGATCTACGTCACAGCGTTCCGTGCAAGTATCGGGCTTTGAAGATATTGGCCTTCTTACCCCGCTGTGCCGCCTAATCCGCTTCCTGTTCGTCAGGCCAGCATTTTGCCTCGGGCTTCCTTCAGATTCGCAGTCGCCCGCGACACCCTTGCCTCTGGCTAACACTTCCCCTTGCCGGGTGTGTAGAGGACTTGCACCTCCAAGTCACCAGCGTGGCCACCACAGCCAAGCTGGTTGCGCTTGCGCGCAACGCGCCATGCCTGGCGCACCAAGTAAAAAGCCCTGTCCACTGTGACAGGGCTTTTTGTATTTCAAGGCGCCTATCCCGTGATGCCGTTCATGCAAGAAGAATGAGGAAATCCATGCGTCATGAACACGCTGGGTTTTAACAGCACAGTGAAGGGATGGCGATGCACGGGTTAGGCTTATAAAGCCATTCGAATATTATTCTGGTCACTGTCCCCACTCTGCGGCACGGGCCTATAATTAGGGTCATAGTAACTAGGTGGTGCTTCTCCAGGGTGCGGTGGCATGATTCCTCGTATTCCTGTTGATTTAAAATAATTCGGCGGATTAGAAGGAAGGGGAGTAGTAGGAGCGTATGGATCGCCAGCCGATGCAGAAAGCGGGCGAGCAGTAGCACCAGCGAATGGATCGTTAGTCGGTCTCGGCACATTGCCTGTAGGGCTAGAAGCAGTTCCAGCGCGAGACCGTGGATGCGCAACGGGCATTCTATTCGGCGCTGGGGGCATCCTAAATCTAAATGCTGCCACGCCTAAACCAATCGACGCCGCCCCCGCTACCGAAGCAATGGCGCTAAACACAATGCGAGCCGTGTTGTCGTCGGTGAGAGCCGCACCAACACTTGTGGAGGCAGCTATAACGCCTAAAAGCAAGGCGCCCAACGCCGCGCTAACAACGAAGTGCCCCGTAGGGTCTACCTCATCGAGCGGCCTCTGGCTGTATGCATACCCATTGAGCCCCCCCTTGCCGAATGGACTCCAGCTGTCCGGGCTATTGAATCGCATGAGCACCGGGCTATACACCCGGTAACCCTTTCCCAGCATATATCCTCCGGTCTGAGCCTCCCTCAGTTCACCATTGAAACCCAGTTCGGTACTGATAGGTTGTTCGGCGCTACGATGGCCATAAGGGCTGTAAGCAAGAGAATGGATTGAGTCGGAGCTGACTTCATTCATTACACTGTTGGTGAAATTACCGGCCAGTAACAGCGTGTTGTCGCCCTGACGCTCTGCCAATAAATGGTCATCGCCGCGCATGAAGGTACTGCTCCGCTCCCCGTCCACAAGGTTGGCGATGTGATCGCCCTTGTAAAAATGTTGCTGGGAACCGCCACCGTCATCGTTATTGGATAACCGGTCCAGCGGATCATACTGGAAGTTACCCGTTTTACCCGATCCGGACTCACTCACACTGAGCAGCCGATTAAGCGCGTCATATTCCAGGACTCGGCCTTGCTCGTCTTGAATCAGGTTACCGTTGGCATCATAGGAAAGCACCAGCTCGTCTGGATGCCCCGCATCCCCTGAGTTGGTGACTCGACTCAGTTGGGCAGGGTCTTGCGGGTTTTCATAATGATATTCGGCCATGTTGTTTTTTCCATCGACCGTCTCTGTGATGACGATGATCAGATTATCCATCGCATCGAAGATAAAGGTTTGCCCCGAGAGACTGTTGCCATACGGATCAATTGGCGGTTGGCTGCCCGCACAGGTATACGTCTCCAGGCGTCCACGAAGATCATAGGCATAGGTTTCGTCACGCAGCGTCTGGGGGCCTTCGGTCAAGGTGCGTCGCACGAGACAGTCAAACTCGTCGTATACCTGATCCAATACCTGGACAACACCATCAAGGTCGAACGTACGCTTTGTTTCACGATGAAACTCATCGTATTCAAGGCTGATACCAAGGGTTCTCGCCGGTGCGCCGTCGACGATGTCCTGCGTGGTGATGGTAGCGACACGCCCCAAGGCGTCGTAAGTGAAGGCCGACGAAGTCGTCCCCAAGGATGTACGCTCCAATCGACCTTTAGGGTCATATTCATACTGCTGTATTTGATCGAGCACATCGGTATAGCTGAGCAAACGACTGCGAAAACTATACTCGTAGGCCATCGCGAAAGTTTGCCCATCCGCTTCAACGGTTTCGCTCTTGGGCTCGCCAAAACTGAAATAAGTACGTGCCAGTGTCCGCCCGCCCACGCTGGCCTTCGTCAATCGCGCGTTGGCCGGGTCATACTCGTAGTTACAGATGTCCCCACCTGAAAGTTGGCGACGCAGAGGTTCGTCACTCAACTGTGGCATGTACTGGTATTCGACCGTTTGACCACTGGCGGGGGTCACGGTCTTAGGTCGGGTCTGCTGCGGATCGTATTCATAGCGTTGCAAACGCCCTCCGGTGACCGACTCGGTCATGCGGCCCAGCCCGTCGAACGTTTGCGTTCCCAGTTCCTGTCCATCCACGCTGATGCGTGTAGGCCAATCTTCAGCGCTGTGCTCGGCATATTCGCGCACAATCCTGGCACCTTGAGGCAAGATGGTTTGCGTCATACGGTCGAAAGCATCATAGCTGTACTCGGTAACGCGCAACGGAGTCCTGAGGCCCAACTCTTCCTTCACCGACCGTCCCAACCCGTCATAACTATACTTTTGCCGACTGATTACACTTTCATCCAAGGCCAGACGCTCTGTCTGGACAGGCTTTTCAAACAGGTTGAGACGCGTTTCAGTGACCCCGCTGAAGTGGACCTTCGTCGAATCCTGCTCCCAGCTTCGTTCAATCGGGCCTGACCAGTTTCGATCACCAATCGGATTGACTTGCTTATAGCGCTCCACGCCGTCCGGGCCGATCTCGCAGAAGGGCTGATTCCAGTCGTCGAACAGAAACCGTGTCTTGAAGGGTTTCGCCTGCGCTCCCCACCAATCGTATTCGGTCTGCTCGATCAGGTTCCCGAAAACATCGTACTGGGCGGCATAGGTCTGGCGCATTGTCGGTTGGCTGCTGTCGGCATCGTTGCGCTCTTCGTAAACCGCCCTGTTAAGCCCATCGAATGCCGTCACGGTCTTCACGCCCTTGACGTCGAACAACCATTGCTCGGCCCGTTGCCCAATGCTGGCGGAGAGATAATATTCATAATTGCGCGTTGCCTTGTAGCGTGGGTCGTTCGGTGCCACGGTTTCACTGGTGACCCGATTCAGCACATCGTAAGTGCGGCGTATCTCTACGTCATTGTCGTCGCGCTCAAGCAGCGACTCGCCGTTGAGTAGCGAGCTTTCCAATGTAATGATTTTGTGCACCTGATCGAAGTCTGTCGTCAGCGTTTCCACTGTTTGCAGAACCGTCTCGTCGGCCAGGGTGCCCATCGTCACCCCGTACGTGTAGGCGGTTATCGTTGCTTTTCCATTCAACGCAACCGACTGGTGCTTCAGGCGTCCATGCACCACATGCGCCTGCGCGTCGTCCTTGTCGTGGTAGTACTCATAGGTCGTGCTACGTAATTCCATGACGGCGCCGGGAGCCGTTCGCGTGAGCGTTTCACGTTCGAGCGCCAGCCACGACGAACGTCCGCTGCCGTCCAGCGATGGATACAGCACGTAGCGATAATCGGTCCGTAGGGTCGGCGCACCAGCCACATAGCCAGGAGCGGGCGTCTGGGTTTGACTTTTGAGATTGCGCACGAAGCCATCGGGGTCTTTCGGGCAGCCATCTTCCCCGTCCTTATCGTAGTAAAAACTGGTTTCGACAACACCTGTGGGATGGGTCTGGACCAACAGATTGCCGTAGCTGTCATAGGTGCTGCTGGACTTTTCGCTACGTAATTGGCTACCCAACCGCCAGCGGTTGGTGACTTCGTGAGGGAGTTGAAACCAGTCTGGCTGGCCATCGAACCCACCGGGGATCTGACCATACACAGTCTCGACCTCCTGCTGTGCCGTGTTGCGCGTCGTGGTCTCCAGGGTGAGCAAGTGAAACTGGTTGAAGGTACGTTTGATACGCTGGACCTCCACCCCTCCATCCATCAGGTGCTCGGTGCAACCGTAGGCGTAATGGCTGCCAGTGAACTGATAGAGGTTATCCAACCCTTCATCGTTCCAACTCAGCGCCAGATTGCGACCCAGGAAATTATTGGTCTCCAGGTAGGTCGAACCGTCGGTGAAACTGTAATGCGTTTCTACCATGGGCTGCCCGCTGCCAGGGAACACCCGGTGTTCTTTCACCCGGGGTATGGGCTGACGACCACTGCCGGTGGGAAACTCATGGCCCTGCGCGTCATAGACCACTTCTTCCCGCCCGCCCAGTGGCGTTTCCACCGACACGATGCAGGTGTATTCGCCCACTGGCCTGTAATTCAGACGCCAGGCAACGTTGCGACCCGCTTCGCTCGGCAAAGTAATGACTTTGACGTACTTCTCGGTGCCGGAATCCAGCGTCATCGAATAGCGCGCCAACGGCGTGCCGTTGGCGCCGGCAGTGGGGTGCAGGTCCAGGATGACGCTGCCCTCCTGACGGTCTACCTTCAGCAAATCGCCGCGCTCATCACTGATGCTCGCAAGCCGGAAATCATGGGCACCGAAGGGCAAGTGCCCCAGCGTCACCGCATGACCTTCCGGCGCGATCATCCGGACAGGCAAGGCAACCGCATCGTCTCCCCGGCCATGGACCCTGAGTTCTTCGACCAGACCGGACTTATGCACCAGCCGGTAGAGTTGATCGTCGTCTTTATCACGATAAAAACGGAAGGTGTTGAGCTTTTTCTCTTTCATCAGAAGCTCGACCAGAAGCCCTTCCTCCCGTTGCGCCGTAACCTTGTAACGCTCGCCGCTGTTCAAGGTCAGGATTTGCCGCTGAACCCGATATTGCGATTGCTGCACGTTCCAGCCGGTGCCGTAACCGCTGTCATGACGGTTCATGGGATTGAAGCCCATGGCCAGGGACAGCAGCGGACCGTTCAAGAAGTTGGGTTTGAATTCGGGGAAGTTGATGGAAAAAGTGTATTGATTGGTTCGAGGATCAACCCCGCCCGCTATGTAACTCATGAAATTGAAAGCGTTGGAATGTACCGCCGTGGAGTCGGTCATGATTGCCACCTCTGGAAAGAAAC
Source organism: Pseudomonas sp. NFACC16-2 (assembly GCF_900119205.1). Lineage (NCBI taxonomy): Bacteria > Pseudomonadati > Pseudomonadota > Gammaproteobacteria > Pseudomonadales > Pseudomonadaceae > Pseudomonas > Pseudomonas sp. NFACC16-2. The sequence continues at coordinate 6,886 of NZ_FPIX01000075.1, read as the reverse complement.
AAACTCAGAAAACCACGCGCCAATATTGAGTAACCTTGAGTTTCCCAACCGCTTGCTTTTAGATTTCACCGCCAAAAGTGAGCGCTAGGTAAGCATGATTAACTTGCGGGCGTACCTGGCCATATATAAAGACAGGACAGCTTACCTTCGACAGGTTTATTATTTTTGTTTTTCCCCTCTACAAACATCAATCCCGGCTTGAGAAGTTGCCCTGGTATCGCCGATGCCACTACACCCGGAAGTGAAATCAAGGATGTATTAGTGGGTTGAATATAGGTCTTCACCATATAGTACCAATCCCCCGTATAGCCCGGCCCTGTAACTCGGCAGTCCTTTTCCGAACCGAAGGCAATCCTCACGGCAGACGCCACATTGTCGAGGGTAAAAAAGCTGTACACATCATTTTTGCAACCATGATATGACATATCATAGTCCTTATATGAAGCGGGAATAGCAATAACGCATGTGTTACCAGGATCTTCTATACTTCCTTTTTGATATAGTTTAATACTTCCCTGAGCCAGGACGACAGTCACCGCCTGAACGGCAACAATCAGCAAGCCGGCGCCTATTTTCGTAAAAATGTTCATTGTCAGTCACCTGCAAACGTTCGACCAATCAAGGACGAAGGGGTAAGATCATAAAGCCGTATTATCCAGATAATTACGATGATAATAGGTTCCCTTGGGCTTGAATGAAATTCTCTGTTTGTGAAGATTGCCGTTTTTGTCTCGCAAGGCAACCTTCAAATCTTGATCCAACCGCGGACGCGGATGGGCGCGAGGCAAAATGAACGGAATGTTATCGTTTCGACACAGTAAAACAGCAAAGGTGAAGGGTTCATACCGAGTGGATTTGGCAACATCCAGAAGCTGGGGATCTTTTACAACATCAGGCATTAAATCATCGAAAGCCACCTTGTTTTTTAAATCATTATTTCCAGTAACATCTTCAAAGTAATAGCCCAGCCAACTAAACATAGTCTCCTCCAGCTTTTCGCTTTCCCAGCGAATGGAAGACACGTTAATAAAATTCGGAACACCCGGTTCTAATTGATCAGGAAGTAGCCATTCGAGCATGATAAAGTCCTGCCCCCTGCACTTGAACGTCCACCAATCCTGGCTGTTAAGAATCATATCGAAGTCAGCGTTATCATTGCCAGGTTCGCCTCCGCTGCCACCGGCTATGCGCACCCGAGTGAGATCATATACAAACTCTGCAGGCTTCACGGACCTGACAGTGATTCGTTTACCGATGCCCTCTTCCCCCTCTTTCGCTGTATCGATCCACTCACCACCGCCATCGGCGCTGTCTTTCTGAAATCTGGCATGCAGCGTTGCGGTGGTATTGACGGGCGCAACGGAATGAAGATAGAAATCCTGCTCGACCAGAGAATCATTTGCTCGCAGAGCGTCGGCATTCGGTATTTGGCCGGGGTTAGCTGGAATGGCCAGGTCGAAGTGAGGACTGAGGATTTTATGCACTTGCAACTCTTGTGACGCCCCCGGATCGACTCCCAGATCTTCCACCGGTATAAAAGGCAGCTCATTGTAATTTTTGTAGAGCAGGCGCATGCTTGCCAACTCCGTCAAACTCAGTTTGTAGTACTTGAGCTCTTCGTCTATTGGATCCCACACACCATTGGTCTGGGTGCTGACTTGAACATGAAGTTGCTGGTAACCATTGGCCAGCACATTACCTTGCGTTTCCAGCTCCGGCCCACCCACCACTTTGATCGTGAACAGGGCCAGGGGGACTTCCCAAGTCGGATCCGGGTCCTGCTGTTTTTCGCCAATCACGCTGTAGCCCCGGAAAAACACCACGCCGTTACGTACGACTTCGCACAACACCACGCTTGTCTGCTCCACCCCTTGCGGTGGGGCGGTGTAAAGCCCTTCGTCCACGCTGCCGACACCACTGACCACTCGCCACCGCCGCGGCACCTGCGGCATCAGAGAAACATCGTGGTTCAATTGCACCGTATTGGCGGCGTTGAGACGCTCCACCACAGCCGGCTCGACGTTTAAAAACGACTGGGCATTGTCCAGCACCAGGGTAGATTGCGTTGTTTTGACGTCAGCACCGAGCGTCTCGCACAGCACCTTCTGAATCGAGAAGCTCTTGAGCTCAGCCTCGGCGCTGGCCACGAACCGCCACTGCGTGTCGGCAACCCTGGTCAGGCTGCCTTGTAGCGGCGCAAGCAGGCTGCATCGGGCTTCCTGCCCCATCGCGGTCGCGTTCAGTGTAACTTCGCCAGGTTCCTTCTTGAGCAAGTGGGTCACCAGTTTCGGCGCGATTTCCACCTTGCTGTAGTCCACCCTGAGCAAAGTCGAGGCGGTGTAGGTTTTGCCGTTGTTTTCATAGGTAGCCGTCACCAGCACACGCAACGAGTGGTAGCCAATACGTTGCGACGACACCGCCCTATACAAGCCATTGTCTATGGTGCCGTGCCCGTCCTCGGAGTGACTTTGCAGGCTGACGGCTTTCCACGTTTTGGCCGTCAGCGTCCTGCCTTCCCAATCGAGTAGCTGGAATTGCTGTCGCCCCCCGGCCTCGATGACTGGGAACGCGGGCTCCAGGCGTATGCTGGTCTGTGCGGGGCTGATGCGACCAAACGACACCAGGTCATGAGGTGTGTGTTGCGAGACTTCTTCGTAGAAATTCAGTCCGGGGAAAGATAGATGCGCCGGTAACTCCACGTCGTTATTGTTGGCATACCTCAGCATGTCCCGGGATAACACCCACAAGGCGGTGTATTTGCGATCACCACCAGGATTGGTGTCATCGGGCATCAAGTAAGGAAAGTCGACACCGAGTTCTTGCCCCGGGCCACTACCGGCCAGCAGTTCGATCAATGCGAGCACCACACCATCGCCTTCATTTGCCGCACCTTTGACCTTCGCTCCGGGTGCAGCCTGAGTCCGCAGGCGGAAACGCCTTGGGGCAAGCCCGTGGTAGCCCTTGAGGCCGATTCGTCCCAGCTGAAACACCGTCTGGTCCGACGACAATTTGTCAAACTGCTCTTTAAAATAGACACCGAGGCGCTCTGCGTGCTCTCCGCCCAAGAGATCGCAGGTAAAGGTACTGGCCCCCTTCAAATCCATCGTGATACGGCCTTGCCGGTCGACTTCAGCCACCACCAAGAACAAGTTGACCTTCATCGTCAGGGTGAAACCCTGTTGTTCGGTGATGTAACCCGTGGACAATAGAGTGTCCGAAGCGCCCACTCGAGATTGCCACGTTTTGATTTCCCCGCCTACGATATTCATCGTCACCGTAGCGCTGGAGTCCGCTAAGGTCGCACTCTCGAAAGACACCTTCGGCGCACCGAGAACGATTGATTTAACCTCGACAGACTGACTCTCAGACGCGTTAATGACAGTGCGACCATTCAAATAGGGTAAGAAAGTGAACTCTTCATAGCGCGTTACATATTGCTGTTCCAAAAGATAATTAATGCGAAGGCGGTCGCATATGAATAATGCATCCCAACCCCGGGTAGTCAGTCTACCCTGCATAAGCGCAAGAACTTCATTCAACGTAGCCATGATAAATCCTCTTCCAATAAAAGGATGGATTACAAACTCAACGCTCGAATGACCGCGCCTGAATCGGCTAACGGTAATGGCACGATGGTGTAACCTTCAAATAGACCAAGCACGGGTTCAACCCATTTTGCGCCAATGACGACGCAAGGTTGTGCACTGGGTCCGCCTTCACGATACAACCCCGTATCGCTATCGATTTCTCCGGGACCGTCAAAGGGGAGGAACCACTCTGCCTCGATGGGAAAGTGGTTAATCGTGGCGCGTAACTGAAGTTCACCTTCGGCGGAAGATTCAAGATCGGGTTTTATAACCATTATCGTGTTTTTATGTTGTGCCACCACATAACTTGACCATGTATTGCCGCTGTCTTCATCGGTCACGTTGATTTCATCGAAAACAAAGGCGGCCTCACCCGTGATCTCGTCGGCGGCAATATAGTCGTATCCACCGGTGGCAGGATTGGGGACCAAATCTCCACTTTCGCCCGGTACCCGATTCTTTATTTCCCACGTCAATGATCCGCCACCGATGGAGCCCGCCAAAAACGAAATGCGATCCTGCGGGTTGCACACTTGAATAACGGGATTGACCACAAGACTTTCCCTGATCACCGTTACTACGACCACACTTCGCTCGTCACTGGCCTCATCATGGGCAATGACCAGTACCTGAAGAGGGGCTGCGCCCAGTGTATGGGCCGGCGGTGCCCGGTACTCCCCTTCAGGCGTCATCCTTCCAGGATCCAAAGCACCCGGCGCCTCTACCGTGAAACTGACTCCGGGGGCGGCCGGTTCCACCTCGAACGAAACAATTTCCCCAGGCAATAACAGCGTTTTCGGCGCACGGATCGTGAACGAGGCGCTGGAGGAAAGAACCCGGCCAAAGTCGACATAATCCAGTGGGAGCGCCACGACTTCCGATTGCAACCGGTGGGCACTCGCCAGGTCTACATCCGCCAAAAACACTTGGGTACCGGTGGCCGTCAGGCATTCGGCATACTGCTCGATCAACGCGGTTTTAACTGCATGCCCGATAAACGCCACGATCCGGTCGCGCAGGAGTTGCGGTGTGTTATCCGGCAGGCCACTGATGTACGTCACGTCCGGCGTCTGCGTGCGTGGCACAAATAACTCGGCACCGACTTCGTACGGCGCGAACTCATCGACCATCATCCGGAACACCTGCTCAAGGCTGAAGGTGAACGTCACCGTAAAAGAGGTCCATCCACCCGTGCTGCCCTGGAGCCGATAACGCAGTGGCACATCGGCCCTGGTTTGCCAGTGCTGAACGGCCCGAGTCAGTTCAAATTCGGCCGTCAGTGGCTGAGCTCCTTGCACCAGCGAGATACCAAAAGTGTCACAGCCAAAGTCGTAAAGATTGTCCTTATAATCGCGAGCCGTAATGGTCAACTCGCCCGAGGTGGCTTTCATGCCTATCACACGGCCATCGTCTTCCATCAGTTCGAAGTGATTGCTGCCAAACATGCTCAACAGTGCCCCACCGAACGCGGCCCGATTGATCAGCCTGGACGAGAACAGCGCGGTGCTGGCGTAGTCCTTATCGGCGTCATTGGCGATCAGGTATCGGTATTCGCTCGGTTTGTTGCCGGGCCTGCCCATCGCCATGGTTTGATAAAACAGCAACGCCCCTTCGCCCGCGACCTCGCCGCTCGATTGAGTGCCCACATCAATGGACTTGATACACAGGAAAGGATTTTCCTGATCCGGGAACCTGGCCAACGAAAATACGGAACGTTCATCGGCCAAGGCTTCAAATTGCGCCTTGAAGAACTTGCCGCCAGCGACCTGTTCCTCCGGCACCGGCGAACTCGTCAGCCTGAGTTCTTCTGCCAGCGTCAGGTCCAGCACGACCTGCGCATCGCGTCCGGCTGCTGGCTCTTGGAAAGTAACCGGTTGCTCGTCTGTGACCAACTTATAAGCATTAAGTGGGCTAAAGAGAAAAACCGACTGGATAAGCTGTTGATCAATTTTTTTTTGCGTGATCACTTCTTGACCGCCGCTCACTTGCAGGGATGAACCCACGGCATTCGATACATACGACGTTGATGGAAAGGAAATCTCGGGATAACTCAATGAGCACCCGATCAAGTGATGGGTAAGCGGAGTATCCGGCACCTCGTAACTTCCGGTGATGCCATTCAGGCTTATGCCCTGGCTCAATCGGAGTGCATGGTCCTTTTGTAGCGCCTGGTTCACCGAATGACCCGACAAGGCAAACAATGCATCCCACTCGCGCATCTGACTGGTGCCCTGCATCCAGCCTAACAGTTCGGTTACCGAATAACTGGCCATCGCTACTTTCCTCATTTAATAAATGGGTTGCAAGCAAGTCGTTATACAGATCAATAAGCCAGGCCTGTCCCGCCCTCAATCGCGGCAACACTCAGCGGCACATCGGGAATATCGAGCAAGGGCAGCGCGAGCAGTAGATGACCTTCAAGTACACCTATAACCACCGAGTCCCAGGACGCTCTGATGAACACGAAAGCCTGCGGGGCCATTTCGTCAACCTTATAGACGCCTGGGGTTTCGCTGTGCCATGAGCCGGGGCCGTTGAATTCAATACTCCATTCAACGTGTTCGGTAATATCCCTGTTATTGGCTATGGCTCTTAAAGCGACTTCTGTCAATCCTTCCAAACTGTCAGGGGCCTGGATGGTTATCGCGGGAGTTGTCTGTGTAACCACCATGTAAACCGACGCCGTATACCCTTTATAAGTCGCCACGAGTTCATCCATCACATAGGTTTTCCCTTCGACGACTTCTTTATTCGAGACATAGGTGTAAACGCCATTATTGGATTCGATAGAACCGCTCTCCCCCGGAACCGGATTGTTGATGACGACTGTAGGCGCAGGGCTGTCCTCATCGTCCTTCAGATAGCCAAGCTTTAACGGTACACGCTCGTCTTTATCGCAAATCTGAATCAGTGGATTGATCGTCAAGCGCGAGCGGACTACCGTCACCAAGGCAGAACTGCTGAACTGGGTAACAGGGTCGGTTGCGGTGACCCGTACACGGGTGAAACGCCCCTGGACCTGGTGCACTGCCGGAGGTGTATAGACCCCTGTGTCTTCATCGATCGTACCTACGCCGACAGCGAGACGCCGCAAGTGCTCAACAGCCCATTTCAGGCCGGGTCTTGCAGGAAAAACCTCAAAAGCATAGTGCGGCCCGCCGGCGGCAATACGGGGTTCCGGCGTGGTGATGGCGAACGTTGTTTGAGCGGGATTGATGCGACCGAACAGGCCGACATCATGAGGGGACTGTAAATTGAGCATCTGAATGGTTTCGCCGTAGTTAAGCTCGAGATTTTCC
>NZ_FPIX01000029.1:0-78602 GCF_900119205.1 Pseudomonas sp. NFACC16-2 | reverse complement strand
CTTCGAGGTCAAGTGGGATGAGCGATACCCTTTAATCAGCCAGTCGTGGCGCAAAAACTGGGCGAGAGTCATCCCTCTGTTCGATTATCCACCGGAGATCCGGAGGGTGATTTACACCACCAACGCCATCGAGTCGATCAACATGAGTCTGCGCAAGGTCACCAAAAGCAGGGCCTCATTCCCGACCGATGATGCGGTAATGAAGCTCTTTTATCTGGCGCTGAATAACATCAGCAAGAAGTGGACGATGCCAATCAGGGACTGGGCGGGGGCTCTAAACAGGTTCAGCATCCAGTTCGAAGACAGGCTTTTGCAGGATTAACAGCAACCCCGTTTACACAAAATTCAGTACACCCCCCGCTGGGCTGCGAAGCAGCCCCAAAACCTACTCTCGCGGTGGCCCTGGTTGATTGCATAGACCTTTTTTTGGGGGGGCGCTTCGCACCCCAGCGGGGATAAATCCCCTCACCACAGGGGTGGGTTATTCGCCTTCGTCGAAGTAGTTGTTGATGAGCGCCACCAGCGCATCCATCGCTTCCTGCGCCTGCTCTCCTTCAGTGTGCAGGTGGATCTTGGTGCCCTTGCCAGCGGCGAGCATCATCATCGCCATGATGCTTTTACCGTCGACCGCGGTCTCGGGTGTGCGACCCACCCTGATGGTGGTGTCCTTGAACTGGCCCGCGACGCCGACGAACTTGGCCGACGCTCGGGCATGCAAACCCAGCTTGTTGATGATTTCAATTTCCTGAGCAGGCATCGCGATGTGAATCCTTTAGCTGAGGTCGCGGTGGCGAACCTGGACGTTCTTCAGGGATTGTTGCAGGAGTTGACCCAGGCGTTCGGTCAGGTAGACGGAGCGGTGATGACCGCCAGTACAACCGATGGCGATCGTGACATAGGCGCGGTTGCTCGCGGCAAAGCGGGGCAGCCATTTGAGCAGGTAGCTGGAGATGTCCTGGTACATTTCTTCGACATCCGGCTGGGCGGCCAGGTAGTCGATCACCGGTTGATCGAGCCCGGACTGAGCGCGCAATTCCGGTTTCCAATAAGGATTGGGCAGGCAGCGCACATCGAACACCAGATCGGCGTCTACGGGCATGCCACGCTTGAAACCAAACGACTCCACCAGGAACGCCGTGCCCGGCTCGGGTTGGTTGAGCAGGCGCAGCTTGATCGTGTCGCGCAGCTGATACAGGTTCAGGTGCGTGGTGTTGACCTTCAGGTCTGCCAAGTCGGCGATCGGCCCCAGTAGCTGGCTTTCATCCTCGATGGCTTCGGCCAGCGAACGGTTGGCGTTGCTCAGTGGGTGGCGTCGGCGGGTTTCGGAAAAACGCTTGAGCAGTGTCTCTTCATCGGCATCCAGGTACAGCACGTCGCATTGGATATGCCGGCTGCGCACTTCCTCAAGCAATTCAGGAAAGCGCGACAAGTGGCTTGGCAGGTTACGCGCATCGATCGACACCGCCACCAGCGGCTGTGCCAGCTCGGTGTGGATCAGGGCGCGCTCGGCCAGTTCCGGCAGCAGGCCGGCGGGCAGGTTGTCGATGCAATAGTAGCCGCTGTCCTCAAGCACGTTGAGGGCCGTGCTTTTACCGGAGCCGGAGCGACCACTGACAATGATCATGCGCATTTTTAATGACCGTTCTGCTCGTCCAGGACAACCTGGTACAAGGCTTCGTTGCTCGGTGCGCTGCGCAGTTTTTCACGCACTTCCTTGCGATCCAGCATGCTGGCAATCTGGCGCAGCAGCTCGAGGTGCGCATCGGTCGCCGCTTCCGGTACCAGCAATACAAACAGCAGGTCGACCGGGGCGCCGTCGATGGCGTCGAAATCTATAGCAATTTCAAGGTGCAACAGCGCGCTGATCGGCGCGGCACAACCCTTGAGACGGCAATGGGGAATGGCGATGCCGTTGCCAAAACCGGTGGAACCGAGTTTTTCACGGGCAACCAAGGCCTCGAAGACGTCCTGCATTTCCAGATCCGGTACCTCGCGGTGGATCAGGTTGGCAATGTGTTCGAGGGCTTTCTTTTTACTGCCGCCCGGCGCGTTCACCTGGGAACGGCCGGGGGTCAGGATGGTTTCTAGTCGGATCATGGATTGGGGGGGTTAACGACCGGTCGCGCCCTGGAGGAGGCTCTGGGTCTTTTCCTTATGCTTTTTGAGTTGGCGATCCAGCTTGTCGGTCAGCAGGTCAATCGCGGCATACATGTCTGTGTGCTCTGCGTTGGCAACCACTTCTCCGCCGGGGATATGCAGCGTGGCTTCGATTTTCTGCAGCAGCTTCTCGACGTTCATCGTGACTTGCACGTTGGTGATCTTGTCGAAATGCCTCTCCAATCGGTCGAGTTTTTCGCCGATGTAGGTGCGCAGGGGTTCGGTCACTTCCAGTTGGTGTCCACTGATGTTGACTTGCATACAGCTTCTCCTTCGTTGCCAGTGCATAAAGCGGCAGGCAGAAATGCCTGCCACTGGAACGCTGTGGCGTGGCCTGTTACATCAACCGCTTGCGTTCGCTCGAAGGCGCGATCCCGAGGGATTCGCGGTATTTGGCGACGGTACGGCGGGCCACCTGAATGCCTTGTGCCTCCAGTAAACCAGCGATCTTGCTGTCACTCAACGGCTTTTTCTGATTTTCCGCGGCCACCAGTTTTTTGATGATCGCGCGGATGGCCGTGGACGAGCATTCGCCGCCTTCGGAGGTGCTGACGTGGCTGGAGAAAAAGTATTTCAATTCATAGATACCCCGAGGGGTATGCATGAATTTCTGGGTGGTTACCCGGGAAATCGTCGACTCGTGCATGCCCACTGCCTCGGCAATGTCATGCAAGACCAACGGTTTCATCGCTTCATCGCCGTACTCAAGGAAGCCGCGCTGATGCTCGACGATCTGGGTGGCAACTTTCATCAGGGTCTCGTTGCGGCTTTGCAGGCTCTTGATGAACCAGCGCGCTTCCTGCAACTGGTTGCGCATGAAGGTGTTGTCGGCACTGGTGTCGGCACGCTTCACAAAGCCGGCGTACTGGGCGTTGACCCGCAGCTTGGGCACCGACTCCTGGTTGAGCTCCACCAGCCAGCGATCATTGTGCTTGCGCACGATCACGTCGGGGACTACATATTCGGGTTCGGTGGATTCGATCTGCGAGCCGGGGCGCGGGTTGAGGCTCTGCACCAGTTCGATGACCTGGCGCAGCTCATCTTCCTTGAGCTTCATGCGACGCATCAGTTGGCTGTAGTCACGGCCGCCCAACAGGTCGATGTAATCGGTGACCAGCCGCTTGGCTTCGGCCAGCCACGGTGTCTTGGCGGACAACTGGCGCAGTTGCAGCAACAGGCACTCGCCCAGGTTGCGGGCGCCGATGCCGGCCGGTTCGAACTGCTGGATGCGATGCAGGACGGCTTCGATCTCGTCCAGCTCGATGTCGAGCTCGGGGTCGAAGGCTTCGAGGATTTCTTCGAGGGTCTCGTCCAGGTAGCCCTGGTTGTTGATGCAGTCGATCAGGGTCACGGCGATCAGGCGATCGGTGTCGGACATCGGCGCCAGGTTCAACTGCCACAGCAGGTGGCTTTGCAGGCTTTCGCCCGCAGAGGTGCGGGTGGTGAAATCCCACTCGTCGTCATCGCTGCTTGGCAGGCTGCTGGCGCTGGTCTGGTAGACGTCTTCCCAGGCCGTGTCCACGGGCAGTTCGTTGGGGATGCGTTCGTTCCATTCACCGTCCTCGAGGTTGTCCACCGTCGGGGCGGTTTCCTGGTAGGTCGGTTCCGGGATTTCGGTGTTGGTCTTCTGCTCGACGTTGTCGGCCAGCGGATCGGTGTTGTCGAAGTCGTCGCCTTCTTCCTGGCGTTCGAGCATCGGATTGGACTCCAGGGCCTCCTGGATTTCCTGTTGCAGGTCCAGGGTCGACAATTGGAGCAGGCGGATGGCCTGTTGCAGCTGCGGTGTCATCGTCAGCTGCTGGCCCATTCTCAAGACTAGCGATGGTTTCATGGCAGGGGCTTAACACCTTATTAGCCGGCGCACATGCGCCATCCACTACAGGGCGCCGAGGCGCCAAACTTAAGCAAATTATATGCCTGAAACTGAAGTGTTTGCCTAGAGCGTCGCTACAATAAAATTAAACGACGCTCGGACAATTCGCCAGACACTTGTGATTACAGGCGGAACTCGTGGCCCAGATACACTTCCTTGACCAGGTCATTGGCCAGGATGGCTGCGGAGTCGCCTTCGGCGATCAGTTGGCCGTCGTTGACAATGTAGGCGGTTTCACAGATGTCCAGCGTCTCGCGCACGTTGTGGTCAGTGATCAGTACGCCAATCCCCTTGGCCTTGAGGTGATGGATGATCTGCTTGATGTCACCTACCGAGATCGGATCCACGCCAGCGAACGGTTCGTCGAGCAGGATGAACTTCGGTGCGGTGGCCAGGGCGCGGGCGATTTCCACGCGACGCCGTTCGCCACCCGACAGGCTCATGCCCAGGTTGTCGCGAATGTGGTTGATGTGGAATTCCTGCAGCAGGCTTTCCAGTTCCTGGCGACGACCGGCCTTGTCGAGCTCCTTGCGGGTCTCGAGGATCGCCATGATGTTGTCGGCAACCGACAGTTTGCGGAAAATCGACGCTTCTTGCGGCAAATAGCCAATGCCGGCCTTCGCACGACCGTGCATCGGCTGGTGGCTGACATCCAGGTCGTCGATCAGCACGCGACCCTGATCGGCCTGGACCAGGCCGACGATCATGTAGAAGCAGGTGGTCTTGCCTGCGCCGTTGGGGCCGAGCAGGCCGACGATCTGGCCGCTGTCGATGGACAGGCTGACATCACGCACGACTTGACGGCTCTTGTAGCTCTTGGCCAGGTGCTGAGCTTTCAGAGTTGCCATTACTGGGCCTTCTGCTCGTCGGTTTTCTTTTTCGGTTGAATCACCATGTCGATCCGCGGACGCGACTCGGTCACCTTGCTGCCGGTGGCGCGACCGGCGCTGGCGAGCTTCTTGTTGGTGTCGTAGACGATTTTCTCGCCTTGGGTCACGTTGTTGTCCTTGTCGACGACCTTGGCGCGGTCGATCAGGACGACGCGATCCTGGGAGGCGTGGTACTGGATGGTTACCCCGTAGCCCTGCACAGGCTTGGTATCGCCTGCGGTTTGCAACTGCTCGAAATAGGCCAGGTTGCCCACCGAGGTCACCACGTCGATGTCGCCGGACTGGGTGCGGGTGATGGTCACGGTATTGCCGGTGACCTTCATCGAGCCCTGGGTGATGATCACGTCGCCTTTATAGGTGGCGACGCCATTCTTGTCGTCGAGCTGGGCGTCGTCGGCCTGGATGCGGATAGGCTGGTTGCGGTCGTCGGGAAGAGCCCAGGCGCTCGCGCTTCCCAGTGCTGCGCCCAGACTGAGCAAAATAGGGAGGGTTTTAGCGAGCTTCATACTGTCCTCTTACGTTCGATAGCAGGTGTATCCTGCTTTCCTTCAAATACGCTTTCATTCCCGTGCCGGTCGATACACCCCCGGCGCCGTCGATTCTAACGGGTTGCTCGGTCTGCGCATATTCTTGCTGTGGGAACACGGTCATGCGCGTGCTGGTGATGATGGTCGTACGGTTTTTCTCGTCGGTTCGGGCGACGCGCACCGAGTCGATCAGTTCCACTTCGGTACCGCCGGAATTGACTTCGGCATGCTCGCTCTGCACATGCCACGGAAACTCGGTACCGCGGAACATGTTCAGGTCGGGCTTGGTGACCAGCGTAATGTCAGTGGCCTTTACGTGGTCGACCTTGTCGGACGTCATCTCGTACTGCACTTTGCCGTCGGGCAGGTACTGCAGGGTATGCGTGTTGGTCGCGTACCAGTCGATCTTTTCCTCGACCTGGGCTGCAGGCCGGTCGAGAAACCGTTCGGGGCTGATGTTCCAGTAGCCCACCGCGGCAAAAATCGCCGCGATACAGCCGAACACCACGATGGTGCGAATCTTCTTGCTTAGCATAAATGGCTCACAGGTACGCGGCGTTGGCCGCTTCGAGGCGGCCCTGGGCGCGCAGGATCAGTTCACAGAATTCGCGGGCCGCACCTTCGCCGCCTCGCGCCGTGGTGACGCCGTGGGCGTGCTCGCGGACGAAACTGGCCGCGTTGGCGACCGCCATGCCCAGGCCGACCCGGCGAATCACCGGCAGGTCTGGCAGGTCGTCACCGAGGTAGGCCACCTGTTCATAGCTTAGGTTGAGTTGACCCAGAAGTTCGTCCAGCACCACCAGTTTGTCTTCGCGCCCCTGGTAAAGGTGCGGGATGCCGAGGTTCTTCGCGCGCCGCTCGACCACCGGGGTCTTGCGGCCGCTGATGATAGCGGTCTGCACGCCGGCGGCCATCAACATCTTGATGCCTTGGCCGTCGAGGGTGTTGAACGTCTTGAACTCGCTGCCGTCTTCAAGGAAGTACAGGCGACCGTCGGTCAGTACTCCGTCCACATCGAAAACCGCCAGCTTGATGGCTTGGCCGCGTTGCAACAGGTCTGTGTTCATTTACATGACTCCCGCACGCAGCAAATCGTGCATGTTCAGGGCGCCCACCGGACGATCTTCGTCGTCGACGACCACCAGGGCGCTGATCTTGTGGTCTTCCATGATCTTCAGGGCCTCGGCGGCCAGCATCTCGGCGCGGGCGGTCTTGCCGTGGGGCGTCATGACTTGCTCGATGGTCGCACTGTGGATGTCGATGGTGCGGTCCAGGGTGCGGCGCAGGTCGCCGTCGGTGAAGATCCCGGCGAGCTTGCCGTCGGTCTCCAGGACCACCGTCATGCCCAACCCTTTGCGGGTCATTTCCATGAGCGCGTCCTTGAGCAGCGTGCCACGCAGCACTTGCGGCAACTCCTGGCCAGCGTGCATCACGTTTTCGACTTTCAGCAGCAGGCGACGGCCGAGGGCGCCACCGGGATGGGAAAAGGCGAAATCTTCCGCGGTGAAGCCCCTGGCTTCCAGCAGCGCCACGGCCAGGGCGTCGCCCATGACCAAGGCGGCGGTGGTGGAGGAGGTCGGTGCCAGGTTCAGCGGGCAGGCTTCGTGTTCGACATGAACATTGAGGTTCACTTCGGCGGCCTTGGCCAGCGGCGAGTCCGGGTTGCCGGTCATGCTGATCAACTGGATGCCCAGGCGCTTGATCAGCGGCAGCAGCGTTATGATCTCGTTGGTGGAGCCGGAATTGGACAGGGCCAGGATGACGTCGTCCCGGGTGATCATGCCCATGTCCCCGTGGCTGGCTTCGGCCGGATGGACAAAAAAGGCCGTGGTGCCGGTGCTGGCGAGGGTGGCGGCGATCTTGTTGCCGATGTGCCCGGACTTGCCCATGCCGACCACGACCACGCGGCCTTTGCAGGCCAGAATCATCTCGCAGGCGCGTACGAAATCAGCGTCGATATGGGGCAGCAAGCCTTGCACGGCTTCGAGCTCAAGGCGGATGGTACGTTGTGCCGATTGAATCAGGTCGCTGGATTGGCTCATGTCAGAAATCGTATAGCCCGATGAAAAGGCGGCGATTATAGCGGCAATGAACAATTCCCTCACGTAAGTTCGTCATGCTTTGTTCGGGAGGCCGCAAGGTTCGACATAAAATGTGGCTTTTAACCTTAAGCCAGGCTTAACAGGCGGGGCGTTGGCCTTGGGCGCTTGGCCGTTGCAGTGATATAGTTCGCCGCCGGTTCGCGTGCCCGGCGGTACCGGCGCTAGTCGGCTGCCCAGGGCATTCGAATGTGAGGCTGCATCGCAAGGAGTTTAGATGAGTGCCGACAACGCCTACGCGGTCGAGCTGAAGGGACTGTCCTTCAAGCGAGGGACGCGCAGCATTTTCAATGACATCGATATTCGCATTCCGCGCGGCAAGGTCACCGGCATCATGGGACCTTCCGGGTGTGGCAAGACCACGCTGTTGCGGCTGATCGGGGCACAACTGCGCCCCAGCGCCGGCGAAGTCTGGGTCAATGGTCAGAATCTTCCCCAGTTGTCTCGCAGCGACCTGTTCGATGCGCGCAAGCACATGGGCGTGCTGTTCCAGAGTGGCGCGCTGTTTACCGATCTCGATGTGTTCGAGAACGTGGCGTTCCCGTTGCGGGTCCATACCGAGCTGCCGGAAGAGATGATCCGCGACATCGTCCTGCTCAAGTTGCAGGCCGTCGGGCTGCGGGGCGCCCTCGACCTGATGCCCGACGAGCTGTCCGGCGGCATGAAGCGGCGGGTCGCACTGGCGCGGGCGATTGCCCTCGATCCGAAGATCCTCATGTACGACGAACCCTTCGTCGGGCAGGACCCGATCGCCATGGGCGTGCTCGTGCGCCTGATCCGCCTGCTCAACGATGCGCTGGGCATCACCAGCATCGTGGTCTCCCACGACCTGGCCGAAACCGCGAGCATTGCCGACTATATCTATGTGGTTGGCGATAGCCAGGTGCTGGGGCAGGGCACGCCTCAGGAACTGGCGGATTCTGACAATCCGCGCATTCGCCAATTCATGAAGGGTGATCCGGACGGGCCGGTGGCGTTCCATTTTCCGGCCACGGATTACCGTACCGATCTGCTGGGGAAGCGCTGATGCGCAAGAAATCACTGTTGGAAAGAATTCGTCTATTCGGTCGCTCCGGCATCGATGTGGTGGCGGTGCTGGGCCGCTCCTCGCTGTTCCTGATGCACGCCTTGCTCGGTCGCAACGCGACGGGCGGCGGTTTTGGCCTGCTGGTCAAGCAGTTGCACTCGGTGGGCGTGATGTCCCTGGTGATCATCGTGGTCTCCGGGATCTTCATTGGCATGGTGCTGGCGCTGCAAGGCTTCAGCATTTTGTCCAGCTACGGTTCGGAGCAGGCGGTCGGGCAGATGGTTGCGTTGACGCTGCTGCGTGAGCTCGGTCCCGTGGTAACGGCGCTGCTGTTTGCCGGGCGTGCCGGTTCGGCGCTGACGGCCGAAATCGGTAACATGAAGTCCACCGAGCAGTTGTCCAGCCTGGAAATGATTGGTGTCGACCCGCTCAAGTACATCATTGCCCCGCGCCTGTGGGCCGGTTTCATTTCCCTGCCGGTGCTGGCGATGATTTTCAGCGTCGTGGGGATCTGGGGCGGCTCGTGGGTGGCTGTCGACTGGCTGGGGGTCTATGAGGGTTCCTACTGGTCGAACATGCAAAACAGCGTCGACTTCCTCGACGATGTCCTCAATGGCGTGATCAAAAGTGCCGTATTCGCTTTCGTCGTGACCTGGATCGCCGTGTTTCAAGGCTATGACTGTGAGCCCACGTCAGAGGGGATCAGCCGTGCCACAACCAAGACCGTGGTGTACGCCTCGCTGGCGGTCCTGGGCCTCGACTTTATTCTGACCGCCTTGATGTTTGGAGATTTCTGATGCAAAACCGCACCCTGGAAATCGGTGTCGGCCTTTTCTTGCTGGCTGGCATCCTGGCTTTGCTGCTGCTGGCCCTGCGGGTCAGTGGACTGGCGCCGACGGCAAGCACCGATACTTATAAACTTTATGCCAACTTTGACAATATCGCCGGTTTGACGGTCAGAGCAAAGGTGACCATGGCCGGTGTCACTATCGGCAAGGTCACGGCAATCGATCTGAATCGCGAGGATTTCACCGGTCGGGTGACGCTGCAGTTGGAAAAGCGCGTGGATAACCTGCCGACTGATTCCACTGCATCTATCCTCACGGCTGGGCTGCTGGGTGAGAAATACATTGGCATCAGCGTGGGTGGGGAAGACACCGTGCTCAAGGACGGTGGTGTCATCCACGACACGCAGTCGTCCCTGGTGCTCGAGGACCTGATCGGTAAATTCCTGCTCAACACCGTTAGCAAAGACGCCAAATGAGGAGCTTTTGAATGATCTCTATCTTGCGACGTGGCCTGTTGGTGCTGCTCGCCGCGCTGCCGTTGATGGCTAACGCCGTGGCTGCGCCTTCGGCCCATGACATCATCCAGGACACGACGACCCGGCTGTTGGCGGACCTTTCCGCCAACAAAGAGAAGTACAAGCAGGACCCGAGTGCGTTCTATGACGCGCTGAACGGCATCGTCGGCCCCGTGGTGGACGCTGACGGCATCTCCAAGAGCATCATGACCGTCAAATACTCGCGCAAGGCGAGTCCGGCACAGATGACTCGTTTCCAGGAGAACTTCAAGCGCAGCCTGATGCAGTTCTATGGCAACGCCTTGCTGGAGTACAACAACCAGGGCATCACCGTTTCGCCGGCCAAGGACGAAAGCGGCACCCGCACCAGCGTCGACATGCAGGTCAAGGGCAACAACGGCGCGATCTACCCTGTCTCCTACACACTCGAGAAAATCAACGACGAGTGGAAGGTGCGCAACGTGATCATCAATGGCATCAACATCGGCAAGCTGTTTCGCGATCAGTTCGCCGACGCGATGCAGCGCAATGGCAACGATCTGGACAAGACCATCAACGGTTGGGCCGGTGAGGTCGCCAAGGCCAAGGAAGTGGCCGAAGAAGCCAAAGAGAAGCAGGCGCAATGATCGAGTCGGTGAGTGAATCGGCCGTGCGTCTGGGTGAGGCTGGCGTGCTGATGCTCAGTGGCGTGCTGGATTACCGCACCGGCCCGGCCCTGCGCAAGGAGGGTCAGGCGCTGATCAAGTCCATCAGTGCCGCCGAGGTGGTCATTGACTGCTCGGCGGTGCAGAAGTCCAGCAGCGTCGGCCTGTCGCTGCTGCTGTGCTTCATGCGGGACGCCAAGGCTGCCGGCAAAACGTGGAGCATCCGTGGGATGCCCGAAGACATGCGCGAAATAGCCCAGGTCAGCGAGCTGACCGAGTTGTTGGCGCACCCCTGACCCACATTGTTGGAAAAGTCCCCCCGTCAGAGTCCTGCTTCGCGGGGTTCGCAGGCGCGGGGCTTTTTTGTATGATGTGCGACCCGCGCGCACAGGGCGCCGATTGAGGTTGAGCATGCAGGCTGTAGAAGTGAAGAGCTTCCTAGAAGGAAAGCTGCCTGGTACGCAGGTGGAAGTTGAAGGCGAAGGCTGCAACTTCCAGTTGAACGTGATCAGCGATGAACTGGCGGCGTTGAGCCCAGTGAAGCGTCAGCAGAGCATCTATGCCCATTTGAACCCATGGATCGCCGATGGCAGCATCCACGCGGTCACGATGAAATTTTTCAGCAGCGCGGCCTGGGCCGAGCGCACCTGAGCCCAAGGGCCTCGAGATTCTTATGGATAAACTGATTATTACCGGCGGCGTTCGTCTTGATGGCGAAATCCGTATTTCCGGGGCAAAGAACTCTGCCCTGCCGATCCTGGCCGCGACCCTGCTATGCGATGGCCCGGTGACCGTGGCCAACCTGCCGCACCTGCACGACATCACCACGATGATCGAGCTGTTCGGCCGCATGGGCATCGAGCCGGTGATCGACGAGAAGCTCAGCGTCGAGATCGACCCGCGCACCATCAAGACCCTGGTCGCCCCGTACGAGCTGGTGAAGACCATGCGTGCGTCGATCCTGGTATTGGGCCCGATGGTCGCCCGTTTCGGTGAAGCCGAAGTCGCCTTGCCTGGCGGTTGCGCCATTGGCTCGCGCCCGGTGGACCTGCACATTCGCGGCCTGGAAGCCATGGGCGCGGTAATCGACGTCGAAGGCGGCTACATCAAGGCCAAGGCGCCGGAAGGCGGCTTGCGCGGCGCGCACTTCTTCTTCGATACCGTCAGTGTGACCGGGACCGAGAACATCATGATGGCCGCCGCACTGGCCAAGGGCCGCAGCGTGCTGCAAAACGCCGCACGCGAGCCTGAAGTGGTCGACCTGGCGAACTTCCTGATCGCCATGGGCGCCAAGATCAGCGGTGCTGGCACCGATACCATCACCATCGATGGCGTCGAGCGCCTGCATTCGGCCACCTACAAGGTGATGCCGGATCGGATCGAAACCGGCACCTACCTGGTGGCCGCTGCGGTCACCGGTGGCCGCGTCAAGGTCAAGGACACCGATCCGACCATCCTCGAAGCCGTCCTGGAGAAGCTCAAGGAAGCCGGTGCCGAAGTCACCTGCGGCGAAGACTGGATCGAAGTGAACATGCACGGCAAGCGGCCCAAGGCTGTCAACGTGCGGACCGCTCCGTACCCGGCGTTCCCGACCGACATGCAAGCGCAGTTCATCTCTCTCAACGCCATTGCCGAAGGCACGGGTGCGGTGATCGAGACGATCTTCGAAAACCGTTTCATGCACGTCTACGAACTGCACCGCATGGGCGCCAAGATCCAGGTGGAAGGCAACACGGCCATCGTGACCGGCACCGAGAAGCTCAAGGGCGCGCCAGTGATGGCTACCGACCTGCGGGCCTCGGCCAGCCTGGTCATCTCGGCCCTGGTTGCCGAAGGCGATACCCTGATCGATCGCATCTACCACATCGACCGTGGTTATGAGTGCATCGAAGAGAAACTGCAGATGCTCGGCGCCAAGATCCGCCGCGTGCCGGGCTAGTTCCGGCTGCATGGACGCAGGGACGCGTCCGTTGATTTCGTTTTATCGAGGGTGGTTGCACCCTCGATGTGTGTCCGGCGCCGCTTGCGACCGGGCATGAGTACCTTGATAAGGACTGACGTTTCCCATGTTGACCATCGCACTGTCCAAGGGCCGCATCCTTGACGACACCCTGCCGCTTCTGGCTGAAGCGGGCATCGTGCCGACCGAGAATCCGGACAAGAGCCGCAAGCTGATCATCCCCACGACCCAGGCCGATGTGCGCTTGCTGATCGTGCGTGCCACCGATGTGCCGACCTACGTGGAACATGGCGCCGCCGACCTGGGCGTTGCCGGCAAGGACGTGCTGATGGAATACGGCGGCCAGGGCCTGTACGAGCCCCTGGACCTGCAGATCGCCCGCTGCAAACTGATGACCGCCGGTAAAGTCGGCGCGCCGGAGCCCAAGGGGCGTTTGCGCGTGGCGACCAAGTTCGTCAACATTGCCAAGCGTTATTACGCCGAGCAGGGCCGTCAGGTCGATATCATCAAGTTGTACGGTTCGATGGAACTGGCGCCGCTGATCGGCCTGGCGGACAAGATCATCGACGTGGTCGACACCGGCAACACCCTGCGGGCCAATGGCCTGGAACCCCAGGATTTCATCGCCGACATCACCTCCCGGCTGATCGTCAACAAGGCTTCGATGAAAATGCAGCACGCTCGTATCCAGGCTCTGATCGATACCCTGCGCAAGGCAGTGGAATCGCGACACCGCGGCTGATTCACCTGCGCGACCTTGAGTCGCGCCCGTCTATCCGTGTCATAGCCAATTTTCTCAGGTGCCCACGCGAATGGACTGGTAGCTTAGGGCGCCTGAGCATTTGCCATTAATGAGGCCCTCGCTATGACCGCTCCCACTTCGATTCGCCGACTCAACGCTGCCGATCCGGATTTCGCACATCATCTGGATCATCTGCTGAGCTGGGAAAGTGTGTCTGACGACTCGGTCAATCAGCGGGTGCTGGACATCATCAAGGCTGTGCGCGAGCGTGGCGATGCCGCACTGGTGGAGTTCACCCAGAAGTTCGACGGCCTGCAAGTGGCGTCCATGGCCGACCTGATCCTGCCGCGCGAGCGCCTGGAACTGGCCCTGACCCGGATCACCGTGCCCCAGCGCGAAGCCTTGGAAAAAGCCGCTTCCCGGGTGCGCGACTATCACGAAAGACAGAAACAGGACTCCTGGAGCTACACCGAAGCCGACGGCACGGTGCTGGGCCAGAAAGTCACGCCGCTGGACCGCGCCGGCCTGTACGTGCCGGGTGGCAAGGCGTCCTATCCGTCCTCGGTGCTGATGAACGCGATCCCGGCCAAGGTCGCCGGCGTGACCGAAGTGGTCATGGTCGTCCCGACGCCGCGGGGTGAAATCAACGAACTGGTGCTGGCCGCCGCCTGCATCGCTGGTGTGGACCGGGTGTTCACCATCGGCGGTGCCCAGGCCGTGGCTGCGCTGGCCTATGGCACCGAAAGCGTGCCGCGGGTCGACAAGGTGGTCGGGCCGGGCAACATCTACGTCGCCACCGCCAAGCGCCACGTGTTTGGCCAGGTCGGCATCGACATGATCGCCGGCCCTTCGGAAATCCTCGTGGTATGCGATGGCCAGACCGACCCGGACTGGATCGCCATGGACCTGTTTTCCCAGGCCGAGCACGACGAAGACGCCCAGGCGATCCTGGTCAGCCCGGACGCCGACTTCCTCGACAAGGTCGCCGCCAGCATCGACAAGCTGCTGCCGACCATGGACCGCGCCGAGATCATCAACACCTCGATCAACGGCCGTGGGGCGCTGATCCATGTCCGCGACATGGAGCAAGCCATCGAAGTCGCCAACCGCATCGCGCCGGAACACCTGGAGTTGTCGGTCGCCGACCCGCAGGCCTGGTTGCCGCAGATCCGTCACGCCGGTGCGATCTTCATGGGCCGCCACACCAGTGAGGCCCTGGGCGATTACTGCGCAGGTCCCAACCACGTGTTGCCGACCTCCGGCACCGCGCGCTTCTCGTCGCCGCTGGGGGTGTATGACTTCCAGAAACGTTCGTCGATCATCTTCTGCTCCGAGCAGGGTGCCTCCGAACTGGGCAAGACCGCTTCGGTGCTGGCCCGTGGCGAATCGCTGAGCGCCCACGCGCGCAGTGCCGAGTACCGCATTCTTGACGAGCCATCCATTGAAGGGCAGGGGAACTGAAATGAGTAAATTCTGGAGCCCGTTCGTCAAGAACCTGGTGCCCTACGTGCCGGGTGAACAGCCGAAGCTGACCCGCTTGGTCAAGCTCAACACCAACGAGAATCCCTACGGCCCATCGCCCAAGGCCCTGGCGGCGATGCAGACCGAGCTGAACGAAAACCTGCGCCTGTATCCGGATCCCAACAGCGACCTGCTCAAAGGCGCCGTGGCCCGCTATTACGGCGTGCAGAGCAACCAGGTGTTCCTGGGTAATGGCTCGGATGAAGTGCTGGCGCACATTTTTCACGGCCTGTTGCAACATGACCAGCCGCTGTTGTTTCCGGACATCAGCTACAGCTTCTATCCGGTGTATTGCGGGCTGTACGGCATTCAGTTCGATGCGGTGCCGCTGGATGCGCAATTCCAGATCGACCCGGCAGATTACGCCAAACCCAATGGCGGGATCATTTTCCCCAACCCGAACGCGCCGACCGGCTGCCTGCTGGCGCTGGAAGCGGTCGAGCAGATCCTCAAGGCCAGTCCGGATTCGGTGGTGGTGGTCGACGAGGCCTATATCGACTTCGGCGGCGAGACGGCCATCAGCCTGGTGGATCGCTATCCGAACCTGCTGGTGACCCAGACCTTGTCCAAGTCCCGCTCCCTGGCGGGGCTGCGCGTGGGCCTGGCGGTGGGTCATCCGGACCTGATCGAAGCGCTGGAGCGGATCAAGAACAGCTTCAATTCCTACCCGCTGGATCGCCTGGCGAATGTCGGCGGCGCTGCGGCGTTCGATGATCGCGAGTACTTCGACAAGACTTGCCGCTTGGTCATCGAGCATCGTGAATGGGTCGTGGCCCAATTGGAAGCCAAGGGCTTTGAAGTGCTGCCCTCGGCGGCCAACTTCATCTTCGCCCGCCACCCCCGGCACGATGCGGCAGGGTTGGCGGCGAAACTGCGGGAACAGGGGGTGATCGTGCGGCACTTCAAGCAGGAGCGGATTGCCCAGTTCCTGCGGATCAGCATCGGCACACCGGAGCAGAACCAGGCCCTGATCGAAGCCCTCGGCGAACTCTGAAACCCTGCAAATCCCCTGTGGGAGCGGGCTTGCCCGCGAAGGCGTAGTGTCAGTCACTTCGATGTTGGCTGAACCGACGCCATCGCGAGCAAGCTCGCTCCCACAGTCGTTTTTGGGGGGGACGCACTGTCGGCGTGCCACCGCCAATCCCTCTGTGGGAGCGAGCTTGCTCGCGATGGGGCCTTCGGATCAGACCCTGAACTGATTGATCAACCTCCGCTGCTGCTCCGCCAGTTTGGTCAGCCCGGCGCTGGCCGCGCTGGATTCGTCGGCGCCGCTGGCCACTTCGTTCGCCACTTGCCCGATGTTGATCACGTTACGGTTGATGTCGTCGGCTACGGCGCTTTGTTCCTCGGCGGCGCTGGCGATCTGGGTGTTCATGTCGTTGATCACCGACACGGCCTGGGTGATCGTTTCCAGGGCCTGGGCCGCTTTCGCCGCATGCTGCACGCTTTCGTCGGTGCGGGTCTGGCTGTCTTCCATCACCCGCACTACATCCCGGGTGCCTTGTTGCAATTGTTGGATCATCGTCTGGATTTCTTCGGTCGCCTGTTGCGTCTTCTGCGCCAGGTTGCGCACTTCATCGGCGACTACTGCGAAACCACGGCCCTGTTCACCGGCCCGGGCGGCTTCGATGGCGGCGTTGAGGGCGAGCAGGTTGGTCTGCTCGGCGATTCCGCGGATGGCGGTGAGGATCGCGTTGATGTTCTCGCTGTCCTTGGCCAGGGTCTGTACCACGCCCACCGCCTTGCCGATTTCCACGGCCAGGGCACCGATGGAGGTGGAAGTGTCCCGCACGATCTGCATGCCCTGGCTGGCAGCCTGGTCTGCATGGCTGGCGGCCTGGGCGGCTTGGGTCGCGTTGCGGGCCACGTCCTGGGCGGTGGCGGTCATTTCGTGCACGGCAGTGGCGACTTGATCGATCTCCGACATCTGCTTGTGCACGCCCTGGTTGGTGCGGATCGCGATATCGGCAGTGTGCTCCGACGAATCGCTGACGCTCTGCACCGAGGTCACCACCTGGGTGATCATGCCCTGCAACTTGCTCAGGAAGGTATTGAAGCCCCTGGCGATCGCCCCCAGCTCATCGGCGCGGTCGCTGACCAGGCGACGGGTCAAGTCGCCTTCGCCCTGGGCGATGTCATCGAGCATCGCCACCATTTGCTTGAGCGGTCGGGCAATGCCGTGGCCCACCAGCCAGATCACCAGCAGACCGATGCCGGCAATCACCAGGCCCACTATCGCCATGCCGAAGATATCGGCCTGGCGCTGATGGTCGAGGTCTTTCTGCAGCGCTTGCAGGTCGGCCATGACCGCGTTCAGTGGCAGCTGCAACATCAGCGTCCAGCGGGCGTTGGTCTCGCCGATGCCGAACGGCATGTACACCTCGATATGCCCGTGTGCTTCGTCGATGTCATAGCGCACTTCGCCGTCGCCCAGCTTGGCGAGGTTATCCAGTGCACTGGCGTCCAGCAGGTCGCTGGCCTTTTCTCCGAGTTTGCTCGGGTCCTTGGTGAAGGCCACCAGTCGATTGTTGCTGGAGAGCAAGGCCATTTCCCCGGCGCCGTCGTACAACTTGCCATCGGCGGCCACGAGCATGTCCTGGATGAAGTTCACCGACAGGTCGGCGCCGACGATGCCCTGGAACTTGCCATCGATCATGATCGGTTCGATGAACGAGGCGAGCATGGTCATCGTGCTGCCAACGCGATAGGGCGCCGGGTCGATCACGCAGGCTTTCTTGCTGTCCTGGGAGCACAGGTAGTACTCACTGGCGCGGATGCCGGTGGAAAGTAGTTTCTGGTCGGTCACGTCGGCGAGTTTTTCCAGGCCCAGGGAGCCGTCCTGGTTACGGAACCACCACGGCAGGAAACGCCCGTTGGTTTCCATGCCCACCACCTGGCTGTTCACATAGTTGGCGTCGTCGTGGTCGATGGCGTTCGGTTCCCAGGCGATGTAGGCACCGAGGATCTTCGGGTTGCGCACCACGGTTTCGCGCAACAGGCTGATCATTTGCTCGCGGGGCACCTTCAATTGCGGGTTGCCGTCCGCGCCGTTCATGCCCATCAAGGCGTTGCTGGTGGCCAGGCCGCGGGCGAGCAGCAGCGGGGCTTCCAGTTCCCGCTGGATCAGGCTCGCCTGGGTGCGGGCCAGGGCGGTGAGACGTTGTTCGATGAGTTGTTCGAACTGGGCCTTGGTCCGCTGTTGCACCATGTCCTGGGTGCGCGCGCCGGCAAACAACGCGTACAGCACGAGGGCGCCCACCACGCTGAGCACGATGGCACCGGCCAGGGCGGCCACGGAAAACTGGATCGATCTGAATTTCATAAAGGCTCCGGACGCGGAAATGACGTCTGGAGCCGTTATCGGCGTTTCTGTGGCGCGGCATGAGGCGCTGTTCGTCGGGTGACTGTTTTAGCTGCGTAGGTGTCGCAAATGGACTGCGTGGGGTCTGTCCGAAAAACCTGTAATCCTTCGTTATGTATCTGGCGCCGATACAGATCAAGGCCTAGGATACGCCCACGTTTCCAGGGAGCTTTTTTTATATGAACAAGACATTGATGGTGAGTGCTCTGAGCGCGGCGCTGCTGCTCACCGGTTGCCAGTCGGTCAATACCACCAGTGGCGGAGCCGTGGGTGTGGAGCGCAAGCAGTACATGTTCAGCATGCTGTCGACCGATCAGGTCAACCAGATGTACGCCCAGTCCTATCAAAAGACGATGGGCGAGGCCAAGGCCCAGGGTGCGCTGGACAAGACCAGCAACGATGCCAAGCGCATCCAGGTCATTGCCGACCGCTTGATCGCCCAGGCGCCGGTGTTCCGCCCGGATTCGGCCCAGTGGAACTGGGAAGTGAACCTGATCAAGAGCGACGAGCTCAACGCCAATTGCGGCCCTGGCGGCAAGATCATGTTCTACACCGGCCTGATCGACCAGTTGAAGCTGACCGACGCTGAAATCGCCGCGATCATGGGCCACGAAATCGCCCACGCCCTGCGCGAGCACGGGCGCGAAGCGATGTCCAAGGCCTATGGCATCGAGATGGCCAAGCAGGGCGCTGGTGCCTTGTTCGGCCTGGGCCAGGACAGCCTGGCGTTGGCCGACACCGTTGCCAACTATGGCATGACCTTGCCCAACAGCCGTGGCAACGAGAACGAAGCCGACCTGATCGGCCTCGAACTGGCCGCCCGCGCCGGCTATGACCCGAACGCGGCGATCACCTTGTGGAACAAGATGGCCAAGGCCTCGGAAGGCGCGCCACCGGAGTTCATGAGCACCCACCCGTCGTCGAGCAGCCGTATCGCTTCGTTGCAGGCGGCGATTCCGAAGGTGATGCCGCTTTATCAGCAGGCCAAGAAGTAAGCTTCATCATGCAGTAAAAGCTGTTTTTTTGTGGCGAGGGAGCTTGCTCCCGCTCGGTCGCGTAGCGGCCGCAAAAGCTTAGGGCTGCTTCGCAACCCAGCGGGAGCAAGCTCCCTCGCCACAGAACCTGCATCAACCTGATCAAACCCACCCGCTGCTCTGCATCGCCTTGTACACCGCCACGATCGCCAGGACGAAGAACGCCGAGGCGGCCAGGCGGCGGATCAGGGCCAGGGGCAGCTTCTCGGCGGCGAAATTGCCCGCCAGCACTACCGGCACGTTGGCAATCAACATGCCCACGGTGGTGCCGATGATGACCAACCACAACTCCGGGTATTGCGCGGCGAGCATTACCGTGGCGATCTGCGTCTTGTCGCCGATTTCCGCCAGGAAGAACGCAATCAGCGTGGTCAGGAATGGCCCGAACTTGCGGGCCGTGTTCGCTTCCTCATCGTCCAGTTTGTCCGGGACCAGGGTCCACAGCGCCGTGGCCGTGAAGCTTGCCGCCAGTATCCAGTGCAGCACCGCATCGGAGAAAAATCCGCTGACCCAGGCCCCTACTGCCCCGGCGGCTGCATGGTTGGCGAGTGTTGCGGCAATGATGCCGGCGATGATCGGCCAGGGTTTGCGAAAGCGAGCGGCCAGGATAAGTGCGAGCAATTGCGTCTTGTCGCCAATTTCGGCCAGCGCAACGATAGCGGTAGGTACGAGGAGTGAGTCCAGCATCAGGAATTCCTAAAGGGGCGGGTCGACACGGCTATGACACGTACAACCTTCCCGCCCCGGGTAAGGTGTGCGTGTCATAGGTCTTGTCAAACCCAGCGACCATCTGCGTGGACGCTTGGGCCGCATACGCCATGGTCTGCTGACCAAGTATGTTGACGTATGCCGGGCGAGCATGAGGCTCGCGGGAGACTACTCCCCTAGGACGGAGCGGATTCTGCCTAGGCAAATCCGATTGAGCAAGTGCTGTTGCCTAAAAGATTTCAGCCGCGCTTGGCGCGGTAGATGCGAAAGCCCTGGCCTTCGGCCTTGATGGCGCAGACGCCCAGATGCTCCTCGATCAGTGGCTGGTACTTGAGGAAACTATTGGCAACCAGCCGCAGTTCGCCACCGTTTTTCAGATGTTTGGCTGCTTTTCGCAGCAGGTTTTCCGTGGCGTGGTAATCGGTGTGTACGCCGACATGGAACGGTGGGTTGCTCAGGATCGCGCTCAAGCCCATCGGCGCGGCGTCGATGCCGTCACCGGTCAGCACCTCGGCCTCCAGGCCGTTGGCGGCCAGGGTCAGGCGACTGCTGGCGGCGGCGAATGCGTCCACGTCCAACAGGGTGACGGTGTTGTGCGGATAGCGTCGCTTGACCGCCGCCCCCAGCACCCCGGCACCGCAGCCGAAGTCGAGCAAGTGCCCGCTGGGCAGTTTATCCAGGTGTTCCAACAGCAGCGCACTGCCGCGGTCCAGGCGGCCATGGCTGAATACCCCCGGCAGGCTGATGACCTTCAACGGGCCTTCGGCCAGGGGCAGCTCGTAGGTCTGGGCCAGGCTTTCCAG
The DNA here is from genome assembly GCF_900119205.1 of Pseudomonas sp. NFACC16-2. NCBI lineage: Bacteria > Pseudomonadati > Pseudomonadota > Gammaproteobacteria > Pseudomonadales > Pseudomonadaceae > Pseudomonas > Pseudomonas sp. NFACC16-2. The sequence goes on along the minus strand of NZ_FPIX01000029.1, from coordinate 57,953 downwards.
GGGCTTGGCCTCGAGTGCGTTGGCGACGGTGACCTGCCACAGTTGGCAATGCCGCGCACTGTCGAGCTTGCGTGGCTTGCCGAACGGGTTGAGCTGCTTGGACGCGCCTTCGATGCCGCTGCGCTTTTCCCCCACCAGGTACACCTCGCGACCGGCCAGGCGCGCCGCCACGGCATTGAGGAGGTAGTCGGTCAGGTCCTTGGCCTTGGGCAGGAACACCACGGCGGTGTCGAATCCACGCTCGGGTACGTTCACGCCAAAGTGGCTGCGCTCGGGAAAGCGAGCCTCCAGCGCGGCCTGATCGCCGGCATGCCAGCACCAGCCATGGGCCTCTGGCAAACGGCCGAGCAGGTCGTCGGCGGGCAGGCCGGCCAACAACACCGAGCCCTGGAATAACTCGGCCTGACGAAGCAGTACTTCACTGCGCGGATCCATGGTCTGCTCCTTGATAAAGCGGGTAAAAAAAAGTGCGGCAGTTTATCAACTGACGACACGCCGCGCTGTACCGCTGAAAAAGCCCTGGGCGTTTTCACTCATTTGCCCGACGATCCGTTGCCGCGCCTCGCGGCTGCCCCAGGCGTTGTGCGGTGTGACGATCAAGCGTGGAATATCGCCGGCCAGCAGCGGGTTGCCTTGGGCCGGCGGCTCCACGCTGAGCACGTCGGTGGCGGCGCCCCCCAAGTGACCGTTGCGCAGGGCTTCGGCCAGGGCCTGTTCGTCGACCAGGCCGCCACGGGCGGTGTTGACCACGAATGCGCCGGGCTTGAGCTGCGCCAGTTCGCGAGCGCCGATGAAGTTCCGCGTGTGCTCGTTGAGCGGGCAGTGCAGGGTCAAGGCATCGACTTGCGGCAACAACTGCTCCAGCGGCAAGCGGTCGGGGCGGGCCGGGCGCCCGGGGATCTGCCCCAGCAGCACACGCATGCCAAAGGCTTCGGCCAGCCGCCCGACGGCGCTGCCCAATTCACCATGGCCCAGCAAACCCAGGGTCTTGCCTGCCAGCTCGACAATCGGATAGTCCAGCAGGCAGAACTGCGAAGCCTGTTGCCAGCGACCTTCTCCCACCGCTTTTTGATAATCGGCCAGGCGCGTCGCCAGGTTCAGCAACAGCATGATGGTGTGCTGGGCCACCGACGGTGTGCCGTAACCCTGGCAATTGCACACGGTGATGCCATGGCTGCGTGCGGCGACCAGATCGACATTGTTGGTGCCGGTGGCGCTGATCAGGATCAGCTTCAGTTCGGGGCTGGCCGCCATGGCCTGTGCATCGATCACGACTTTGTTGGTGATCGCCACGGTGGCGCCCTTGAGCCGCTCGATGACCTGGTCCGGTGTGGTCCGGGCGAACAGTTGCAGGTCGCTGAAGCAGTTGCGCAGCGGGCCCAGGTCCAGGTCGCCGAGGTCCAGGGAAGGGTGGTCGAGGAAGACTGCGCGGGCGGTGTTCGTCATCAGCTGTACCTTTTATCTCAAGAATCGAAGGCGTAATGTGGCGAGCCTACCAGATGGGTTGTAGCTTTGGTCTTGCGCAATATTGGGGGGATCATGAAGAACCTTGTGGCGAGGGGATTTATCCCCGCTGGACTGCGAAGCAGTCCCAAAAGCTCTGGAAATGATTTTTGCCTGACACCCCGAGTATTCAAGTATCAGGGCTGCTTTGCAGCCCAGCGGGGATAAATCCCCTCGCCACATACCCACTTTCCAAAAAGTTGATGTTTGTTTCGAGATTGCGTTAGCCAAGGAGCTCCACCATGTACCTCACCGAATTCCTCACCGTCGCCCTGATCCACCTGCTGGCCGTTGCCAGCCCCGGGCCGGATTTTGCCGTGGTGGTGCGCGAAAGCGTGACCCATGGCCGCCGCGCCGGAACCTGGACGGCGCTGGGCGTCGGCACGGCGATTTTCCTGCATGTCGGGTATTCGCTGTTGGGTATCGGCCTGATCGTGTCGCAATCGATCGTGCTGTTCAACGCGCTGAAATGGGCCGCCGCTGCGTACCTGCTGTACATCGGCTTCAAGGCACTGCGGGCGCAACCGGCCAAGCCCACCGAGGACAACCTGCACAAGGAGGCCGGTGAACGTACCCCTCGCGGCGCGTTCACCTCGGGCTTCGTCACCAATGGCCTGAACCCCAAGGCGACGCTGTTTTTCCTGTCGCTGTTCACCGTGGTGATCAACCCACACACGCCGTTGGCCGTCCAGGCCGGTTACGGTGTGTACCTGGCTGTTGCGACGGCCGCCTGGTTCTGCCTGGTGGCGCTGCTGTTCAGCCAGCAACGGGTGCGCGCCGGTTTTGCGCGCATGGGCCACTGGTTCGACCGGACCATGGGCGCGGTGCTCGTCGCCATTGGGGTGAAGCTGGCGTTTACCGAAGCGCATTGACCGTTGCGCGCTGTCCTTTGATCGCTTCCACGCGGATGGAACGGGCCACGATCGACATTTTCTGTCAAAAAGTGGTGGCATGCTGGAGACCTGCCAGGGCATTTCCCCGCAGGTTTTTGTAACAAGCGTGATACCTGTGCTCGCTGCTGGATCCCGATGAGACAAGGTTTGGTTGCGCCATGCTTGCGAAACCTGGGGGTTAGATGGCTCAAGGCCAGTATTTGCGCGCGGATCAAATCATTCCTTTGGCTGATTTGATCTGTGTACAAGCGCTCTAGAGTGCTTGCTTCCAGCCAAGACCGTGCAGTCAGAAAAGGGACTCTTATGTTGCAGACTCGCGTTATTCCCCCAGCCGAAGGCGCCTATCAATACCCGCTGCTGATCAAGCGGCTGCTGATGTCCGGTACGCGTTACGAGAAAACCCGCGAGATCATCTACCGTGACCAGTTGCGCTACAGCTATCCGACGCTGACCGAGCGGGTCGCGCGACTGGCCAACGTGTTGACCGAGGCGGGGGTCAAGGCCGGTGATACCGTGGCGGTTATGGACTGGGACAGCCATCGCTACCTGGAATGCATGTTCGCGATCCCGATGATCGGCGCGGTGATCCACACCATCAACGTGCGCCTGTCACCGGAACAGATCGTCTACACCATGAACCACGCCGAGGACCGCTTCGTGCTGGTCAACAGCGAGTTCGTCGGCTTGTACCAGGCGATCGCCGGACACCTGACCACGGTGGACAAGACCCTGCTGCTGACTGACCTGCCGGAAAAAACCGCCGAGCTGCCGAACCTGGTGGGTGAATACGAGCAATTGCTGGCCGCCGCGGCGCCCACCTACGACTTCCAGGATTTCGACGAAAACTCCGTCGCCACTACGTTCTATACCACTGGCACCACGGGCAATCCCAAGGGCGTGTACTTCACCCATCGGCAACTGGTGCTGCACACCATGGGCGTGGCGACCATCATGGGGGCCATCGACAGCGTGCGGCTGCTGGGCACCAACGACGTGTACATGCCGATCACGCCGATGTTCCACGTCCATGCCTGGGGCCTGCCCTATGTCGCGACCATGCTCGGGCTCAAGCAGGTCTACCCGGGGCGCTACGACCCCGAATTCCTGGTCCAGCTGTGGCGCAAGGAAAAGGTTACCTTTTCCCATTGCGTGCCAACCATCCTGCAAATGGTCCTCAACGCCAAGGGCGCCCAGGACACCGATTTCGGCGGCTGGAAGATCGTCATCGGCGGCAGCGCCCTGAATCGCAGCCTGTACGAAGCGGCCAAGGCGCGGGGCATTCAGCTCACTGCCGCCTATGGCATGTCGGAAACCGGCCCGCTGGTGTCTTGCGCCCACCTCAATGAGGAACTGATGGCCGGCAGCGAAGACGAGCGCACCACCTACCGGATCAAGGCCGGCGTGCCAGGCCCGCTGGTGGAAGCGGCGATCGTCGACACCGAGGGGCGCTTCCTGCCGGCCGACGGCGAGACCCAGGGCGAACTGGTGCTGCGCGCGCCGTGGCTCACCGAGGGCTATTTCAACGAGCCGCAGAAGGGCGCCGAGCTCTGGGCCGGCGGCTGGCTGCACACCGGCGACGTCGCCACGCTGGACAACATGGGCTTCATCGACATCCGTGATCGCATCAAGGACGTGATCAAGACTGGTGGCGAATGGATCTCCTCCCTGGACCTGGAAGACCTCATCAGCCGTCACGTGGCGGTACGCGAAGTAGCAGTGGTCGGCATCCCCGATCCGCAGTGGGGTGAGCGGCCGTTTGCCTTGCTGGTGGTTCGAGAAGGGCATGAGATCGGGGCTCGCGAACTCAAGGAGCACCTCAAGCCGTTCGTCGAGTTGGGGCACTTGAGCAAGTGGGCGATCCCGAGCCAGATCGCCCTTGTTACGGAAATTCCCAAGACCAGCGTCGGCAAGCTCGACAAAAAGCGCATCCGCATCGACATCACCGAATGGCAGAGCAACAACAGCACCTTCCTGTCCACGCTTTAGGCCTTTTTGCCGTGCCCGAAAGGGCACGGCAGCCCCACCAAGCAAGCGCTTGACTTGTCAAACCGTAAATTTCAGCCATCCTTGCCGTGCCGACACCTGTCGGCCTGGCGAAAGGACTGTCCCAGAGTGGTTGAGGGCTGCAAATCACACTTTAGAGGGATCAAGCCGTACTACCTGCTGGCTATAGTCCGCTCACGGATTCTCAGGAACGGGGCGCACGCACGAAAGGGCGATGCGACTTCGACGGATGTCGGGACGCTGCCGCTCCCAGCCATCGAGGTGTTCTTGAAATGTCCACTGCCATAACAATAATGCACATGGAGTAGCGTCGATGACCTCAGCAACCACGTTCTGGCGCCGGGCAAAACTGCCTCTGGCGGTCAGTCTCGCCTCTTCGCTCGCCGGGCCAGCATTCGGCGTCAGTTTCAACATCGGTGAAATCGAAGGCCAGTTCGACTCGTCCCTGTCGGTCGGCGCGAGCTGGTCCACGGCCAACGCCAACAAGGACCTGATCGGTGTCAACAATGGCGGCAAGGGTTTGTCGCAGACCTCCGATGACGGCCACTTGAATTTCAAGCGAGGGGAAACCTTCTCGAAGATCTTCAAGGGTATCCATGACCTGGAACTGAAGTACGGCGATACCGGTGTGTTCGTGCGCGGCAAGTACTGGTACGACTTCGAACTCAAGGACGAACACCGCCTGTACAAGGACATCAGCGACAGCAACCGCAAGGAAGGCGCCAAGTCCTCCGGCGGGCAGATCCTCGATGCATTCGTCTACCACAACTATGCCATTGCCGATCAGCCAGGCTCCGTGCGCCTGGGCAAGCAGGTGGTCAGTTGGGGTGAAAGCACGTTCATCCAGGGCGGCATCAACTCCATCAACCCGGTCGACGTGTCCGCGTTCCGTCGTCCTGGCGCCGAGATCAAGGAAGGCCTGATCCCGGTCAACATGTTCTACGTGTCCCAGAGCCTGACCGACAACCTGTCGGCCGAGGCGTTCTACCAGATTGAATGGGACCAGACCGTGGTGGATAACTGCGGTACGTTCTTCTCCCAGCCGGATGTGATTGCCGATGGTTGCACCGATAACCTGCGGGTGTTGAACAAGCGTTCAAGCATTCCGTTCCCGGGGGTCCTTCTTCCGATATTGGAAGGCCAGGGTGTCGATATCAACGAAGAAGGCGTGCTGGTACGGCGTGGCCCGGACCGTGATGCTCGCGACAGCGGCCAGTGGGGCGCGTCGTTGAAGTACATGTTCGAGCCGCTGGACACCGAGTTCGGTGCGTACTTCATGAACTACCACAGCCGTGCGCCGATCTTCAGTGCCACCGGCGCGCCTCAGTCAGTCTACGACGCGGTCACTGGCTCGCCGCTGGCGCCACTGATCGTCGCGGGTAATTCCCAATATTTCGTCGAATATCCGGAAGATATCCGTCTCTACGGCTTGAGTTTCTCCACCACCCTGCCAACCGGTACGGCGTGGAGCGGTGAGATCAGCTATCGGCCGAACGCGCCGGTGCAGTTGAGCACCACCGATATCTTGTTCGCCGGCGTTCGCCCGATCGGTGGTCCTGTGTTGGGCAATGCGTCGCTGCTCCAGGGAGTGCCAGGCCAGGATCTGCATGGTTATCGCCGCAAGGAAGTCACTCAGTTCCAGACCACCTTCACTCACTTCTTGGATCAGGTCATGGGCGCCAGTCGCCTCACACTGGTAGGTGAAGTCGGCGTGACTCATGTTGGAGGCTTGGAAAGCAAGTCGGATGTTCGCTACGGTCGTGACCCTGTCTTTGGTCCGGGTCAACTGCCCAGCGGAGCCTGTAACGCGCTCAACAGCTCTACCGCCACAGGTGGCGGCCAGACCATCAACGACGTGAACAGCAACTGCAACAACGACGGCTTCACCACCTCCACCTCCTGGGGCTACCGCGCTCGCGCCATCTGGGAATACCCGGACGTGTTCGCTGGCGTGAACCTCAAGCCCAACGTGGCCTGGTCCCATGACGTCAAAGGCTACTCGCCAGGCCCTGGCGGCAACTTCGAGGAAGGCCGCAAAGCCGTCAGCCTCGGGCTCGATGCCGAGTACCAGAACACCTACAACGCCAGCCTGGCCTACACCAACTTCTTTGGTGGCGACTTCAGCACCGTAGACGATCGCGACTTCCTGGCGCTCAGCGTCGGCGTGACCTTCTAAGCACCGTATTTCAGGACGACACACTATGAAAATAACAAAGAATCTGTTGCAGGCCGGTGTTCTGGGGCTCTCCCTGCTGGCCGCCAGCGTCATGGCGGCAGTGCCCGCGGCCGAGGCCGATAAACTGGGCAAGAGCCTGACGCCGATGGGCGCCGAGATGGCCGGCAATGCCGACGGCTCGATCTCGGCCTGGAAACCCATGGCCAAGAATGCCGGTTCCGTGGACAGCAAGGGCTTCCTCGCCGACCCATACGCCAGTGAAAAACCGCTGTTCACCATCACCGCGCAGAACGTCGACCAGTACAAGGACAAGCTCGCGCCGGGTCAGTACGCGATGTTCAAGCGTTACCCGGAAACCTTCAAGATGCCGGTCTACCCGACCCATCGCGGTGCCACCGTGCCGGACGAGGTGTTCGCCTCCATCAAGAAGAACGCGGTCAACACCAAGCTGGTCTCCGGCGGTAACGGCCTGGAAAACTTCGAGACGGCCGTGCCGTTCCCGATTCCCCAGAGCGGTGTGGAAGTCATCTGGAACCACATCACCCGCTATCGTGGCGGCAGCGTAACGCGCCTGGTCACCCAGGCCACCCCGCAGCCCAACGGTTCGTACAGCCTGGTGTACTTCCGCGACCAGTTCGTGTTCCGCGACAAGATGAAGGATTTCGATCCGGCCAACCCTGGCAACATCCTGTTCTACTTCAAGCAGCAAGTGACCGCGCCGGCGCGCCTGGCCGGTGGTGTGCTGCTGGTGCACGAAACTCTCGACCAGGTGAAGGAACCGCGTTCGGCGTGGGTCTACAACGCTGGTCAGCGCCGTGTGCGCCGTGCCCCGCAAGTGTCCTACGACGGCCCGGGTACCGCCGCCGACGGCCTGCGTACCTCCGACAACCTGGACATGTACAACGGCGCGCCGGATCGCTACGACTGGAAGCTGGAAGGCAAGAAAGAGCTGTACATCGCCGCCAACAGCTACAAGATCGATTCGCCACAACTCAAGTACGCCGACATCCTCAAGGCCGGCCACATCAACCAGGACCTGGCCCGCTACGAGCTGCGTCGTGTCTGGCACGTGACCGCGACGCTGAAGGAAGGCCAGCGCCACATCTACGCCAAGCGTGACTTCTTCATCGATGAAGACACCTGGCAAGCCGCGGTAATCGACCATTACGACGGCCGTGGCCAACTGTGGCGCGTGGCCGAGGCCCATGCCGAGAACTACTACGACAAGCAAGTGCCGTGGTACGCCTTGGAAACCCTCTACGACCTGCAGTCCGGCCGCTACCTGGCGCTGGGCATGAAGAACGAAGAGAAATCGGCCTACGACTTCGGCTTCACCGCCACCACCGCCGACTTCACCCCGAACGCCCTGCGTCAGGACGGCATCCGCTAAATCGCTGCACCCGAGGCCGCATCCTCGAAACAACGCCCCGACTGGTTCGGGGCGTTTTTTTTTGTGGGGCTAAACACAAATGAGGAGGTAAACACAAAGTTGTGGCGAGGGGATTTATCCCCGTTGGGTCGCGAAGCGGCCCCTCGACCAGCCAACTCGGAGCGACAGGTAGATGCCTTCAAGCTTTGGGGCCGCTTCGCGACCCAGCGGGGATAAATCCCCTCGCCACAGAAGTGGTGCCACACACCTTTCAAGTTGAATCGGCTTGTAGTCTTTTTGTAGCCATTTGTAGCACTCCCTTCAATACCTCCTCGTTTACCGCTAGTCTGCGGACATCTGCAACGCCGCCACCCGCATTCCTACAAGAGCCGGCCATGACTGATTTGTCTTCACTTCCGGATTCTGCCCGCGCAGCCATCGCGGTACAGGACGGGCGTTTCTACCGCCCGCCCTTGCCCGACGGCCATGTTATGCGGCCGCGGTTGTGCGAGCGTTTGAGCGCAGGGCTCGGAGGCAGGTTGCTGTTGGTCAGTGCCCCGGCGGGGTTCGGTAAAAGCTCCCTGGCGGTGGAGTTCTGCCAGAGCCTGCCGGCCCATTGGCAAAGCCTCTGGCTGGGGCTCAGCGCCCGGGACAACGATCCAGGCCGCTTCCTTGAACGGTTGCTCGAAGGGCTCCAGGCCTTTTTCCCGCAACTGGGTGGCCGGGCGCTGGGGTTGCTGAAAATGCGCCAACGTCATCAACCCTTTGCCTTCGAAGAATGGCTCGACGGCTTGCTGGATGAACTGTCCACGCACTTATCGCCCCACGAGCCTTTGCTGCTGGTGCTCGACGATTACCACCTGGCCCAAAGCCCGGTGCTGGATCGCTGCCTGCAGTTTTTCCTCAATCACCTGCCCGACGGCTTGCTGGTCCTTGTCACCAGCCGCCAGCGCCCGGACTGGCATTTGGCGCGCCTGCGCCTGTCGCGGCAACTGCTCGAACTCAATGAGCAGGACCTGCGCCTGACCCATGAAGAAGCCTTGACCCTGCTCCAGCATCACAGCAGTTCGTTGCGCGGTGAGGCGCTGGAAAATCTTATCCAGCGCAGTGAAGGTTGGGTGGCCGGGCTGCGTTTCTGGTTGCTGGCCGCCTCCGAAGCCGGTACCGAAGGCCTGCTGCCCCAGGCCTTGCACGGCGGCGAAGGGCTGATTCGCGATTATCTGCTGGAAGAGGTCATCGACTGCCTGCCCGCCGAGGTGCAGGCATTTCTCTACGACACGGCCCCTCAGGAACGCTTTTGCAGCGAACTGTGCGACGCGGTGCGCGAGGCCCATGACAGCGCCGAAATCCTGCGTTACCTGGCGGCCCACCAGGTGTTCCTGGTACCGCTGGACGAGCACGGCCATTGGTACCGATATCACCACCTGTTTTCCGACCTGCTGCGCAGTCGCCCCAGCGCACCGGCCATGGTCCCGGCCGCGACCCTGCACCTGCGGGCCTGTCGCTGGTTCAACGCCCAGGGGCTGATCGACGAAGCCGTGGAGCAGGCGCTGCGGGCCGGGCACCTGGACGTGGCGGCGAACCTGGTGCAGAACCTCTCGGAGGAGCAACTGCTGGCCGAGCAGAACGTCGGCATGTTGCTGCGCTGGAAAATGGACTTGCCCGACAGCCTGCTCATCAGCACCCCGCGGCTGATCGTGCTCTACAGCTGGGCGTTGGGGCTGGCCTGCCAGTTGGACGCCGCCGAAGAGCTGGCGGCGCACTTGAGTCGTTTCCTGCCGGCCCCCTCGGCCACTGCGCAAAAATCCATGCTCGCCCAATGGCTGGCCCTGAGCGGGATCGTCGCCCGTGGCCGGGGGGATCGCGAGACCACCGTGCGGTATTGCAGCGAAGCTTTGGAGAGCTTGCCGCAAAAACGCTACGGCCAGCGCCTGATGTGCTTGTCCACGCTGTCGAACCTGGCGATTGCCGACGGCGACCTGTGGCGCGCCCGGAACCTGAACCGTGATTCCCTGGAGCTGGCGCAGCGGGTCGGTAATCCACTGTTCGAGGCCCTGGCCCATTACGATCGTGCCCGGGTCCTGCAGGCGCGGGGAGAGATCCTGCGGGCGCTGGATGAAGTGCACCAGGGCCTGCAACGTTTGCACAAGCTGTCGCCCCAGCGGCTTTATGCGGTGCGGGCGCGCTTGATCATGTACGAAGGTTTTTTGCTGACCTTGCGCATGCAGCCCCAGGCCGGCCTTGCGCGGCTGCAGGCGGGCCTCACCGAAGCCCGCGCCTGCCGCGACATCAGCGTGCTGATCGGCCATTGCGTGATCGCGCGTATCGAAGGCTACAGCGGCGAGTTCGCCCGGGCCTTCGCCGAACTGGCGGAAGCCGAGCGTCTGATGCACATCTGGGACGTTCCGCCGATCTACTATCTGGCGATGATCACGCTGGTCAAGTGCGAACTCTGGTTGGCCCAGGGTCGCACCGACCTGGCCGAAGCCTGGCTGGCCCGGCTGGGCCAGACCTACACGGGCGAACGGGCCGCCGCGCCACCGGAATTCCACCCGCAACTGCCGCTGCATGTCGAGTTGCAACAGGCGGTGCTGGAGTCCATCCGGGGCCAACCGATACTCGCGCAAGGACGACTCGATGCCTTGCTTGAACACGGTCAGCAAAGTGGCCGGCAGATGCTCAGCGTGATGGCGCTCAACCAGAAAGTCGCCTTGCTGCTGAGCATCGGGCGTGAAGCCGAAGCCCGTCGCACCCTGGCCCAGGCTTTCGAAGCTGCCAGCGGCGGGGTGTTGCAGCCCTTTGAGTGGTTGTTCGGCGAGCACCGTGAATGGTTGCGCGAACAGCTGCTGCAGGCACCGCCCAGTACCTTGCGCGAGCATCTGCTCGAACGCCTGCCCTCGACGGTGGCCCAGCCCGCCGACCCGGCGGCGCCGGTCGAAACCCTCAGCAGTCGCGAGCGGGCGGTGTTGCAACTGATTGCCCAAGGCTGTTCGAACCAAGAGATCAGCGAGCAATTGTTTATCTCGCTGCACACGGTCAAGACCCATGCCAGCCATATCAACAGCAAGCTCGGTGTGGAGCGTCGCACCCAAGCAGTGGCGCGGGCGAAGGCGTTGGGGTTGTTGGGTTGAGTGGGGCTCACTTGTGTCGAGGAGCTTTTGTGGCGAGGGGATTTATCCCCGCTGGGTGCGAAGCGCCCCTGAAGCCTGACACTAAGATGTGTCGGGCCGATTATTGGGGGGCTGCTGCGCAGCCCAGCGGGGATAAATCCCCTCGCCACAAAAAAACAGTCAGCGCCAGTAAAGGAATGTTCGATGTTGCCTCTGTACAAAACCATCCAATCCCCTGTCGGCCAACTGATCCTTGTCGCCCGACAGACACGGCTGGCGGCCATCCTCTGGGAAAACGAGCGGCTCAATCGGGTGCGGCTGGGGCCTTTGGAGGAGGACACCCAGCATCCGGTCCTCAAGGAAACCGAGCGTCAGTTGCTGGAATACTTCGCTGGCCAGCGCCGTCGTTTCGAGCTGGAGCTGGACTTCGCGGGCACTGATTTCCAGATCCGGGTCTGGCAAGCCCTGTTGACCATCCCCTTTGGCGAAACCCGCAGCTACCGTGACATCGCCATCCAGGTGGGGCAACCCACGGCGGTCCGGGCGGTCGGCGCCGCCAATGGCCGCAACCCCATCTCGATCATCGCCCCGTGCCACCGGGTCATCGGCAGCTCCGGCAGCCTTACCGGCTTCGCTGGCGGCTTGGCGGCCAAACAGTTCCTCCTGAGCCTTGAAGGTCAGCAGTCGCTGCAATTGGTGTTCTGACTGCGGGAGCGAGCTTGCTCGCGATAGCGAATTGTCAGCTTGCGTAGGTGCTGGCTGTGCCAGCGCTTTCAGGTCGGTGGTGATTTTGGGGGCAGCATCTGCGTCGGCGGTTGGCCGTTGGCATTGTGCTGGTAGATCTGCGCGGGTTGGCCCTGTTCATTGAAAAACACTTGTCCGATACCTGCGCTGTTCCACAGCCGTTCACCCGCTTCGGCGTGTTCCGGGGTGTGGGGGACGATGCGCATGCTGCGGCGCTTGGTGAACCAGTTCAGGGGCGAGCGTGGCGAGTAGAGCCAGCGGTTCAGGCGATCGAACCATTCCAGTAGCGCAGGGGGAAATTCATTCTTGATGCCGCTGCTGGTGATCTGCCAGATGCGCGGACCGCCCTTGCGGTGCGGGATCAACACTTCGTATACGAAGCAATAGTGCACGTCCCCGGACAGCACCACGTAATTACCAGGCGTACGTGAGTGGCGGAAAATGTTCAAGATCACCTGGGCAGCGCCGCGATGGGCCATCCAGTTTTCCGCATCCACCAGCAGTGGATAACCGCACCAACTGAATACCCGTTGCACGGTCTCGATCAGCTTCACACCGAAGATCGGCGCCGGTGAGACGATAATCGCCGATGGGTGATCCAACAATTCCTGCTGCAACTCGCTCAGGGCTTCCCAATCCAGCAGGCCGGAAGGTTGCTTGAGGTTGTTCTCGCTGCGCCAGCGGCGGGTGCGGGTGTCGAGCACCACCAGGGCCGGGGTACTCGGCAGCACGTAATGCCATTGCTGGAAACCCAGCAGAGTGTCGATCAGTTGGTCCTGGGGTTCGCTGTCGAGGTAACGGTCTCGGGCGGTGGCGCTCAGGGCCAGGGTTTGCGGGAGCACGTCAGCGAAGGCATCGGGGTTGTTACCCCAGCCCTGGCAGAGCATGTAGGCGATCAACGCGTTGCCGATGATGCGTTTGGAGAACGGATGGCCGTAGGCCGTTTCCTCCCACTGCGCAGACAGGTTCCAGTCATCGGTAATGTCGTGGTCGTCGAAAATCATCAGGCACGACAGGTGCGCAAACACTCGCGCCACGCCGCCCAGCCCGGTCTTGAACGCATCGATGCGCTGCTGTTCCAGGTCGTAGCGCTGGCGCCGTTCGACGGTCAGTTCAGGCGGCTGCACAGTGATCAGCGTCCAAGGCACGGGCGACCACACTAGCAGGTACATCGCCATGACCTCGGCGAAGGTCACCAGGTGATTGTCAGCGCTGCTGCTGGTGAAAATCGGCTTGCGGGCCCCGCCGAAAAAACGCTCGCGCAGGGTTTCGTTACTCTCAAGTGCGGGCAACAAATCGGCACGATGGTAATAACTGGCCGGGTGCCGATAGAGCTTGGCGCTGTCCTCCACCACGGCACCTTCCAGGCATTCCTCGAACAACCCCAAGCATTCGATCAGCGCATGAATCGCCCGCAACATGGGCCCGGCGACGTCGTCGGCATAGACCTGGTCGCCGCTCATCATCAGCAATGCCGGGCGTTGCTCAGGGGCTTGCGCCAACAGCCGGTCGACGCAGAGCAGGCCGTCGTTGGCTGGGTAATGGGGTTTGCGGCAAGAGCCGTGGACCAGTTGCTCGATGCGCGAATGCAGTATGAAGTTCGGGCACTGTGCGCCGTCAAACAGTAGGTGCGGCGCCCATTCGGCGATGGGCGCGCCGTCCACCAGCAAGTCGTAGTCAATCGTCACGTCCTGGGGCAGGGGGCTGGCGAGCCGTACATCGATCAAGTGCACAAACGCCCGCTGCCCCACCGGCACCACGGTGCAGCGTGTCGCATCCAGTGCAAGATCATCCACGCCGGCCACGCGCAACGTCATCGCCAATGCTCGCGTGCCCACCAGCCACATCACCAGCCGCGTGGGCTCCAGTCGTCGCAACAGTGGGCCGACCAGGACGGCGGGCAGGGTAGGGGTGATACCTGGGGTGGATGACAGCATCAGCGGAAAAAGCTCTGTTCAGGGAGAGGCGGGGGGATCATAACGCAATGTGTTTCGTCGCTGGGGAAGGTTGAGATTGAGGTACGGTTGTGGCGAGGGGATTTATCCCCGCTGGGCTGCGCAGCAGCCCCCAACAATTAACCAGGCACACCGTAGTGTCAGGTTTTAGGGGCGCTTCGCGCCCCAGCGGGGATAAATCCCCTCGCCACAGGATGGCTGACACCTGTTCAAGTCGCTGCATCACTGGGCATTGTTGGAAGCCTCGGCCGCCCTGATCAAATCCGGCCCGATTTCCTTCTCAAACTTCGCCCACACCGGCTTCATCTTGTCGCGCCATGCGCTGCGCTCCTGAGGTGTGAGGGTAATGATCTCGGTGGTCTTGGCGTCCAGCACATGCTGCTTGTCCTGTTGGTTGAACCGCTCCGCTTCTTGGTTGGCATAGGCGGTGGACTCAACCACGATCTTGTCCAGTTCGCTGCGGATATCCGGCGGCAGGCCGTTCCAGAAGTCCGAGGTGGTGATCAACATGTAGTCGAGTATGCCGTGGTTGGACTCGGTGACGTACTTCTGCACTTCATTGAGCTTCTGGTTATAGAAGTTCGAGTAAGTGTTTTCCGTGCCGTTGACCAAGCCTGTGCGCAAACCCTGGTACACCACCGAGAAAATCATCGGTTGTGCCTTGGCGTCCACCATCTTGAACTGTTCCTCCAGCACCGCGGAGGTCTGTATCCGGAACGTCAGGCCGCGGGCATCCTCGGGCATACGCAGGGGCTTGTTGGCCGACAGCTGCTTCATGCCGTTGTGCCAATAGGCCAGGCCGGTCACGTTCTTGCTTTCCATGGACTTGAGCAACTTCTGGCCCTCGGGGCTCTGCTGGAAACGGTCCACGGCGGAGATGTCATCAAACAAAAACGGCAAGTCGAACAACTGCACCGACTTGGTGTACTGCTCGAACTTGGCCAGCGACCGCGCAATGATCTGCACCTCCCCCAGGAGCAACGCCTCCATCTCCTTGTCATCGCCATACAGTGTGGAGTTGGGATATACCTCGACCTTCACCTTGCCCGGCAGCCGTTCTTCCGCCAGCTTCTTGAACATCAACGCGCCCTGGCCCTTGGGCGTTTGTTCACCCACCACATGGGAAAACTTGATCACTATCGGTTCAGCCGCCAGCGCGTTGGCCCCTGCACTGAGGGCGAGGGTGCAGAGGAGCGTTTTCCATATTGGCTTGAGCATTGCGAGGTTCCCTTTTTATTTGTCTTTATCGTACGGGCTCATTCAAAACCCGGCGTACAGCGGACAACGGCAAGTCTAGGGGAAAAAACGCCGGCTGCAGGATGCCTATCCAAGAGAGGGCCCCGGGCATCTGCTAGGCTACGCCGCAGCAAGGCGTTATTTTTTCAAGGACTTCTGACGTCGAGCAAATGAAACCACCGCGGGTCGCAGTGGTGATCACATCGACTTGTGGAATGGCCGGCGCCTGACGGATTGGATGAGCTACGTGCGCATACAAATGGGTTTTTCGATCGAAGGGACGTTCTCGGATTTCCATGACTCCAAAGACATATGGTTCTGGAGGGGCATATGAACTTCATCAAGGGCGCGTTGTTTGTCCTCCTGATCATTGCCCTGGCCGTTGGGGCGTTCAATCTGGTGTTCGTGGCGGTTGGCAATTACTTTGGACCGTTCTACGAGAGTGAGGCGGATCAGAGTCGTAACTTTGCAATCTGGTTGTTCGGTAATGCCGGGGTGGTGATCATCGCGGCGGTGGTCAGCGGCCTCTGGAATCGCCGGCGCAACCCCCGAATTTAACGGCGGCCACAGCGTTGCAGAAACGTGTGGCGGGGGAGCCCAGGGGGCATCCTCCCTGGGCAAAATGAAATTCGAATTCACCGGCAAGACCAACATCGGCGAAATTCCCAGTTGATTTCCAACCTCCTCCTGACCTGATTTTTTGTAGCGGTCACAGACTCTGTGCCCGCTACAAATCCCCTGTGTGCGAGCTTGCTCGCGATGACGGCGGCACATTCAACCTCACCGGCCCAGGCATGCCGCTATCGCGAGCAAGCTCGCTCCCACAGGGTTTTCTAGCCCTCAGCTCTGTCTTTTATCCCTTCAAGTCATCATCCCCTCCCGTGATAGGTGGTCTCTCTTTTGTGTCTTGTGGTATGACGACATTTGAAGATTTTTCACGAAAAATAACCTCTTCTTTCAGGAGGTTCTCATTTTAAGTGCATATTTTATTGAATTTCAGGGTTGACAGTCTGGCGTGAACGTCAGAATAATCCGACATGTTGTATGACGACATACAAATAAACAATAACAATTGGGTACTCCTCCCTATGAGAATCACAGGCGTTCACGTCGAAGTCTTTTCCACCCCTTCGCGCCGCGCTCAGGACAGTGCCGGCCATGCCCATCCCGGCGATGAGGTCATGATCAAGATGGCCTTGCTGCGCATCGGCTGTGACGATGGCTCCGAGGGCTATGCCTTCGGTCCGCCTGAGTTGATTCGTCCGCACATCATCGAATCCTTCGTGCGCAAGGTGCTGATCGGTCGCGACCCGATGGACCGTGAAAGCCTCTGGCAAGACCTTGCACACTGGCAGCGCGGCAGTGCCGGGCAGTTCACTGATCGGGCGTTGGCCCTGGTGGAGCAAGCGCTGTGGGACTTGGCCGGGCGCAAACTCAAGCTGCCGGTGCACAAGTTGATTGGTGGCTATCGCGATAAGGTTCCGGCCTACGGCTCGACGATGTGTGGCGACGATCTGCCGGGCGGGTTGTCCACGCCGGACGAGTACGGCCAGTTCGCCGAAAAGCTGGTCCAGCGCGGCTACAAGGCCATCAAGCTGCACACCTGGATGCCGCCGATTTCCTTCGCGCCGAACCCGCAAATGGACATCCAGGCCTGCGCCGCCGTGCGTGAAGCAGTGGGGCCGGACATCGCGCTGATGCTCGACGGTTATCACTGGTACAGCCGCATGGATGCGTTGACCATTGGCAAGGCGCTGCAAAAGCTGAATTTCGCCTGGTTCGAAGAGCCGATGATGGAAGACTCGGCGGAGTCCTATGCCTGGCTCGCCGCCAACCTGGACATCCCGGTGTTGGGCCCGGAAAGCATCGCCGGCAAGTTCCACAGCCGCGCCAGTTGGGTCACCCAGAAATCCTGTGACATCTTGCGCGCCGGCGTGGCCGGGGTCGGTGGTATCGGGCCGTGCCTGAAGGTGGCGCATCTGGCCGAGTCGTTCGGCATGGACTGCGAAGTGCACGGCAATGGCGCGGCGAACCTGGCGGTGGTCGGGGCGATCAGCAATTGCCGTTGGTACGAGCGCGGCCTGCTGCACCCGTTCCTCGACTACGAAGAAGTCCCGGCGCACCTCAACAGCATCGTCGACCCGATGGACGCCGATGGTTTTGTGCACCTGTCCGACCGACCGGGGTTGGGCGAGGACATCAACTTCGCGTATATCGAAGCCAACACCCTGTCACGACATTGATCCTGTTCCACGCCTGAGGCTGATGGCTGCCCGGGCGACAAGTCTTTATAAATATAAGAAAGGACTGAACCATGAATCTCTGGCCCAAGCGCCTGACCAGGCTGCTGTGTGTCGCCGTGGCCCTGTGCGCAGTGCAGGTGCCCGTCAGCCTGGCCCAAGGCGAAACGCCCCCCGACCAATTGGTGGTGGGCATGAGCATGATCAACCTGCTGTCCCTGGACCCCGCTGCGGCGACGGGTCTGGAGGTGGCCGAAGTCAACGCCAACGTCTATGACATGCTCCTGGAGCAGGACGCGGCGCAGCCGGACACGCTGATTCCGGCCCTGGCGAAAACCTGGGAGATCAGCCCCGATCGCATGCGCCTGACCTTCCAGTTGCGCGATGACGTGCGTTTTCACTCCGGCGCACCGCTCACTGCCCAAGATGTCGCCTGGTCATTGCAGCGCGTGGTCACCCTCAACCGCGCCCTGGCTTCGACCTGGAAAGCCTACGGTTTCACTGCCGACAACGTCGTCAAGTTGATGCGTGCCGAAGGGCCGCACACCTTTGTCATGGAGCTGCCACGCGTCAC
Source organism: Pseudomonas sp. NFACC16-2 (assembly GCF_900119205.1). NCBI lineage: Bacteria > Pseudomonadati > Pseudomonadota > Gammaproteobacteria > Pseudomonadales > Pseudomonadaceae > Pseudomonas > Pseudomonas sp. NFACC16-2. The sequence continues at coordinate 40,149 of NZ_FPIX01000029.1, read as the reverse complement.
GGACCCGATGCTGGTGCTCAACACCCTGGCCACCTCTCCCAGTGCCTTCATCATCGATCGCTCGGTCGCCTTGCAGCATCAGGTCGGCGACGACCAGGGCGCAACGTGGCTGGCGACGCACACGGCCGGCTCCGGCGCGTTCAAGCTCGACATCTGGCGCGCCAACGACGTGATCCTGATGAGTCGCAATGACGACTATTGGCGCGGCGCGGCGAAGTTGCGCCGGGTGATCATGCGCAACATGACCGAGTCCCAGGCCCTGCGGCTGATGGTCGAGCGCGGTGACCTGGACGTCGCCCGGGGCATGGCAGCCACCGACATCAAGGCACTGGGCAAGGTCGATGAGGTGCGCATCCAGAGCATCGCCCGGGGCACGCTGTACTACGTGGCGATGAGCATGCAGCAGCCATTGTTCCAGGACATCCGCGTGCGCCAGGCCATTCGCCTGTTGATCGACTACCAGGGCATCAACGATGTGGTGATGCCGCATTACGGTGTGATCAATCAGCGGCCCTTGCAGTTGGGGCTGCCGGCACGCCTGGAAGACCCGGGTTATCGCCTGGACGTTGCCGAGGCCAAGCGCCTGTTGGCGGCGGCTGGTCACGCTGACGGCTTCAAGGTGACCATTCGTTCGCTCACCGATCCACCGTTCATCAACATCGCCACCAGCCTGCAAGCGACGCTGGCCCAGGCCGGTATCCAGGCGACGATCATCACCGGCACCGGCAACCAGATCTACGGGGCGATGCGCGACCGCCAATTCGACATCCTCGTCGGGCGTGGCGGTGGCGGGGCGGAGCGTCATCCGCATTCGAGCCTGCGCGCCCTGGTGTACAACCCGGACAACCGCACCGAAGCCAAGCTGAGCAACTTCCAGGGCTGGCGCACCTCGTTCTTCGACCCGCAGCTCAATCAGTTGATCGAGCAGGCCGAGCGCGAGCGTGATCCTGGGCGCCAGCGCGAAATCTACGCACGGATCCAGACCCTCTACGACCAACAGGCCGGGGCGATCATGCCGGTCTCACAGATGGTGGACGAAGTGGTGATCCATGCGGATGTGCGCAACTACATCGGCCACACCGCCGCCACCACGCGTCTTCGGGACGTCTACAAGCAGCGCTGAAATCGACGGCCACAGGGCCAAGGCAGGAATGAACATGTCGACTGCATCCTTTTCAATCTGGACCACCCGGGCCGCTTCGGCGACCCGGCGCGGCGGCTCGGTGGCGGTGACGCTGCTGGGGTTGCTGCTACTGACCTTTTTCATCGGGCGAGTGATGCCCCTGGACCCGGTGCTGGCCATCGTCGGCCCGGACGCCGACGCCTCGGCCTACGCCCAGGTCTACAAAGAGCTGGGCCTGGACAAACCGTTGTGGACCCAGTTCGCGATCTACCTCGGCGACCTGCTCCACGGAGACTTCGGCATGGCCTTGCTGACCGGCAACCCGGTCATCACCGACATCGCCCGGGTCTTCCCGGCCACCTTGGAACTGGCGACCCTGGCCATTCTGTTCGGCGTGTTGGCGGGCTTGCCGCTGGGTGTCTACGCGGCGACGCATCAGGGCCGTGCCGGTGACCATGTCGCACGGCTGATCACGTTGTTCGGTTACTCCACGCCGATTTTCTGGATCGGCATGATGGCCTTCCTGGTGTTCTACGCCTGGCTGGGTTGGGCCGGTGGCGTCGGGCGCATTGGCCTGGCTTATGACGGGCTGATCCCGAAACACACCGGGCTGTTGTTGATCGACACCGCCTGGTCCGGCGACTGGGAGGCCTTTCGCAGCGCCCTGCGGCACATCCTGTTGCCGGCGGTGATCCTTAGCTTCAACTCGGTGGCCTACATCAGCCGCATGACCCGCAGCTTCATGCTCGAGCAACTGTCCCAGGAGTACATCATCACCGCCCGGGTCAAGGGTTTGTCCCAGCGGCGGATCGTTTGGGGGCATGCCTTTGGCAACATTCGCGTGCAGTTGTTGACCATCGTCGCGTTGGCCTATGGCGGCCTGCTGGAAGGCGCGGTGTTGATCGAAACCGTGTTCGCCTGGCCGGGTTTCGGCCAGTACCTGACCAGCAGCTTGCTGCTCGGTGACATGAACGCGGTGATGGCTTGCGTGCTGCTGATCGGCCTCATCTTCGTGACGCTGAACCTGATCAGCGACGCGTTGTACAAGATCTTCGACCCGAGGACTCGCTAATGAACCTGCCCCTGGCTTCCAGCGCACCCGCCGCGCTGCCCGCCTCCAGTACCGCAGCGATGGCCGCCAGTACCCTGCGCCTGCTGCGTTTCCTGCTGCGCAACCCGATGACCTTCGCCGGCCTGATCGTCGTCGCGACCCTGATGCTGGTCGCGGTCTTCGCGCCCTGGATCGCCGGCCACGATCCGCTGTTGCAGAACCTCGCCGGGGCCTTGCAGGCACCCAGCGGCGTGCACTGGTTCGGCACGGACGAATACGGTCGCGATGTCTTCGCGCGGTTGGTGTATGGCTCGCGCATCACCCTGTACATCGTCCTGCTGGTGACGGTGATCGTCGGCCCCATCGGCCTTCTGGTCGGCACGGTTTCCGGCTACTTCGGCGGTTGGGTCGACAGCCTGTTCATGCGCATCACCGACATCTTCATCTCGTTCCCCAGCCTGGTCCTGGCGCTGGCCTTCATCGCCGCCCTCGGCCCGGGCCTGGAGCATGCGGTGATCGCCATCGCGCTGACGGCCTGGCCGCCGATTGCCCGGCTTGCCCGCGCCGAAACACTGCCACTGCGCAACGCTGACTTCGTTGTTGCGGTGCAGCTCCAGGGCGCGTCGAGCACCCGCATCATCCTGCGCCACATCATTCCGATGTGCCTGTCGTCGGTGATCATTCGCCTGACCATGAACATGGCGAGCATCATCCTCACCGCCGCCGCCCTGGGCTTTCTCGGCCTCGGCGCCCAGGCACCGTTGCCGGAGTGGGGCGCGATGATCTCCACCGGGCGGCGCTACATGCTCGAAAGCTGGTGGCTGGTGGCGGCACCCGGTGCGGCGATCATGCTGGTCAGCCTGGCCTTCAACCTGTTGGGCGACGGCTTGCGCGACGTCCTCGACCCACGCAGCCAATCCTGAGGAACAGGCCATGACTGAGATAAAACTTGCGGTACAGGACTTGTGCGTGGAATTTCGCAACGCCGGCAAAACTTCCCTGGCGGTGCGCGACGTGTCGTTCACCCTGGGCCGGGAAAAACTCGCCATCGTTGGTGAATCCGGCTCGGGAAAATCCACCGTTGGCCGCAGTCTTTTGCGTCTGCATCCGCCGACCGCGCGGGTCACCGCCAAGACCTTGCGCTTCGCCGACATCGACCTGTTGGCCGCCAGCGAAAAGCAGATCCAGGCGATTCGCGGCGCGCGCATGTCGATGATCATGCAAGACCCCAAGTACTCGTTGAACCCGGTGGTGCGCGTCGGCGAACAAATCGCCGAGGCCTACCTGGCCCATCACAAGGTGCCCCATCGCGAAGCCCGCGAACGCGCCTTGGACATGCTCGCCAAGGTGCATATCCGCGACCCACGGCGGGTCTATGACCTGTACCCGCACGAGGTCTCGGGCGGCATGGGCCAGCGGATCATGATCGCCATGATGGTGATCACCGATCCCCAGGTGATCATCGCCGACGAACCGACTTCGGCGTTGGATGTGTCGGTGCGCCGCCAGGTGCTCAATGTGCTGGAGGAGTTGGTCAGCGAACGTGACCTGGGGCTGATTTTCATCAGCCACGATTTGAATCTGGTGCGGCATTTCTGTGATCGCGTGCTGGTGATGTACGCCGGTCGCGTGGTCGAGTCGATTGCCGCCGCCGACCTGGATAACGCCGCCCATCCCTACACCCAAGGCCTGTTGGCCGCATTGCCGAGCCTGGACCATCCGCGCGCCACGTTGCCGGTGCTGCAGCGCGACCCACTCTGGTTGAACGCTTGAGGAGCCTGTCATGAGCATGATTGAAATCGCCGGCCTGAACCTCAGTTTTGGCACTGGCGCGGCACTGAACGCGGTACTGCACGACGTCGATTTGAGCGTCGCCGAAGGCGAGGCATTCGGCCTGGTGGGGGAGTCCGGTTCGGGCAAGACCACCGTGTTGCGCTGCCTGGCCGGGCAGTACCAGCATTGGAGCGGACAACTGCGGGTCGCCGGCCAAGCCGTGACGCGCAACCTGCCGCTGAATCACTATCGCACGGTGCAGATGGTGTTCCAGGACCCGTATGCCTCGTTGCATCCGCGCTACACCATCGATGCCGCGCTGCAAGAGCCGCTGCGCATCCATGGCATCGACGGGCGTGCGCAGAAGGTCAGCGAGATCCTGCGCAAGGTCGGCTTGAATGACAGCTTTCGCTTCCGCTATCCGCACCAGTTGTCCGGTGGCCAGCGCCAACGCGTGGCGATCGCCCGGGCGCTGATCCTGCGTCCCCGGGTGCTGTTGCTGGACGAGCCGACCTCGGCGCTGGATGTCTCGGTGCAGGCAGAAATCCTCAACCTGCTGGCCGACTTGCGTCGCCAGGAAGGGCTGACCTACCTGATGGTCACCCATGATCTGGCGGTGGTGGCGCATTTGTGTGATCGGCTGGCGGTGATGCAGCAGGGCCGGGTGGTGGAGACCCTCGACAGCCATCTGCTGGCGAGCGATGGCGCCACGCACGCGTACACCCGTTTGTTGGTGCAAGCCAGTCGGGACATACAACGCGTGCCCATCGCTGTTTGAGGTTCCATTAATTAGTTGTACTTGTTTTAACCCGTAAAAAACGTTGGAGCCCAGGTATCAATGCCGCGCACGCGCTCGCCTGTGATTTAGCGTCTGCCCTAACTAACCTTTCAACCAACAAGAATAAAAAACATGAAAAAGACACTTGTATTAGTTTCCCTCGCTGCATTGTTCACTTCGGTTGTTGCAGTGGCCGATACCGGCTACATCAATGTGCGTCACCAATATGCGGAGAAAACTCGCATGCACGCCGACCGCGCCAAGTTCGGTATACGACTGGACAACGGCGTGGGCCTGGAAGGTGAACTCAAATACAAGACCGCCGGTGACCGGCAAGACGTCGCCTTCGACAATACCGTCGGTAGCGGCCATGAATTTACCGTCAACTACCAGCACAAGATCGATGACCGCTGGACGCTGACGCCTTCGCTGGCCCTGGATAGCGACGAGGAGTCCACCACCTACAAATTGGGCCTGCGCCTGGGTTACCGCGTGACCAAAGAGCTGAGCATCGCCGGGCGCTACCGTTTTGATTCAGCCAAGCTTGACCGCGACCAGATCGACCGTGACGTGCCGCATAATGGCCAGGACGATCAGAAGGTCAACCGTTACGATGTTTATATCAACTATGGCCCTCAAGGACCGTGGGCCTATGAATATCAATTGACTTATTTCGATGCCGACTACATTCGCTATAACGGCGGTACCGACGACTATGAACAGAATGCCGTGGTTAAATACCAGTGGGACAAACGCTGGGCGCCGTTCTTTGAAGTGGGCGATATCAAAGTCAACTCGGTCGACAGTGATCGCCAGTTGCGACTGCGGGTCGGTGTTAAATACAGCTTCTTCTAAATTGTGAGAGCAAGCGCCCCCAGACAGCACTGCTCGTTCAAGGGGGCGATGAATCCGTGGCGAGGGAGCTTGCTCCCGCTTGAGTGCGAAGCGCTCACAAAAATGGGCCTGCTGCGCAGTCCAGCGGGAGCAAGCTCCCTCGCCACAGTGAGTCATGCAAACCTTAAGTGAACAGCATTGGGCTTACTCGTTGTAGAACGCCTGGCGCTGTTGCGTTTCACACAGGCGCATGCGGCTATTGCTCAAATGCAGGTACATGGCTGCCCGCGCCGCGTCGACATGGCCGCTGGCGATGGCATCGAAGATCTGCTGGTGTTCGGCGTTGATCCCTTGCAGGTAAGCGCTGCGATCACTTTGCCCGGAGTAGGCGGAGTTCATGCGGGTACGCGGGATCAGCTTCGTGCCCAGGTGCTTCATGATGTCGATCAGGTAGTAATTGCCGGCCGCCTTGGCGATTTTCAGATGGAACTGGAAATCGGCATTGATGGTGGTGCCGGATTTTTCCGGCCCTTGCAGCAACGCCTCCAGCGCTTGGGCCAGTTCGGCCAGGGCCTCGGGCGTTGCGCGTTCGGCGGCCATGCCGGCGGCCTGGACTTCCAGGCTCAGGCGAAACTCCAGCAGGTTGAGCACATCCGGCAACGTGGCAATCGTCGCCGGCCCCAGGGTGAAGCCCTCGGGTGCCGGCATGTCCAAAACAAAGGTGCCGACGCCATGGCGCGTCTCCACCAGCCCCGCCGCCTGCAAGCGCGACAGCGCCTCACGCACCACCGAACGACTGACGCCCTCGGCCTCCATGATATGCACTTCGGTGGGGAGCTTTTCGCCGCACTTGAGAATGCCGTCGCGCATGCGCTGGGCAAAGCGGTCGACCAGGGTTTCGGCGAGGCGGCGCGGCTTGTTCAGTGGAGATAACGCTTGATCCGTCATCGGCGTGCTCTTGGGTGATCAGCGGGCATTATAGTGAGTTTTAGCGCAAGGTCGCGGCTATAATGCCGCGATCGTCTGGCTTTAATGGATAGGTGCAATGGACCGTGTCACACCCGATCGACGCCTGAGCATGACCCAGCAACTGGTGGTCGACCTGACGCAGCAGATACTGGCCGGCGAACTGCCCGCGGGCAGTAAGTTACCCACCGAACAGGTCATCATCAAGGACCGTGGCGTCAGTCGGACGGTGGTTCGCGAAGCCATGTCGCGGCTTCAGGCCGAAGGTCTGGTGGAGACCCGCCACGGCATCGGCACCTTCGTGGTCGACACCGCTCGCCCGGGAGATTTCCAGGGCAGCAAACACGTCAAGGGTGGCGCCTACGACGCGCTCGCCGTGATCGAACTGCGCCTGAGCCTGGAAGTGGAAGCCGCCGGCATCGCCGCACAACGGGCCACGCCGGAACAGTTGCAGGCCATGCGCGAAGTACTCGACGCGGCGAATGCCCTTGAGGCTGCCGATGACGAAAGCGCCCGGGTCGATTTCGAATTCCATTTGCAGATCGTCCAGTGCACCGACAACAGCTTCTTTATCGATGCCATGGCGCATGTGGGCAACACCTTGATCGCGGTGGTGCAACAGGCCGGGCCTGTGGTGACGGACGAGAACCGAGCGTTGCTGGTTCGAGAGCGCGAGCAGATCTATGCGGCGTTGGCGCGGCGTGATGCCGAAGCGGCGCGGGCGTCGATGCGCTTGCACTTGATCAATATGCTGCAGCGGGTTCGAGGTGTGGTTGAGTCAGCGGCGTAATAACACGTCCACCAGTTGCAGCGGCGCCCTGAGGGGGCGCCGCTGCTAGGCTCAGGTTCACACCTTTGCAGGGTTCTGCTTTTGCGGATCAATGCCGTAAAGCCTGATCGCCTCGGCTACTTTTTCCCGAGGTATTTTTCCGTCGTCGGCCAGGGCCTTCAACGCCGCGAGGGCGATGAAGTGCCGATCCACTTCGAAAAATCTGCGCAGCGACTCGCGGGTATCCGACTGGCCGAAACCGTCGGTGCCGAGGGCCACGAAGCGGCGATTGGGTACGAACGGGCGAATCTGGTCGGCGAATATCTTCATGTAGTCAGTCGCGACCACCACCGGCCCCTGTTTGTCCTGCAGGCAACTTTCCACATAACCGATACGCGGCGCATGCTCTGGGTGCAGCAGGTTCCAGCGTTCGGCTTCCTGACCGTCGCGGCGCAGTTCGGTCAGGCTGGTCACGCTCCAGACTTCGCTGCCGACGCCGAAGTCCTGTTCCAGCAACTGAGCTGCCGCGACCACTTCCTGAAGAATCGAACCACAGCCCATCAGCTGGACGTGCTTGCCTTCGACAGTTTTTTCAGGCGCCGAGAGCCGGTACATGCCCTTGAGGATGCCGTGCTCTACGCCTTCGGGCATCGCGGGATGGGCGTAGTTTTCGTTCAGCACGGTGATGTAATAAAAGATGTCTTCGTTTTCGGCATACATCCGCCGCATGCCGTCCTGGATGATCACGGCCAGTTCATACGCATAGGTCGGGTCATAGGACACGCAGCATGGGATGGTCGACGACAGCACATGGCTGTGACCGTCGTCATGTTGCAGGCCTTCGCCCATCAGCGTGGTCCTGCCGGAGGTGGCGCCGAGCAGGAAGCCGCGGGCGCGTGCGTCACCTGCCGCCCAGGCGAGGTCGCCGACGCGCTGGAAGCCGAACATCGAATAAAAGATGTAGAAGGGCACCGTCATCACACCGTGGGTGCTGTAGGACGTACTGGCGGCGATCCACGAAGAAATCCCGCCGGATTCGTTCAGTCCCTCCTGCATGATCTGGCCGTCCCGGGCTTCTTTGTAATAGCTCAACTGGCCGGCGTCTTGAGGCGTATACAGCTGGCCGACGTGGGAATGAATACCGATCTGGCGGAACAGGCTTTCCATGCCGAAGGTACGTGATTCGTCCGGGACGATGGGCACGATCAGCTTGCCGATGTTAGGGTCCTTGAGCAGCGTGCCGAGAATGCGCACGAACGCCATGGTGGTGGAGATGGCCCGTTCGCCGGTGCCTTTGAGCTGTGTGTCCAAGGCCGACAAGGGTGGAACCTGCAAGGGGGCCACGGCATTGAAGCGGGCCGGGATGTAGCCGCCCAATTGGTTGCGCCTGGCTTGCAGGTAAAGGGCCTCGACGCTGTCCGCAGCCGGCTTGAGGTAAGGCATGTCGCCCAACTGGTCATCGCTGAGTTCCAGTCCGAACCGATCACGGAACGCCTTGACCGCGTCGTCGCCCATTTTTTTGAGTTGGTGATTGATATTCTGGCCTTCACCAGCTTCGCCCATGCCAAAACCCTTCACGGTCTTGGCCAGGATGACGGTCGGCCCGCCGGTATGGCGCATGGCGGCGGCATAGGCGTTGTGGACCTTCTCCGGGTCGTGGCCGCCGCGAGACAGCTTCCAGATATCGTCATCGCTCAGGTCGCTGACCAGCTCCAACAGCTCGGGGTACTTTCCAAAGAAGTGCTCGCGCACATAGGCGCCGTTCTGGGATTTGTAGTTCTGGTAGTCGCCGTCCACGCACTCCATCATCCGCTGGCGCAGCAGGCCGCTCTTGTCTTTTTCCAGCAGGACATCCCAGCCGCTGCCCCAGATCACCTTGATCACATTCCAACCGGCCGCCCGGTACAGGCTTTCGAATTCCTGGATTACCTTGCTGTTGCCACGCACCGGGCCGTCCAGGCGTTGTAGGTTGCAGTTGACGACAAAGATGATGTTGTCGAGTTTCTCCCGACCCGCCAGGGAAATCGCCGCCAGCGATTCCGGCTGGTCCATTTCACCGTCTCCGAGGAACGCCCAGACTTTGCGGCCCTGGTGTTCCTTCAGGCCGCGATCCTCCAGGTAGCGCATGAATCGCGCCTGGTACGCGGCCGTGATGGGCCCGAGCCCCATGGACACCGTCGGGAACTGCCAGAAGTCCGGCATCAGCCGTGGATGCGGATAGGACGACACGCCATCGCGGTCGGTCTCGCGACGAAAGTTATCCAGCTGATCCTCGCTCAGGCGGCCTTCCAGATAGGCGCGTGCGTAGATGCCAGGAGAGGAGTGGCCCTGGATGTACACCATGTCACCGGCGAACTGCTCGGTGCGGCCACGGAAAAAATGCTCGAAGCCAACGTCATACAAAACCGCCGCCGACGCGTAAGACGCGATGTGCCCGCCCACGTTCGAATGTTTGCCGGCGCGCAGCACCATGGCCAGCGCGTTCCAGCGAATGTAGGCGTTGATCCGGCGCTCCACGGCCAGGTCGCCGGGGTAAGGCTGCTGGCGGTCTACCGGGATCGTGTTGACGTAGGGCGTCGTTACGCGACCGTAGAAATCACCGTGGCGGTTGGCGTCGAAATCAAGCATCTGATCGATCAGGAAGTGGGCGCGAGGGCGCCCTTCGACACTCGCCACCGATTCAATGGATTCGAGCCATTCGCGAGTCTCTTGTGGATCCTCGTCGAGAAACATGGATTGTTGTGCCATCGTTGTCGTCTCCTGGACAGTGCTGCAGCACCGAGTCGTTTGGTGCTTGACTAAGGGGCGTGGGTCGACGCCAACCTTCGAGAGTTTTGTAGTTGCAAATGCAACTACGTGCGAGAACTTAGCCTGCCGCGCGCTACAATTGCAACTAAATCGATTTCTAAAAAAGGTGCTGCATGTCTTCCAGCGAGCCGGATACCTGGTTCAGATTCGTCAGGGCCCACCGGTGCCTGATCCGCGAAATCGAGCGCCGACTGGCGGCCGCCGGGCTGCCTGCCTACGCCTGGTACGACGCGTTATGGGGCCTGGAAAGCGGCCCGGACGGCGCACGCCGCATGAGCGAGCTGGCCGATGTCATGGCCATCGAACGCTACAACCTCACCCGCCTGGTGGACCGCCTGGAGGCGGAAGGGTTGGTCACCCGTAGCCGCGCCAGCGATGACGGTCGAGGCGCGTATGCCGCCATTACCGAGAGCGGAAAAGCGCTGCGCAAGAAGATGTGGGAAATCTACGAAGGAGCGGTGGACGAATTGTTCTTGTCCCAATTCGACGACGACCAGCAGCGGGTCTTCAGCCAAGCGTTGGAACGCGCGGCCAATGCTGCGCGCAGCCGCGGTCGAGTGAAATGAGCCCCCAGCAAGCGAACCTGGGGCGCTCCGACATCAGATCTCGATCTCGGTGGGCTTGTACATCCCCTTGAGCGCCTGGCTCGCACGGATGTTGCCGACGGGGCCGAGGAAATCGTTGGGCTCATCGTGAAGCGCCAAGCGGAGTGCCTCATGACCCTCTTCGCTTGGAAATATCCCGGGTAAAGTGTTCCTGCTAGTTGCGCTTCCAGCACTCCGCAAACCGTGCACATACCCCATAACGCTCATCCATCTGCGCCATTCTTTCCAAATGATGATCCACGGCTTCGACGGTCACGCCACTGCCGATGCGGAAATACTCAACCATCATCGCGACGTCCAGGTCGATCTCGGCTTTTTCCGGCTTGGCATTGGCGGTTTTGGGCAACGCCCACTGTTCCAACTGTTCGTCCTTCAACTGCCGCAGGCGCACCTGGTATTCGTCCCTGAAGCGTTCCATTGAGCGCGCCTTGTTCTGCGCCATGTCATCGCCAAACGTCTTCAGGTTTTCCCGGTACAGCGTCCAGTAGTCAGCCGGCAGCTCGAAGCCGAGCTTGGCCTTGCGTTCGCTGATCAGGGTATCCAGCTTCTCTGGTGAATAGCTCTCGATTTTTTCCTTGGCCGGATCGGTTTTCACGGTGACGACCAGGCTTTTCTCGATGACGCGGTTCATCAGCTCCAGGCGATGGGGCGTGTCCGGGTAGGTCTTGGGGAACAGCGCATTGCGACCGGCGCAGGCGGGAAAGTCTTTTTTCAGGATCGGGATCGGTGTGCGCACATCCTTGCCGTCGACCCGTTGCAAGCGTTGCAACTGAGTCAGGCAGAAGTTCTTTTCGGACTTGAACGTCACCTCGTATTCGGCATTGGCTTCGGGCGTAAAGTTGAAGCCCTTGCCGCACACGGCATAACCGCTGTTCATGTTGGTGCGCAAGTGAATCTGCTCACCCGGCTTGAGCTTGACCTCCAAATAACCCCTGGCATCCTTGGGCGCCGGAACGCTCATCCCCACCCGCCGCGCGGTATCGCTCAGCAGCATATTATTGAGGATGCCGGTGGTTTGCCCGTCGCAATGGGCCGCGTCGAAATAGTCCAGCGTGGCGTTGCTGGTATTGGCGACGAACCGCAACTTGGCGGCGTCCGGTTCGATGGCATCGGGGTAACTGCCATTGACGCTGCAACCACCGAGCAATACAAACAACGCGGACAATGCTAACAACGGGGCAGGGCAGTGAGGCAGGGCGAGCATAGGTCATCCTTGAAGGATCGATAAAGTGGGTGAATGCTACTGAAGTGCCACTATTGCGTCCATCACCGACCTCCTGTGGGAGCGAGCTTGCTCGCGATGACGCCGGCACTGTCAACATCACTGATCCAGATAGACCGCTTCGCGAGCAAGCCCGCACAGGGGATTGCCTGCCAGTTGAAGCTCAGGACTCCAGCGCCGGGCCCTTCAACTCGATCTGGTTGCCATCCGGATCGAAGCAGTAGATCGACCAGCCCTTGCCCTCCGCGCCATAGCGCATCTGCGCCTTCTCGACCTCCAGTCCAGCTGAAGCCAAATGAGCGAGGAGGGCCTGTTCATCAAACGGCTCGATCCGCAGGCAGAGGTGATCGACATTGTGCCCCTGCTTTCCCGCTGCCGGCCCACCCTGGCGACCGAGCGGACCATCAACCGCCACCAGGTCAATCATCGAAACACCGGTGCCCAGATGAAGCATGCCTAGATCGTCCCGGCGCTTCTTGAGCTCGCAACCAAGCACCGACGTATAGAAAGCGAGGCTGCGCTCGATGTCTTTTACGCGCAGGACGATGTGGTCGATACGTTGAATCGTGAAGTTGCGCATACAGGCCTCCTGGTTCGGTGATGGTGCTATGGGTTATTTCACCCTAGCTACTCATGCGGGAATGTCATAACGGCACAAAGCTCTGTGTGAGCGAGCTTGCTCGCGACTTAGCCGATGAACCTTTCCATCAACCGCAAACGCAACTCTGGTTTGTCTTGCCTGGGCCCGATATCGGCCCAACCATGATGACTGTAGAACTGTGCCGCCCTTGGGTTCGTCTCGCTCACCGACAATCTCATCCGGTCGCACCCCAGTCCTGCAAGAAAATGGGTCGCATAAGCCAGCAGCAACTTCCCGGCACCGCGGGACCGCCACTCGGGGACTAGATAGAAAAAGTGTATGTAGCCCACCAAGGGGTCTTTCTTTGTCAGTGACATCTCTATCTGGCCCACAATTCGTGTTTCATCCCAGACATGGACAATGCTGCCAGGAATCACGGCTGCCTTTTCTCGAAGCGACTCAAGGTAATGCCGTCCCCCATCGGGACCACCAAACTGTTGTGCAGAACCGAACGCACAAAACAACATGTCGTTGAAGAAACGAACGCAGATGTTGCTGTCCTGATCAAGATTTATGGGATGAAAGCTCAGCAGGGCGTCTGGCATGGTTCCTGTGACCATCAGTGTTATTCCTGAACTCGCGACCTAGCCCTGAAGACCTGGATGGACTGTCAATGTTGCTTCAACGCTTAGCTGAAGAACTATCATTGAACAACCGATCACCAGCAGACGCCAGAGTCATGCAAAAACAAGAACATGACAAACTCCTCCAAGCCCTGAAAAAACGATTCGAACAAAATACCCATCGCCATCCAGGCATTCCATGGGCTGATGTTCAGAGCAGGCTGGAAAGCAACCCTGACGCCCTGGAGTCGCTCCAGGCGATGGAAGCCACCGGCGGCGAGCCAGACGTGATAGGCCTCGATCCGAAAACCGGTGTTGTCACCTTCTGCGATTGCGCCAAAGAAAGCCCAACCGGTCGCCGAAGCCTCTGCTACGACCGCGCCGCCCTGGACGCACGCAAGGAGAACAAGCCCAAAGGCAGTGCCGTCGAAATGGCCGAAGAAATGGGCATCGCCCTGCTGACGGAAGAGCAGTACCGAGCCCTGCAAACGCTCGGCGAGTTTGATGCCAAGACATCCAGTTGGCTGGCAAGCCCTCCAGAGCTTCGCTCGCTCGATGGGGCGATTTTTGGCGACTACCGTTATGGCCGGGTGTTCATCTACCACAATGGCGTGCAGTCGTATTACGCGGCGCGGGGCTTTCGTGGGTTGCTGCGGGTCTGAGCCCTTTCACCGGAGGGCGCTAATGAACTGTGGCGAGGGGATTTATCCCCGTTGGGCTGCGCAGCAGCCCCCAACTGCAACCCCGGTATGCCTGGATAATCGAGTTGCCTGCATTGGGGCTGCTGCGCAGCCCAGCGGGGATAAATCCCCTCGCCACAAATCACTCATGCCTTTGAAAAATGGTAGCGAGGCAGTCCGCTGTGTTTTTCCTGCGAGCCGGCAAGTGCACTTCACTTGAAAACCAATACCTCACACTCCTTGGCCTCAACCATCTCACTGAACACCGGCAACCTCGCCACGAACGCCGTCTCGAACGCCAGGTACCGATCCTGCGCCGGCACATAACGAACATCCGGTTTGATACGCGGGATGTCCTTGGTCGACAGCTTCACCACCTCATCACTCCCCTGATTCCAAAACCACGCCAGCGTCTGTGTGCCAAAGGTGTTGGCGCGGTAACTCCACACCCACCAATCCCCATGCCCCCGGGCAACCTGAAGCTGCCCATGAAACGTGCGCAACGTAATGACCTGCTTGGGCTGCGTGACAAGCAGGCGTGTGTCCTGGCGCAGCTCACTGCCAAAACCGTCCAACAGCGCCTTCGTCGCAGCGCCGGTCACGAAGTTGAAGCGCCACGCCAACAGCACCGTCTCTTGGTAACCCGAATGCTCGACGTTCTGCCGCGCGCCTTCGCTGAACAGCAAAATTTCATCGCCCCCCAGATACGCGCTTGCCGCCCTGAGCTTGTAAGCCTCGACGGGCATTGGTTTGGCGGCGATGGTTTGCTGGGGAGCGTCCTGATTCCAGATCCAGCACAACGGCCCGTTGTGTTGCATGAACAGCAAGCGGCGCGGGCCGACGGGCAGGATCGTCAGTTCATCCGCGTGCTCGAAAATCACCTCGCTGCTGTCCGCCGTGATCCGCCAGATCCGCGTCAAATGCTCGGGCTCATAGAGGCGCTGGCGTTCAAATATCGCTGAGTCCACCACCACGCAAGGCTGTTCAAATTCCGGCCACTGCACCTGGGCAGGTCCGAACGCCGCGATCTCATCGTCGTGACGAATTTCGTATTGGTAGCGGTCGTCCGCACTGTAATCGCCGCGTATGACCTGACGTTTCCACAGGCTGCGCCGGGCGTTGGCATCGATGAGCTGCAAGTCCGCGCCGTCCACGCCATCGGTCCGGTGCTCGAGCATGTCCTGCTCGGCGGGTGGCCACTGGTTGTAATCGATCAGAAAGCACAACCACTGGTCTTCGTCCTGCTCGGTGATGGCGGCCCAACCGTTGCGGTAGTTGTATTCATGCACATAGGTGGCGCCGGGATAGTCATGGACTTCCTGCAGCCACTTCACCTTGCCGCGCTTGGGTTTGGCCGGTTTGCGTGCGGGGGCGGCAGGCTTGGGCGGTTCGATCAGGTTCGCGGTGAATCTCGGTTCGCCACGCTGGCCCTGCCAATACCTTGCAAACGCCTCGCGCTGATCGGTCGCGACAATGACCGGCCGGTAATCGTCGCCACCGGCATCCAGGTTCCACAGGTCGTAGCCGTGACTCGCCAACACTGGTGCCAACGCCTCGAAGCAGACCTCGGGCATCTCGTTGGACAGCTCATCCAGCAGCATCTCGAATACCGGCCCGGCAAACACGCCGATGTCGGGATAGTAGTGCTGCAACAGCCCAAGCAAGTCGCCGCCCGGTGTTTTCCAGTCGATATGAACCAACGGATCAAATTGCGCTTGCATCACGCCTGCCTTCCTTGTGATTTCCCTGCGCGCCATCTTAGCCGCACCCCTACCGAAAAGAACAATCACCCCCCACCACCGGATCGTTCCCACGCTCTGCGTGGGAATGCATCCCGTGACGCTCTGCGTCACCACCAGAAGCGGAACGCGGAGCGTCCCTGGCGGCATTCCCACGCGGAGCCTGAGGAACGATCGAACACTGCCGAACTTCCGGTCGAAATGGGAGCGTTCCAGCATAGCTCGCCCACGAAGGCGACCAGCCTCCACCCGATGCACGTTACCCACTCACCGTGAAAAAAGTTCATTCGATCCCTTCAATCAAAAGCCGCGGGCGCTCAAGCAAAAGCGCGATCGGCAAGCCGCAGAGATGATGGCGCGGAGCATTGTGGGATTTTCAAGCCGTCATCCGTCCGGATGCGGTTTTCCATTGATTTGTCGACGCGAACCGCCTGGTCGTCATGGCACGACCCGTCGTATTAAGGATGAGTGAACAAAAATGAATAGAGTTTACCGAGTCGTCTGGAATGCCGTGATGGGCGCGTGGCAGGTGGCATCCGAGTTGGTCAAGAGTCACGGCAAAGACAAAAGCCGTACATCGCTCAGCCTCGTCATCGGTGTAGGCGGCAGTGTCTTCGCCTCGGTCGCCGCTGCGGGGGCGTTGCCTTCCGGCGGCAACATCGTGGCGGGTAACGGCAGCATTCATCAGAACGGCAACAACATGGCCATTCATCAGGGCAGCGATAAGCTCGCGATTGACTGGCAAAGCTTCTCCATCGGCAAAGGCAACACCGTCCAGTTCGTCCAGCCGGGCGCGGCGTCTGTCGCATTGAACCGCGTGCTGGGCTCGGATGTGTCGGTGATTCAGGGCGCACTGAAAGCCAACGGCCAGGTATTTTTGGTCAACCCCAACGGCGTCCTGTTCACACCCAGTGCTCAGGTTGATGTAGGCGGCCTGGTCGCGTCCACGCTCAACATGACCACGGAAGATTTCCTCGCGGGCAACTACCGTTTCAGTGGCAACAGCGCCGCCTCGGTGGTCAACCAGGGCAACATCAATGCCGCACAAGGCGGCACCATTGCCCTGATTGCCGCAAAAATCGTCAACGAAGGCAACCTCACCGCGAACAAGGGCAATGTGCTGCTGGGCGCCGGCAGTGTCGTGACGCTTGACCTCGGCGGGCCGGTGCAGCTGGAAGTGAAAGAAGGTGCGCTTCAAGCGCTGATCGAAAACGGCGGCGCCATTCGTGCCGATGCCGGCCGGATCCTGCTGACCGCCCGTGCAGCCGAAACCCTGGCGAGCACGGTGATCAACAACACCGGTTTGATCGAAGCCCGTTCCCTGGATATCGGTGAAAACGGCGTGGTGACGCTGATGGGGGATCAGGGCGGTGTGCAAGTCGCCGGGCGAATCGATGTGTCCTCCGAGACCGGCAAGGGCGGCAAGATTGTCGTGACCGGCGACCGTGTCGCGATCAACGGCGGCGCTGAGCTCGACGCCACCGGCGCCAAGGGCGGCGGCGACATTTATTTAGGCGGTAGCTGGCAAGGCAAGGACCCGGCGATCAAACAAGCCAGCCAGACCACCATCGCCGCCGGTGCCGTGCTCGATGCATCGGCGACCGACAACGGCAAGGGCGGGACCGTGGTGGCCTGGTCGGATACCAAGAAGCCGGGCAGTGTGACGCGGGTGGATGGCACGCTGAAAGCCACCGGCGGTGCCAAGGGCGGTGACGGCGGCAAGATCGAGACCAGCGGTGCCAAGTTGGCGGTGAGCAAAGCCGCCGATGCTTCGGCCAAGAACGGCAAGGGTGGCTTGTGGTTGCTCGACCCGGACAGTGTCACCGTGGGGCCGGGTAATGGAGGGCTGACGGGCGGCGCCAACGGACAAGCCGCCACGGTCGGTTTCGACGCGATCGACACCGCCCTGGCCGGCGGCACCGATGTGGCAATCAAGGCCGACAATACCATTCACTGGAACGGCGACTACACACCGCAGGGCATCAGCGGTGACCGGACGCTGACGTTGCAGTCGGGACACGACGACGGCGCAACAGGCCGTTATGTCTTCGGCAATATCTTCCTCAACGGTGACATCGACGCCAGCGGCGCAGGCAATGGCAACAGCCTGGCGTTGATTCTCAACGGCAAAATCGCGCTCAACACCGACGTCAGTTTGAAGAGCAACGGCGGCAATGTCGTATTTGCCGGTGTGGTGGACTCCGATGCGGTGGCCAACAACCGCCAACTGCGCGTCGACGCCGGTTCGGGCTCGATCATCTTCAGCGACATGGTCGGCGGTAACAGCGCGCTGGGCGCCCTGTATGCGACCACCAGTGGCACCGGCAAGACGTTTATCAACGGCGCAAAAGTCTTCACCCGCGGCGAGCAGGTCTACACCGGTGCGGTTGAGCTGGGCACTTCGCAATTTCTGAACGCCGACTTCGAAAATGGCCTGGTCGGTTGGAAGACCTCCATCGACCAGTTCTTCACGGGCGTCACCGTGGTGGATGGCGTGGTCTCGCCCAATGACCCGACGTTGCCGACGACCGCGCCAACGAACGGCAATGCGCCGAGCGTTTCCCCTGGCGACCAGGGCGACATGAATTACAAACCCCTCACCCCAGTCGCTGCCGCTGGCCAAGGCAAGGACGGCGGCGCCGCGCTGCTGCTGGGGACCGAGAATAACTCCAACTGCCTCAACGCACCCGCCGGTTGCATCATGCGGGGGCCTTCGGTGGTGAGCGAGGGCACGGTATCGCTGGCGGCAGGGGAAAAGGTCAGCTTTGACTACAAACCGGTCGCGGGCGGCGATACCTACGATGTCTTCGGCTATCTGTTGAACGTCAATACCGGCGAATACCAAATCATCTTGAATGAAACGGGCAACGGCACGGGGGCGGTGAATTGGCAAAGCCACACGGCAACGGCTGACAAGGCCGGCACGTACAAATTCGTGTTCGTGTCGGGCAGTTTCGACCAGACCGCCGGCAAGCAGGTCGGCGGCTCGCTGTACGTCGACAACATCAAGACCGAGACCTCGGGCAGCAAGGGCCTGCAAGGCAGTTCCATTACGTTCAACGGCAGCCTCAACAGCACCGACAACAACCTGGCCATCAAGGCGGACGACATCAACTTCAACGGCGGCGTCGGCAGTGTCACCGGCAATGGGAACATCACCCTTGAGACCAACACGCCGAGCAAAGACATCGCAGTGGGCGGCAGCACGGGCGATGCCCCCGGTTCGTTGGAACTGACCGGCACCGACATCGGCGCACTGGGCGACGGGTTCACCTCCGTCAACATCGGCGGCGCGGACATGACCGGTGACATCAACATCATCGAAGCAACCCGCATCAACGACAACCTCGTCCTCAATGCCGGTACCGGCAATATCCACATCAATGACCAACTGACCGTGGCCGACGCCCCGGGCAGCGGCGACGATGACAACAAGCCGGCCCCCGTCCTGGTGTTGCAGAGCAACGGTGGCAAGGTCGACCAGACCGCCGGCGGCGCCATTGTCGCCGATGGTCTGGTGTTGCTGGGCGATGGCGCCACCCATGATCTCGACAACGCGGCCAACGACGTCAACACCATCGCCAGCGACACCGGCACGGTCAGTTTTGCCGATGTCGATGATCTGACCGTCGGCGTCGTAACTATTCCCGATAGCCAGACCCCGACAAACCCGCAAGGCGTGCCGGTCGCCGGCATGACCCAGACCGGTGACCTGAACCTTGTCGCGGACAAGCTCACGGTCGGCCAGGCCCTGCTCACCCAGGGCGATACAAGCCTGACCGCCGACGAAATCGATCTCGCCGCGAGCGTTTCCGGTAGTGGCAGTCTCACCCTGCAGCAGAAGACCGATGGCCTGGACATCCACCTGGGCGGCAGCGATGACCCGGAGGTGACCGGGCCTAACGATCCGTTGGTGCTGTCCGGCGCTGACCTGGCCAACATCCAGGATGGCTTCGACAAGGTCGTCATCGGCAACGACAAGACGCGCAACATCACCGTCGACGATGAAGGCGCGACATTCAAGGACGATCTGGCCCTGGTCGCCAACGGCGTCCTGGACCTGCTGGGCGATCTGATGCTCAAGGATCCCGAAGGCACCGACGAAGACGGCACGACCGGCAAGGGGCTGACACTGAGCGTCGACGCGGGCAAAGGTGCGACGCAGGGAACTGGCGCGACCATTACCGCAGACGAATTGGCCTTGCGCGGCGAAGGTGACTTCCAGCTGGGCAAGGGCGGGCATGACGTGGGTGTCATCGCCGCCGATGTCGGCAGCCTGGCATTTGCCGGCAACGGCAACCTGACGGTGGGCACTGTGGACGGTACCGTGGGGATTACCTCCGATGAGGCGGTCACCCTGAAAACCGATCACGACCTGACGTTGGTAAAAGGCATCACCATAGAAAACGGCCCTCGAGACGATGCCAGCCAGGGCCAGACCCGTGCCGACGACATCATCACGTTGGAAGTGGCGGGCAACACCACCCAGTCCGGCGACGCCGGGGCCAAGCTGGATGCCAGCGGCCTGGTGCTGCTGGGCGGCAATTACGCGCTGGGCAACACCGGCAACGTGATTGGCGATATCGCCAGCGTGGCGGGCAAGGTCCAGTTCAACAACAGCGCAGACCTCAAGGTAGGTTCGCTGACCGCGACCCATGCCGACGGCACGCAGACAACCATCACCGGCGTGAACAACACCGGCGACGTCAGCATCGGCACCCGAGGTGACTTGGCGATCAACGAGGCATTGGCCACCAGCGGCAACGTGTTCCTCAATGTCGACGGCAAGACCACTCAGAGTGCTATCGGCAACATCACCGCTGATGGCCTGGCCCTCAACGGTGGCGACTTCGAGTTGCGCAACAACGGTAACGTGGTGGGTGACATCGCCAGCGAGGCAGGCAAGGTCGCCTTCAACAACACTGGCAACCTGAAGGTCGGCACGCTGACCGAAACCGATGGCAACGGTAATGTGGTCAAGGTCACCACTGGGGTGAATAACACCGGCGACGTCAGCATCGGCACCCAAGGTGACTTGGCGATCAACGAAGGGCTGGCTACCAGCGGCAACGTGTTCCTGAACATCGGCGGCAAGACCACCCAGGATAGCAACGGCAACATCACCGCCGATGGCCTGGCCCTCAATGGCGGCGACTTCGAGTTGCGCAACCGTGGCAACGTGGTGGGTGACATTGCCAGTGAAGCGGGCAAGGTCGCCTTCAACAACACCGGCAACCTGAAGGTCGGCACGCTGACCGAAACCGACGGCAACGGCAACGTGGTGAAGGTCGCCACGGGTGTGAACAACACCGGCGACGTCAGCATCGGCACCCAAGGTGACTTGGCGATCAACGAAGGACTGGCCACCAGCGGCAACGTGTTCCTGAACATCAGCGGCAAGACCACCCAGGATGCCAATGGCAATATCACCGCCGATGGCCTGGCGCTCAAGGGTGGGGATTTCGATCTGCGCAACGCCAGCAACTGGGTCGGCGATATCGCCAGCCGAGCGAAGGATGTCAGCTTCGTCAATCGGGCGGACGTCACCGTCGGCAGGCTGACCGAGACGGCGCTGGACGGCACCCGGCTGGATCAGATCGTCGGTATCGGCAACACCGGCAAAGTCCAGGTCGTGACGACCACCGGCAACATCACCCTGACCGAGAACGTCAGTACCACCAGCAATGCCTCCGATGCGATCGTGCTCAACGCCGGTCAATCCGCTTCGGCGGGCGTCGCTGCGGGCGGTGACGTGAAGGCCGACGCAGGCGTGACGGTGTCGACCGGCGCCGGCGGCCGGGCGGTGATCTACACCGGCAGTCTCGCTGGCAGTACCGGCGTGGTGGATGTGGTCGGCAGTGGCAGCGGCAATTTCCGCTACAACAGTGACGAGCAACAAAGCAATTTCGGCAGGGCCCTGGGCAACACGGGCGTGCATGCCGTTTACCGCGAGCAACCCGTCCTGGTGGTGTCCACCAACGGCGCGACCACCCAGACCAAGGTGTTCGATGGCCAAACCACGTTCAACGGCGGCGGTATCGCCGGTTATGACGCCAACGGCCTGTGGAACGGCGACACCAAGCCGATGCTCGGCAACCCACTGTATTCGGTAGGTACTCAAGGCCCGGGTTCGCACCTGATCAACATCGGCGGGCTGGCTGACCTCGGTTACCTGATCGTGAGCAGCCCGGCCAACGCCAATCTCACCGTGACGCCGTCGGTTGATTATGACGCTGTGCGACAGAGCGTCGCCGATGCGACACGCGTCGGCGCAGAGGTGAGTTCGCCCCATGCACCGGAGCTCAACCCGGCCCAGGCGAAACCGGTCGACTGGTCTGATCACGGAGTCGATGACGGCGGCCTGTTGCTGGTGGACCAGGGCGGCACGCGTGCCAACGGGAATGCGGGCGACGGCGCGGGCAACGCCCTGGCGCAAGGCGACAGCGATTCGGCTGCCCAGGCCGAGGACACCGCCAGCGAGCGGGAACTGGCCGGGAACGTCTGCTCCGATGGTGGCGTGTCCGATGGCGGCGCCTGTGCGGCCTACCCACCACAGACCGTGTTCGTCGTGCGCGGCGGCGTGCGCTTGCCGGGCCTGGCCATGCGTCCCTGATCCCTGACATCCACCTTTTCATTTGAAGGAACCCTTGGCCACGTCTCCGGACGTGGTCATGGGCTCAGGCAACCCGAATTACTCGAGATTGATTCCATGCATAACAAACTGATGTCCTGCGCGGCTGGTCTGGCGTTGTTGTCCACTTCCCCGGTTTGGGCAGCGACCCTGCCGGCACGCCCGATCCCCGACGCCGGCCGTATCCTCCAGGAACTGCCGATTCCGCAGCAGGAATTGCCGCAAAGCATTCGCCTGGATGTGGAAGCACCGCTACCGGAGCAGGAAAAAGTCGGCGGCGCCAAGGTCCAGCTCAACGCCGTCCACTTCACCGACAACACGCGCATCGACGAGGCCAGCCTGCAGCGTGTCGTTGCCCCGGCTATCGGTCGAGCCCATGACCTGGACGAGCTGCGGGAAGTGGCCCGGCAGGTCACGCTTTATTACCGTGAACAGGGTTACCCGTTCGCACGTGCCTATTTGCCGGCCCAACGCATGGCCAACGGGGAACTGACCATCGCGGTGATCGAAGGCCGTTATGGGAAAGTCACCGCCACCAACGACGATGCGAAACTGGCCGCGCAGGCGCAGCCGTTCCTGGACGACTTGCAACCGGGCGACGTGATCGAGCGTGATCGGCTGGAGCGCAGCATATTGGTGCTTTCGGACTTGCCGGGCGTAGCTGTTCGTCCGGTGATCCGGCCAGGTGAGGCCCTCGGCACGGGCGATCTCGATGCCAAAGTGAGCAAGACCGAGGCATTCGAGGGCAAGGCCACCCTGGACAACCATGGCAATCGTTATTCGGGGCGCAATCGCCTGACGGTACAAGGCGACTGGAACAGCCCGCTGATGCTGGGCGACCGGCTCAGCGCCGCGGTGATGGCCACCGATGAAGACTTGTATTTCGGCAGCCTCGGCTACTCGATGCCATTGGGCACCTCTGGCCTGCGTGGCAACGTGGGTTATGCCCAGAGCGCCTATGACCTGGGCGCGGAATTCGCTGACCTGGGGGCCACCGGTACCGCTGAGGTCAGCAGCATCGGCTTGAGCTACCCGCTCCTGCGCAGCAACCAGGCGAACCTCATGTTGGCTGGGCAGTACCAGCACAAGGAGCTCGAGGATAAGTACGAAGTGCTGGGCCTCAGTTTTGAAAAAAGCAGCAATACGCTGCCCATCAGTTTGCAATTTGACGTGAGGGACACGGTATTGGGCGGCGGCATCACCTATGGCGGCGCAACGCTGACCTACGGTGACCTGAAACTGGATTCGGCCCTGCGCGAGGGCGACCGTCAGACCGCCCAGACCGAGGGCAACTTCAGCAAAGTGAACGTCGACCTCGCCCGTCTGCAAGCGCTGCCGGCCAACTTCACGCTCTTCGCCCGTTTCCTCGGCCAGTGGAGCAACGACAACCTCGACTCCTCCGAAGACTTCAGCCTCGGCGGCATCGATGGCGTACGGGCTTATCCGCAAAGCGAAGGTTCGGGCGACGAAGGCATGCTGACCCAGATCGAGCTTCGCTACCCGATCGACAAGCTCACGCCCTACCTGTTCTGGGACGCCGGCAAGGTGCGCATCAACCACAACGAGTGGGCCGATGAGGAAAACACCCGCAGCATCTCCGGCGGCGGTGTGGGCCTGCGCGCTCAATACGGTCAGCTCTCGTTCGACGCAACGGTCGCCTGGCGCCACTCCGGCGGCGAAGCGCAGAGCGATACACGCCAGGAAAACCCGCAACTGCTCGCGCAGATCGGTTACCAGTTCTAAACGTTTCAAGGCGACCTGAAGGCATTACTGTTCATTCAAGCCGTTCAACAAACCTGTGGCAAGGGGATTTATCCCCTCGCCACGGTCAAGTGAACAGCATCCACCGCTTTAGCCATCTCGCCTGGGCTTTTGTCCGGGCACAGCCATCCCCTGTTTTCCCTCGCCACATGCCTCTGTGCCCCGCCCATAACGTCCCGCATCAATGGCCGCCCCAGACGAGACGACCATTTATCGCAGATTAAGAATTTGATAGCTTCAGTTCTCATTCGATCTGCCGCTATATCGGTTTGTTGCCGGCCCGAAACGTGCTTCCTCGCTTGGCAATTGCGCGACAGCGATCTGGCTAAACATAAAAAAGAGATCTGGCGAATGGACAACGGACGATACGAAAGGCAGGTATTGACGGCGGCAGGCGCGGCGGCGTCCGAGCCGTTGCCGCATATTCTGCTGATCGACGATGTCCCCGAAGACATCCGCGCCACGCTCATCCTGTTGAAGACCCAGCCCTGGCGCATTTCCCTGGCCAGCGATGCCTACCAGGGCTATCAGCGAGCCCTCGCCCTGCGCCCGGACCTGATCGTCCTGGATGTGCATATGCCGCAAATGGACGGTTTCAGCCTATGCCGGTTATTACGCGAGGCACCGGCCACCCGGCATACTCCGATCCTGTTTCTGTCCTCGGCCAATACGTCATTGGAGCGGTTGGAGGGGTTGACCGTGGGCGCGGTGGACTACATCCCCAAATCCTGCGCCCCCGAGGAAGTCCTGGCGCGCATCAGAATCCATCTGCAGTTGACCTGGCGAGCGCCGCCGGCCATTGCGGACAACCCGGCCGATCCGCAACCGCAAGGCGATGAAATCGTGCTGCGCGCGGCGATGCGACTGATCGAAAACCAGCTGGACAACATACCGTCCCTGGGCATGCTCGCGCAAAAAGTCGGCACTCATGAAAAACGCCTCTCCGCCATTTTTCGCGAACACCTGGGGATGACGGTGTTTGCCTACATTCGCGACGCGCGATTGCGGCGCGGCCAGGAACTGCTCTGCGAAAGCGCCATGAGCGTGCAGGATGTCGCCGAAGTGGTGGGCTTTCGCAATGCCTGCAACTTCACCACGGCGTTTCGACAGCGAATCGGCATGACCCCCAGCCAGTTTCGCCAGCAAACCCTGGGCTTCGTTGATGCAGAGTCGGTCGGGCGCGCCTGATGCGGCTCCTACGGTTCCTGGTGCTGACGATTGCCTTGTTGTCCGCTGGCCTGCTACACGCCGCACCCGTGGAGCTGTGCCGGGCTGAACGTCTGGACCTGATGCCCGCGGCGCAGATTTTCGAAGACGCCCAGGCCCGCTTGAGTCTCGAAGAAGTCGCCCGACTGCCCGACGCCCGTTTCAACCCCGCAACCCCGAGCTGGCCGAGCCAAGGCCACAGCCGCTCCGCCTTCTGGTTGAAATGGCAACTCACCAATTCCAGCGATGCGGCGTGTTCGCGCTTGCTGGTGGTCGGGGCGCCGCGCCTGGACGACATCCGCGTCTTTCAATCTTCAGCCGGGCGCTGGCGTGATGCCCACGCCGGAGCTGCCTATCCCTTGGCCGAATGGCCCCAGCCGGCGGCGCGTCAACCGGCGTTCCCGGTGTCGTTGGCGGCGGGGGAGAGCGTCACGGTGTTCGTCCGTGTGACGAGCCATTTCCAGCTGTTGCTGGAACCGGAAGTGTGGTCCGAACCGGCGCTGCTGCGCAGTCAGCAACAGACTTACCTCAGCGACGGGCTCGCCCTCGGTATTGTCCTGCTGGTCGTCCCTTTCGGCCTGATCGTCGGCAGGATCCTGCGTTCGCGACTGCTCACCGTGAACGCGGGTGCGGTGCTCAGTTATATCCTGCTGACCTGCATCGTCAACGGCTATCTGATCTACTGGCCCACCGCGCTGGGCTGGACCCGGGAGCTGCTGACCTGCGCCAGCGCAATCTCGTTCGTCCTGTTTCTCGCCTACTTCCGCGTGCTGTTGCAGGTGTCCGCATTGCCCAACGTCATTGGCTGGAGCTATTGGCTGCCGCTGTCGGGGTGTGTGCTCGGCCGGCTCTGGTGGCTAAAAGTCGATCCCGTCCAGGGCGCGCAGATCGTCCAGATATCCCTCATGAGTTTCTATGGGGTGCTACTCGTCACGCTGTTCATGGCCTGGCGCAGGCGACTGAGCTACAGCTGGCTGGCCTGGCTGGTGTCGGGGCTCTTGCTTGCACAATTGCTGATACGGATGTTTTTCCCCCAGGAGCAATTGCCCTGGCAGTCGCCCCAAAGCAAATACAGCTTGTCGTCCACACTGCCAGGCGTGGCGTTGCTGGTGTGCACGTTGATCATGGAAGTGGCCCGCAGCCGCAACCGCGAAAAGCACGCCCTGGCCACCCTCGAACAACAACGCCAGGCCGAGCACGAACGCCTGGAAAGCACCGTGGCGCTGCGCACGTCGCAGTTGCGCGACTCCCTGGCGGCCCGCAGCGCGTTGATGGCCCGCATCAGCCACGACCTGCGCTCGCCGCTGGTGCGCATCATCGACTATGCGCGCCTGTTGCATGCCGGACCGAACCGCGACTATCAGGCCACCATCGAGCGCAACGCGCGCCAGCAACTGGAACTGATTGACGAGATGCTCGAGTTTTCCCGTGGCGAGTTGGAGCAAATGCAACTGACCCTCGCGCCGGGCTACCTGTACGGTTTCCTCAACGAGATTGCAGGCGAAGCGGGCTTTCTCGCCGCACGCCAGGGCAACACCTTCGAAGTTGTGCTGGCCGATGACCTGCCACCACTGGTGGAGGCCGACTTCAAACGCCTTCGGCAGGTGCTCATGAACCTACTGGCGAACGCGGCGAAATTCACCCGCAACGGCCAGATCCGCTTTGAAGTGGATTGGGCCCCGGGCGCGACCACAGATACCGTGGAACTGCGCTTCAGCGTGATCGACACCGGCATCGGCATCGACCCGCAAGAATTCGAACAACTGCTGCAACCGTTCCGCCGCGGCCGCAATGCCCAGCGCTACGAAGGCAGCGGGCTGGGCCTGTCCATCGTCACGCAACTGCTGGAACGCATGGACAGCCGCCTCGAACCCCAAGCCACCGGGCAGGGCAGCCACTTCAGCTTTCGCCTGCAATTGAATTGCGCCCAAGAACACGACCTGGAAAACGGCATCGTCGACAACAACGCCACGCCGTTCGATGGCCAGGGCAAACACGTTCTGCTGGTGGACGACCTCGAGCAGAACAGCGAATGGCTCTACGACCTGCTGGCCGGTTACGGTTTCGATGTCAGCATCGCAACGAACGGTCAAGACGCCTTGGCCTGCCTGGCGCAGCAGCCAATCGACCTGCTGATCAGCGACCAGATGATGCCTGGCATGGACGGTTGGGCGCTGCTGCGCCAGGTGCGCGAGCGTTGGCGCCCTCTGCCGGTGATGCTCTATTCGGCGGTGCCGCCCCGCAGGCCGCAGGATTATCCCGAGGGCCTGGCTTTTGACGCGGTTCTGCTCAAGCCCGCCGACAGCCGTGAATTGCTGGCGTGGGTCAAGGCACTGGCCTGCCCGGACACCACGCGTCGCGCGCTGGCACGGGAGCACTAGATGCCGGGTCTGGGTTATCGGCTGCTCTTGCTCGGCAGCCTTTCGATGTTGCCTTGGGCGTCGGTCCAGGCCGAGCAAGCGGCGCCCAGCGCTCTCACGCTCGACGCCACCACCGTCACCGCTCGCCGCCGCGAGGAAGACCCGCAAGACGTGCCGATCCCGATCAACGTCCTCTATGGCGAGCAACTGGACGAGGCCGGCCTGCACTCTCTTCGAGACATCCAACAGCGGGTGCCCGGCCTGGTGGTCTCCGGCCACGACGCCCGTTACGCCGGCTTCGGCCTGCGCGGCTTCGGCGCGACCGCCTACAATGATGGCCTGGAAGGCAGCGTCGGCACCTACGTCGATGGCGTCTACCAAGCGCGCCAGGGCATGGCTTTCACCGAGTTGATGGACATCGAGCGCATCGAAGTGCTACGCGGGCCACAAGGCACCTTGTTCGGCAAGAACACCACGGCGGGCGCGCTGAACATCATCACTCGTCAGCCAACCTTTCAGCCCGAAGCCAACCTCGAAGCCAGCTATGGCGAGCTCGGCTTGCGGGAATATCGCGGAACGGTTTCCGGGCCGTTGCAGGACGATATGCTGGCCGGCCGACTCAATGTCTTCGACAGCGCCACCGATGGCGCCGTGGAAAACCTGCAAGACGGCGCCCGCCTCGGCGACGCCGACAGCCATGGCCTGCGCGGGCAATTGCTGTGGACGCCAACCGCCGAATTCAGCGCCCGCCTGATCGCCGACTATGCCGAGCAAAACGAAGCCGGCAACGTCCTGCTGGTCAATCACTACAGCCAACAGACCCGCAAGCGCGCCCAATTCCTCGGCTATCCGTTGTCGGAGCCCGACCCTTACAAGCGCGAGACACGCATCGACGCGCCGGGTCATCCGCAGACCCTGCAGAACGGTGTCTCACTGGAATTGAACTGGGACCTGGACGAGGCGATACGCTTGACCAGCATCACCGCCTACCGCGACTGGGACTACCGCGCCACCCGCGACAGCGACAGCACCGCGCTGTCCGTGGCCGAGTCCGAAACCGAGTTGGGCCACCGGCAGTTCAGCCAGGAATGGCGCCTCTCCGGCACGGTCGGTTCGTCCGTCGACTATGTGGCCGGGCTCTATTACTTGCGCCAACAGCTCGACCGCGAGATCGACGCCGAATTCGGCAAGGACGCCGCGCCCTGGTTCGTCGGCGATCAGTTGGAAGCCTTGCGCAAGCTCTACGGCATCACCTTCACCGATCCGAAGCAGGTGCCGGCGATGCTGCTGGACGGCGCCCGGCAACGTTACGACGGCGAGCAGAAGGGCGACAGCCGAGCCATCTTCGGCCAGGTTTCCTGGCGCCCGATCGAACCACTGGAACTCACCGGCGGCCTGCGCTACAGCCAGGAGCGCAAGGACGGCTGGATCTCACGCGACGTCAGCAACCTTGCCCCGCTGACGGGGTTGCCAGCGGTGTTCCAGTCCGGTGGGCTATTGCTGCGCAACATTGCCCTCGGTAGTGCTTATTACCGCGAGGATTCGATAAAAGAAAACAACGTCTCCAGCCTCCTCAGCGCCAGCTACCGCTTCAGCGGTGCCGTGATGGGTTACGTCAGTTGGTCGCGGGGCTACAAGGCCGGCGGCATCAACTTCGACGTGGTCGGCCCGTTCACCGCGCCCACCTTCGAGCCGGAGCGCGCCACGTCCCTGGAACTGGGCATGAAGACGCGCTTCTGGGATGAGCGCGCATTGCTCGACCTCGCCGTCTACCAGACCGACGTCGACAACTACCAGGCGCTTACCTACAGCCCGCCGACGTCCATGTTCGCGCCACCGCTGCGGGACAACCTGATCAACGTCGGCAAGGTCCGCCTGCGCGGCATCGAACTGGATTCCGCCTGGCAACTCACCCCCCGCCTCACCGGGCGCCTGGGCCTGGCCTGGAGCGATGCGCGCTACCGCAGCTTCCCCAACGCCCCATGCCCACCGGCCTCGGGCGAATGGACCTGCGACCTCAGCGGCGACCGCCTCTACAACGCGCCGGAATGGAACCTCAGCAGCGGCCTGGACCATACCCATCCATTGCCGTACGGGCTGGAGGTCTACAGCGGCATCGACTACAGCTTCCGCTCCGGCTACTACGGCACCCTCGAAGGCGGCGAAGGCAGCTATCAGCCCAGCTACGGCCTCACCAACCTGCGCCTCGGGTTGCGCAGTCAGGACCGTGCGTGGGAAGTGGAAGGCTGGGTGCGCAATCTCTTCGACCGTCAGTACATCACTGCTGTCTATTCGCTGCTAGGGGCGGGAGATTACGGCGTCATGACCGGCAGCGAAAGAACCCTCGGCACCACCGTCAGGCTCCGTTATTGAGCGAAATAAACCGGGTCGGACAAAACGCCAGACGATTACCGCCGGCCTTTTTCGACAGGTACATCGCCTGGTCCGCCTTGCTGATCAGCCCATCGACCTCCTGCCCATGCTCCGGAAAAAACGCCACGCCGATACTGGCGGCAATCTCCACCGTTTGCGCACCGATCAAGATGGGCGCATTGGCCGCTTGCAGCATGCGCTGGAGCAATGGCTCGCAGTCTTGCACCTCCTGCAAACCCACCATCCCCGCGACAAACTCATCGCCGCCGAGCCGCGCCAGCGTGTCGCTCTCCCGCAGCGTCGCATTGATCCGCGCGGCGACAATTTGCAGCACCCGATCCCCCCAGTCATGCCCATAACTGTCGTTAAGCGCCTTGAACCCATCCAGATCAATGAACGCGATGGCCACCTTATGCTGATGAAGCCGCGCCTTGCCCAATGCCTGACGCATCCGCTCGGCCAACAGCAACCGATTGGGCAGTTGCGTGAGCGCGTCATACCGGGCATCGCGCTCCAGTAACTGGAGGCGTTGCTTCACCTGTGTCATGTCGCTGAGCAACGCCACATAGTGCTGCACATTACCGTGACAGTCATGCACGGCACTGATGCTGATGCGCGACGTCATCTCGCGGCCATCCTTGTGGTTGCTTTGAATTTCACCGGACCAATGCCCGTGGAAATCCAGCGCGTTCTTCATCGGCGCATAAAACGCCGCGAGCCGACGCACCATGCGATGGGAG
This sequence comes from Pseudomonas sp. NFACC16-2, assembly GCF_900119205.1. Lineage (NCBI taxonomy): Bacteria > Pseudomonadati > Pseudomonadota > Gammaproteobacteria > Pseudomonadales > Pseudomonadaceae > Pseudomonas > Pseudomonas sp. NFACC16-2. The sequence continues at coordinate 9,527 of NZ_FPIX01000029.1, read as the reverse complement.
TTCAACTCGCGGCCCTTCACTTCCTCTTGCCCGTAACCGGTGAGACGGGTGAAGGCCTCGTTGACACTGATGACTCGGCCGTACGGATCGACGAGGACGATGCCTTCGCGGGCGTGGCTGAACACGGTGGCGGCCAGCTCTGGGCAGATGGTGTTGAGGCGACGGTCCAGGGTGGCTTCGTCGCGGGTCGCCGGCCAGGTGTTGGAGTCAAAGCCTTGCTGCGCCAGATAGCCACCCACGGAAGAGAGCAACCTGTGCAGATGGGTCAGGGCATTCGTGGCGAGCCGGGAATTGAGGCAGTAGCCGCGAATGAAGGTGCGTAGGTTCATGGGGTTTATAGGGTGCTGGCGGTGAGGGGCGGGCTAGCGAAGTGGGTATTATCGAGGCGCGGATTGGCCGGGGGCTTTTCTGGAGCGGATGGGAGCTTTGCGGGAAGGGATGAAACGGAAAGTTTTTTATGCCGGGTCTGTCAGACGTTGGACGGCCAGGCTCATGAGCCGACGTCGTCTTGCGCCATTGCCTACAACTACGCCAGAATCCGCCGGCTTGTTCGCCTGGGGCTGCGTCGGTAGTTTGGGACCTGTCACTGCTCATCAGTGATCGGGTTTAGTCGCCCGTCGTTGCTAAGTCGCTCAAGCGTTCATCAGTCAGGTATCCCCATCCCTGCACTCGATGGTGGCTGTGCGCAGGGCGCCCTCGGGCGCGCCGATTTCTTAGCTCGTCGGTCGACTAACCTGCGTACAGCTACCTCCCAATCGTTTAGTCGCGAGCGGGACGTAGCCCAACCCAAAGAGAGCTAAGGCTATGGTCAAAATTACACCGAATCCTCCAGTTACAGATACAGATGAACCCACATCACGTGCCCAATCGGCTCGCAACAAAAAGCTCGACGAAGCGGCCACTCGTGCCCTGGATTACTACCTGAAGCCCAAGCCTAAGGGCGAAACGTCTGATAAGTCGGACTCCATTTTACGGATCGACCCTGGGGCTGATTCTGAATGTTTGCTTGCGAACCTCAGTGAGAACCTGGCGTCGGCGAATGCCATGATCAACGATTTGGCGTTTGATCTGGATGGGTCTCGGCGGCATGTGGCGTTGGGTATTTTGCAGGTGATCGAGGTGAGTGAGCTGTTGGCGAATCGGGCGTTGGATATTGTTGAGGTGAGGTAGCCGAGGCGCTTGTCTCAGTACAGGAAAGGTCTTGCAACAGCTAGGCCTTTCCTGCCGCCTTGGCGCGGGCGGCAAAGCACACCGCTGACCTGCAGCGTGTTTGGAATAAACAGAGTCGAAGAGGCTGACCCATGATCAGCGAAGTCAGAATCAACGGCGTGAAACCTGTCCTCGGCAAACATGCCTTGCAAGTGGAGTTTGCCAAGGGTAAGCGTTACGACGTTGACCTGCGGGAATACATCCGACAATTCCCGGTGCTCAAGCCCCTGGAAGATCTGACGTTGTTCTCTACCTCCCAAGTGGCTGAATGGGGCTTCGATGTGAGCTGGGGCTATAATCTGGAACTAGCAGCCGTCACCTTGCATCGGTTGGCACTGGAGCAAGCTGGTGAGGTGATGCTTACCTAGGCATTCAAACGCTGGATGGCGCCCAACAAGCTCTCGCTGACGACCGCCGCGCTTCGACATTTTACGCCGCCATCACGTACGAATGTTATGGATGAGCTGGTGACGAATTGTCTTTTACCAATTGGTTCGGTACCGAAATGCAATTTGATAGTCGAATTTTTCTGGTTCGATTGGATGGTCAAAGAAGGGCTGGATGATTGGTATCCATCCAGCGAGCACATCAAAGCCTCCGTCATATATTTCTGGTTCGCTTCCCAGCTTCAACGCGGTGATCACCGACAAATCATCTCCCATATCCTTCGAATACTCTTTGCCTCCAGCCAGTTCGGTTTTTTTGTCATACCAATCCAATCTCAGTTTCAAGCCCATTGAACCCTCACAAATACTTTTTGATGTTGCGGTTTTTTCTAGCCTGACCTACCTGCAGACCCGTCCTATGATCGAACGCGCCTAAATGACTTCCATCGCTTGCGCGATATGCCTCTAGCTCACCATGTCTGGAGTCCCATTCATAAATGGTCCTTCCTTTAGGATCAATCCATCGTTCTCTAAGTCCTGCCCCTGCTTGTTTTGGTGTTTTCTTTTTTACCGACTCGAGATTTGAGAAACCGGTAATTTCTTCGGTTTCTGGAGCGGGATGATAGTCATGATCGGCGTTACCGCTTCGCCTGACAGAGGCGACCACATAAACCGGCCGAACCCCCGAATCCGCCGGAAACACCAGAATGAAATCCCTGTACTCCGGCGGATAGATCGGATCGACGATAATGCTGTCGGCCACAGGCGTCGGGGGATAGATCCAGATGTTAGGTGCCTGTGGCGCCGCTTCCAGGGCGGGGATGCCAAGGGTGTCGGACGGGTCGGTGGCCGGGGTCCAGATCAGTTCGATGCCATCACCCAGGTCGGCGATGAATTGGTCGGCGCGAGGGATGAACTGGACAACGTCGACCATTTCCCAGTCGCGGTTCTGGCCGGTGTAGAAGCCGTAGCCCTTGAGGCTGCCATCAGCCTGCTGCTCGATGCTCAGGCGCATGCGACTGCGAGCCTGCTTGAGGTGACGTAGCTGGTCCTCGCTGTAGAGTGCGCTGTCACCCAGGCTGGACGGCCAGAGCAAGGCGACGATGCCTGTCAGCAGGGCCGCGCCAACGGTGCCGCCGGCAGCGGCTGCCGTAGAAGTTGCCGACCCGCCCAGCGCGAGCCTGCCCAGCGTAACGGGTACCGTGCCAGCGCCGATCTGCTTGAGGGGGATCGTGCCGGATGGGTCGGCGCTCCTGCCGCCGAGCCACATGAGATCGCCGTACTGCTTGACCAGATCGGCAGGGACGTAGCCGTTGGGGTTGTTGTAATCGATGATGCCGTTGGGGAGCTTGCAGCTCTTGGCAAACACGCTTCCGGTTACGGTGGGTAGCGGCTTGTTAGCCGCCGTGGCCCAGCGCTCTCGTTCATAGGCTGCCTGCCGGGCAAGCATGGCTTCATAAGCTTGCTGCCGGGCTTCGCGCTCGGCCAGTTCGCTGGCGGTCATGTCCCGGTAAGTGACGTGATGCCCGTCACCACCGGGCGGGTTTCGAACCTGAGGGATGTCTTTTTTGCGTGTCGCCACATAGTGAGTCTCGTCCAGTGAGTGCGGGACAGACGCTAACGTGGAAGGACAGGGGCGCGATGTAGGAGGTTTCTTGAAGTGGCTGCTCCGGTTTCATCAATACAGGTAGGGCTGGCTGTTGAGGGGCGGAATAAGCTGAAGCGTCAGCGGGGGATGTCAGTCATTGGGCGGCAATCAGACTGCGGACCGGCAGCGTGTATGGAATTAACAGAATTGGAGGCGCTGACTCATGATCAGCAAAGCCAGAATCAGCAGCGTGAAGCCTGCCCCCGGCAAACATGCCTTGCAGGTGGAGTTTGCCAACGGTAAGCGCTACGACGTTGACCTGCGGGAACACATCCGACAATTCCTGGTGCTCAAGCCCTTGGAGGACCTGTCGTTGTTCGGCACCGCCCAAGTGGGCGAATGGGGCTTCGATGTGAGCTGAGGGGATGGCTTGGAACTGGCGGCTGTCACCTTGTATCGCTTGGCGTTGGAGCAAGCGGGTGAAGTAGTGCCAACCTAGACACTCTCGGTTGGATCTTATGAACCCGTGCCGTCATGGAACACCCCCCCGCGCCAGACAGCTAAACTCTCTACTTATCTTTGACCAGATAGGGTTTAGGAGACGCTGATGCTGATTCGGCGTTACCAGCCAAGCACGCGTGGAGTAGCGACCATGGATTACGACGACACTTTGATAGAAGAAGCTGTGCTTGCCTTGTTGGCAGCCTTCAGCTCCGACGATGGCAACGCTTGGAAAGGTTTCGACTTCGAAGTCATGAACCGATTGCATGAACAAGGCCTCATCAGCAATCCGGTAAATAGAAACAAATCGATCTGGTTGACGGACGAAGGACTGGAGCGAGGTCGGCAGCTTGCCGAGCGGTTGTTTGGAAAAGAGACTTGAGGGTGCGTGGCGCCCTGTGATGCTGGAAAGCCACGGCATAATGCAGTGATCAGTGATCAGTGATCTGGTTCGATCTGGATGGTTCGCGGCGGCATGTGGCGAATGAACCGTTGGCGAATCGGGCGTTGGATATTGTCGAGGTGAGATAGCGGGCCGGCGGCGTTCAACAACAAGAAAAAGGTCTTGCTCAGCAAGACCTTTTTTCAACTCAATCCGTGTATCTGACGTCAGACGTGCGCTGCGCGCTCAAACACCTCATCAGCCCACTGGTTCAGGCTTTTGCCGGCGGTTTGGGCTGCAATGGTGGCGGCAGCGTGCACTTCAGGACGAATGCGTAGCATCACCTTGCCGGAGGCAGGCTTCTCAGGGCTGACGCCTTGCTCGGCACAGTCCGCCAAGTAATCCTCGACAGCACTGGCAAATTCCGCTCGTAGCTCGGTCACGGAGTCGGCGTGAAAACTGATGATGTCACGCACACCCAGAATCCGACCGACGAAAATGTCGTCACGCTCATCGAACTCAATTCGGGCTGTGTAGCCCTTATAAGTCATGCTGTTCATAGTTCAACTCCTGCCCGCTGGAGAAATTCGCGAGCCTCTTCTACCTGATATTTCTTGGCTTCTTTCCCAGGGTGTGGCCGATGGCAACGCCATTGGGCCTCCCCCAGGATCAGCTTGACCCGAGAACCTTCGCGCTCCAGCACTTGGCCACCCAGATGAACGACCAAGGCTTCAATGTCAGCAAACACTATCGCCGCACTCGTTGGCGTACGGTGGATCGCTTCAAGGGTTTTCCGGTGTCTGTTTTTCATGGGGCTGATGCTATCAAAAGAAGATAGCACTATCTAGCCCGCTCGGCGCGTTGCCACTCTCAGCATTTTGTCCCCTTGCTCTTTAGTGCCGTGGAATGGAACTCGTCGCCCGACCAACGAATGGTTCTCGCAGACTACCCGGCAGATTCCACTACGCCAGCACCACCCTGCCAAACCGGGCGTTGTGATCCTGCGGCGTAATCGCCAGCAACTGATCGAGACGAATCTCCTGGCGACCTTCCGCAGTCTCCACATCGAGAAACTCCTCCCGCGTGGGGGCGGTGCGCGTGGTGATCGCACGGGCTGTCAGGCGTTGGCCGTCAATCAGCTCAATGTCCAACGTGTAGCCGTACAGGCAGGCAATCTCCAGGTAATCATGCAAGTCACAGTTCAACGGTTGATAGGTCTTCATCTCATGCCTCGCAACCTTGCAGCTTGAGGATGAAAAAGCCCTGTCTGGCGATGGCCTCGCCTATCTCGGGATTGCCCGGCTCGACATGGCAGAAGCGGCATTCGCTCAAGGTGATGTCCTGGTCTTCAATGCCCTGTTCGGCCAGGAAACGTTGCGCGCAGGCTTGGGCGAATTCCTGGTCGATACGGTCGATCAGCACATCGAAAATGCAGGTAGCGCCCGTCTTGGGTGCGTACGTGGGTGTCATAGACTTTAATGGTCATGGTGTTCTCCCGATGACAGCTAATGGAGCGACCGGACAGGTTGGGACGCCACCTGCCCGTCGCAAGATTAGAACTCAGCGCCCTTCGCGAATCAGAGCAGTTGTTTCAACATCGTCTGCAGTTGCTTGTTACGCGCCTCATCCAATGGAAAAACCGGAAGGCGCGGATCGCCAACCTCCAGGCCAAGCGTACGCAAACCGGCCTTGATGGTGGCGGGCAAACCGCCCTTGAGGATGAAGTCCAGCAGCGGCAATTGACGATAGAACAACGCCCGGGCCTGGCTCAGGTCGTTCGCCAAGACGGCGGCGTACAGATCGAGGTTGAGCTGCGGGATCAGGTTCGGCGCGGCGGTGCACCAGCCCTTGGCGCCGGCCGCGAAGGCTTCCAGCGCCAGGGGGTTGCAACCGTTGTAGAACGGCACCTGGCCTTCGCCCAGCAATTGCAGCTTGTGCATGCGCTGAATGTCGCCAGTGCTTTCCTTGACCATGGTGACGTTATCCACCGCGTTGAAAATCCGCAGGATCAGTTCCACCGACATGTCGATGCCGCTGGTGGCGGGGTTGTTGTAAAGCATGATAGGCAGGTCGATGCTGGCGCCGATGGCCTGGTAATGCGCGAGGATTTCTGCCTCGCTCAGTTTCCAATAAGAGGCTGGCAACACCATCACCACATCGGCGCCCTTCGCCTGGGCAAAACGTGCGCGGCGCACCGCCTTGGCGGTGGTCAGGTCAGACACGCTGACCACGGTCGGCACCCGGCCGGCGACGCGGGCGATGCTGAACTCGCTGACCTGGTCCCACTCGGCGTCGCTCAGGTAGGCGCCTTCGCCGGTGCTGCCCAGGGGCGCGATGGCATGCACGCCGCTGTCGATCAGACGGTCGATGGACCGGCCCAGTGCGTCCAGGTCCAAGCCCTGGCCGTCGGTGGAGAAGGGCGTGATGGTGTAGCCGATGATGCCGTGGATGTTGGGGGTAGACATGGCTTCGCTCCTGGTGGGTTCAGTTCAAGCAATCGGCGTGTTGACGCAAGGTCTGCCGGGCGTAGTAGTTGAAGGCGGCCGCGTGACGCTTGGGCCGGGCGATCCAGTCGTGGGCTTCGCGGCCCAGGTGAGGCAGGATCGGTTTCACCTCGCCGGCGGCCATGGCCAGCAATTGCAACTTCGCGGCGCGCTCGATCAGTTGGGCGATGTTGCAGGCTTCTTCCACGGTGGCACCGGTGGACAACTGGCCGTGGTGGGAAAGCAGGATGGCGCGCTTGTCACCCAAGGCACCGGCGATCAACTCGCCTTCCTCGTTGCCCACCGGCACACCCGGCCAGCCCTCCAGGAAGGCGCAGTCGTCGTACAGTGGGCAGAGGTCCATGTGGGAAATCTGCAGCGGCACTTCCAGCATCGACAGCGCGGCGATGTGGGTGGGGTGGGTGTGAATGATGCAGTTCACATCCGCCCGGGCGCGGTAGACCCAAGTGTGAAAGCGGTTGGCCGGATTGGGCATGCCATGGCCCTCCAGCACCTCGAGGTCTTCATTGACCAGCAGCAGGTTGCCGGCGGTGATTTCATCAAACCCCAGGCCCAATTGCTGGGTGTAATAGGTGCCCGGTTGCGGCCCGCGGGCGGTAATCTGCCCCGCCAGCCCTGAGTCGTGGCCGTTCTCGAACAGGATGCGGCAGGTCAGGGCCAGCTTTTGTCGTACAGTCCACGTATTATCCGGCAGTGTTTTCTGCATCTGGTTAACAGCATGCTGGACCAACTGGTCCTTGGGCGTCGCCAGTGTCTTGCTCATATCCGTTCTCCTGATTCGTGCTTTGACCGTTCTTGATCCGCGTCATGGAAGCTGTGAAAGGAAGGTGCTAATGACACTAAATAGACTATATGACACAAAGTGTCATTTGCAATCGCAGATTGTCCGTTTCCCTGGAAATGTTGGTTACCTATGTCCATTCGCTTGAAATTGCTCAGGAAAAAACTCGGCATGACACTGGACGTCCTGGCCGAAAAAACCGGGATGACCAAGAGCTACCTGTCCAAGGTGGAGCGGGGTTTGAGCACACCCTCCATCGCCACGGCGCTCAAGCTCGCCAAGGCCCTGAGCGTCAAAGTCGAGGAGCTGTTCTCCGAAGAAAACGTCTCCCTCGACAGCTACAGCCTGGTGCGCAGCGAAGACCGCCAATCCCTGGCGGCGAGCAGCGGCAGCTCCGAATACGCGGTATTGGCCCACCAAGTGTCCGAACGCAGCCTGCTGCCCTTCATCCTCTATCCGGCGACCGAATTCACCGCGCATCACGCGTTCAAGGAACACACGGGAGAGGAGTTTCTGTTCGTGCATGAGGGGCAGGTGGAAGTGGACTTCATGAACGAGCGCGTGCTGCTGAACCGCGGCGATGCCCTGCATTTCAATGCGCAGAAACCCCATCGCCTGCGTTCGGTGGGGGATGTTCAGGCACAGTTGCTGGTGGTGGTGCACAGTGATGAGACGTCGGAGAAGGGCGAGGGCGCCTAGTGGCTCCAATCGCAGGTAACCAACGTGGCGAGGGAGCTTGCTCCCGCTGGGCTGCGCAGCAGCCCCCTTCCTATGAACGCCTCGCCACAAATCTTCCGACAGCCCCATTGAACGGCATCGAGCATCTGCCCGGACCAGTCGAGTGGCGTCTGTCAGTACAGACCGACAGACAACGACGACGAAGGCCCGCCAAGCCACAGCGCCTTGCGCCTTTGCCTACAACTACGCCAGAATCCGCCGGCTTGTGCGCCTTGGGTTGCGTCGGTAGTTTTGGGCCTGTCACTGATGGTCAGTGATCGGGTTTAGCAGCTCGCCGAGTTAAGTCGCACAACGCGTCATCAGACAGGAATCCCCATTCCTGCACTTGATGGTGGCTGTGCGCAGGGCGTCCTCGGACGCGCCGATTTCTTAACTCGTCGGTCTGCTAACCTGCGTACAGCTGCCTCCCAATTCGTTTAGCAGCGAACGGGTCGTGGCCTCAACCAGAGAGTTAAGACCATGGTCAAAGTTACACCGAATCCTCCAGTTACAGATTCAGACGAACCCACATCCCGTGCCCAGTCTGCCCGCAACAAAAAGCTCGACGACGCGGCCACCCGTGCGTTGGATTACTACCTGAAACCCAAGGCTAAGAGCGAAACGTCTGACAAGTCGGACTCCATTTTTCGGATTGATCCTGGGGTTGATTCTGAGTGTTTGCTTGCGAATCTCAGTGAGAATCTGGCTTCGGCGAATGCCATGATCAGTGATTTGGCGTTTGATTTGGATGGGTCGAGGCGGCGGGTTGCGTTGGGGATTTTGCAGGTGATTGAGGTGAGTGAGCTGTTGGCGAATCGGGCTTTGGATATTGTTGAGGTGAGGTAGCCGAGGCGTTTGCCCTCAGGACAAGAAAGGTCTTGCGCAGCTAGGCCTTTCTTGTCGTGCGCCAGGCATGGCGCGTAGCGCCGTGACTGGCGCTGTTCGGTTCACTGTGGTGGTGAGTCGAACGACTTGGAGGTGAAAGTCCTCTACACACCCGGCAAGGGGAAGTGTTAGCCGAAGGCAAGGGTGTCGCGGGTGACTGCGAATCTGAAGGAAGCTCGAGGCAAAATGCTGGCCTGACGAACAGGAAGCGGATAGAGGCGGCGCAGCGGGGTAAGACGGCGATAATCGTCAAAGCCCGATACTTGCACGGAACGCTGTGACGTAGATCCGACAGGCATAAGCAGGAAGGTCGCGCGAATTACCCTGGGAGATCTGTACGCTTGCCAGTGTGCTACCGAGCGTCGAGAGGCGACGGGATGAGCGTGCAGAAGTCAGCTGAAGCCGTAGTAAGTGGCGGTTAACCGCGTCACCAAGGGCCGAACAGGTTGTGCCGCCGGTAGGCGTCAGAGTCTCGTTGAATATCGAAATGCAGAAATTTCTCCCAGAGAAGACTGTGACTCCGAGTCCTGGACAGAATCCGAGGATGACGGCTGACAGCGCACAGGTATCGACG
>NZ_FPIX01000009.1:33322-172336 GCF_900119205.1 Pseudomonas sp. NFACC16-2 | reverse complement strand
ATACGTGGGGAATCTGCTCAGGCATCAGAACATTGGAATGGAGATGATCAAGGACGGGGTATGGAATGTGATCTTCGGTCCGGTGATCCTAGGTCACGTCAATGCCAGGGACGCAAAGAACGGCTATGTTTCAATAAAAGTGTCACCTATGTGAATGCACTTTTTTGTAACCCATGTGGTTGTCCCGTACATGCCCCACCACTCGGTGCCTCGCCTAGGCTCGGCATGCCCTCACTCCGGCATTGCTCCGTGGGCCCGCCGCGAAGGGCCATCCATGGCCCAGCGCGGCTATCCCGGCATCCATGCCGGGATGCCCACTGCGCAATACCTGCGTTCGGCCAGCGTGGTTAACGGGGCCCCCAGATCAAAAGCCCGCCGAGGCGGCCTGATAGCCGGCCTGGCTCTCTCTGTCGTACTCCGATCCAATTGTGGGAGCGAGCTTGCTCGCGATGGCGTCGGTTCAGCTTGCATCAATGCAGCGCTACCCCTTGGCGTCAGGCGCCGCCATCCCCTTGTTTTCCAGATCATCCAACGCCCGCTCGACCAACAACTGCACCCCATCGGCCATGCGGCTTATCGCCAGGGCTATGCAGCGGCGTGAGTCGTCGACGTCGTCAGCCAGGTCGGCGGCGATGGTGCTGATGGACAGCAGGTCTTCGGAGGCGTTGGCCAGCAGGGTTTCGGTGTCGATGTGGGGGGAGACGATGAAGAGTTGGTTTTTGTCGGGTTCGGGCGGGGAGGGTTGGGGGTTGAGGTAATAGTCGAGGGCGCGGGTGGCGGCGTCTTCGAGCTTTTTTCTTCTTGAGCTTCGACGCGGGATTTGTGGCCGTTTTGTGGCGGATTAGGAGTGACCTTGAACATAGATGTATCCCGATATGTATTTGAAGAAAACAGCCACCGTTCGTTGCACCGAATTAAGGTGGCAGCCGTGCGTAGGTGTGCAAGACCGGGCATATCGGACCCCGGCAGACTCGAAAGTCTCCCACGCACAGCCGCCATAGCAGTTGCGCGCCGATATGTACCGGACTTGCACGTCCGTGTCACCGTTTTTTGCGATGACGAACAAAGGTTAGCGGTGCCCCAGGGCCCTGCCTAGTTCACGAACAGCTCGGCGTTTTGAAGGAAATATCCGAGGAACAAGAGAGCAAAAAGGTCAAAAGATCGCAGCCTTCGGCAGCTCCTACGGAAATGGGTGTAGGAGCTGGCGAAGGCTGCGATTTTTTGACTTTGTGTTTTGTGACTTGGCAGTCATCTTTCGCGAAAACCAGCTTATCTTCCGACAAAGAGAGCCGATGATAGCGTTCCGCTGAAGAATCGCTAAACTGCCAAACATTCATCTTTCTTCACGAGGCGGTGCCCATGAAATTTCGTTTTCTGCTGTGGATGCTGGGGTTGTTGATGGGCAAGGCCAGCCGGACCAATCCGGCGTTCCAACAGCAGTTGGGCGATAAAGAGTTGGTGTTCCAGCTGCAGACCCTGGACGGCAAAGTCGCCCGGCATTTCACGGTGAAAAACCAGCGCATCACCAGCCAGTCCGGCACCTACCCGGAGCCTGCCTTCGCCATCGCCTTCAGGGACGCCGCCTATGGCTTCGCCACGATGCAGGCCAAGAACAAGCAACTGGCATTCATGACGGGGATCCAGGACAAGTCGATCCAGATCAAGGGCAACCCGGCGCTGGTGATCTGGTTCCAGGGCCTGACCAAGTACTTGAAACCGAAGAAGGCCAAAGCGAAGATCTGAGGTGCTGCGATACTTGTGGCGAGGGGATTTATCCCCGCTGAACTGCGCAGCAGGCCCAAAAAGGTTGACTGTGTTTAGCCTGCATGAGTGGGGAGGTTGGTTTTAGGGCCGCTTCGCAGCCCAGCGGGGATAAATCCCCTCGCCACAAGAGCTTCACTCACCTGCACAAGCCAGGTGAGTCTATTCAGCCGTGGCTGAACTGCGAAGCCAGTTCCCGCAGCAGCACTTCGGCTTCAAGCACTTTGCTGACCACGTCATTGACCTTGTCCCGAGACAGTCCTACACGCTCTAGCAGAGCCTCGGGAATTTCCTCGTCCGGGCCGGAGCCGATCCCGCGCGAGCGCAGCAGGCGTACGGCCAGGCACACCAGGTTCGGGTAGGCGGCGTATTCGCCGTCGTAGTGCGGGTCGTGCTGGAAGCGCAGGGCGGTGGCCAGTTCGTCGGGCATGTCCCAGTAGCGCATCAGCCAGGCGCCGATCTGCTCGCGACTGATGCCCAGCAGGTGCTGTTCCACGTAGCTGTGGCACAGGTGCGGGTTGACCTCCAGGTGCCGGCAGATCAGCGAGAAGTGCGGCGGGAACACGTGGGCCAGCAACAGGTAGCCGAAGTTGTGCAGCAGGCCGGACAGGTAGGTCAGGCCGCCTTCGGGTCGCTGGGCACGCGGCATGGCGCGGGTCAGGCCTTCGATCACGGCGGCGGTGTAGATCGACTGGTGCCAGTACGGCGTGGTGTGTTGCGGGTGGTCCTTGGGCAGGCTCAGGGTCTTGCCCAGGGCCAGGCCCAGTGCCAGGTTGATCACCAGGTCGAAGCCCAGGACCCGCACGATGGCGTCTTCCACTGAACGAATCTTGCCTGGCGAGGCGTAGTACGGTGAGGCGGCCCAGCTTACCACTTGCGCGGCCAGGGCCGGGTCGGTTTCGACGACGCCGGTGATGTCATCGATGGTCGCGTCGGGGTCGACCCGCAGCTTGATGATTTTTTGCGCGGTTTCAGCCAGCGGCGGGATCTCGATGGTTTCTTCCAGTCGTTGCTGGATACGCCGGGCGGTGAACGCCTGCACAGCCTGGGTGATTTCCGCGCGGTCGTCGTGGGGGCGGTCCAGGTTGGGGGTGATGTTGCTCACGGCTTCGCCGAACGTCGCCGCGCTGGCCTTGGTGAGCATGGTCTTGAATGCTTCGCTGGTGACTTCCAGCAGCAGCCCCGGCTCGCCCGAGTTGATCAGCAGCTTCGGCTCGCGCAGCAGGCTTTCTTCGTACAGGCAGGGGGAGCTGGTCAGCGCCGGCAGGCCGGGCAGCAGGCTCAGGCTGTGTTTGCCGAGCATGCGCTCCAGGCGGTCGGTCGGCACTGCCGTGAGTTTGCGACCGGTGAGTTCGGCCAGGCGGTTGAGATCCAGCAGTTGGCTTTGCGGAAACAGCACCATCAGCGCGCCAACGGCATCGTGCAGCAACACCGCCTGTACTTTGCGGGCTGGGTTCAGGCCGGGGCGTTCGAGCACTTCGTCAAAGCCGATGCCCAATTTCTCGAGCAACAGCCGAATAACAGACGGAGCGTGCGGGGATTCGGGGACGAGGGCAGCTTCTGTCATGGTCTGTATCCGTTTTCCTACAAGTTGGTCAGTATAACCAGCTTGTCCGGTACGCGCGTCCGGAAAACTGAGCGCGTGCTCACACTTGGCCGTATTGCTGCCCGTGACGCAGCCAGCGATCCAGCAGCGGGCTGACGTGGTCGGGCCAGCGTTCCAGCAGCGCCTGGGCGGCATCGCGTACGGCGGGGAGCAGATCGGCGTCGCGCATCAGGTCGGCTACCTTGAATTGAAGCAGACCGGTCTGGCGCGTGCCGAGCATTTCACCGGGACCGCGCAATTCAAGGTCTTTTTCGGCGATGACGAAACCGTCGTTGGTTTCGCGCATGATCCCCAGCCGCTGGCGGCCGATCTGCGACAGCGGCGGGTGATACAGCAGGACGCAATGGCTGGCGGCGCTGCCTCGACCCACGCGTCCGCGCAACTGGTGCAACTGCGCCAGGCCCAACCGTTCGGGGTTTTCGATGATCATCAAGCTGGCATTGGGCACGTCGACGCCCACCTCGATCACCGTGGTGGCAACCAAAAGTTGCAGGGCGCCGGCCTTGAACTCAGCCATGACGGCGGCTTTCTCGGCGGGCTTCATGCGTCCGTGGATCAGCCCGACCTTCAACTCGCCGAGGGCGGCGGTGAGGTCCTCAAAGGTGGTCTCGGCCGCCTGGCAGGTCAGTTCTTCCGACTCTTCGATCAGCGTGCACACCCAATAAGCCTGCCGCCCTTCGGCGCAGGCGCTGCGCACGCGCTCGATCACCTCCACTCGTCGGGTATCGGTCACCAGCACGGTGTTGACCGGGGTGCGACCGGGGGGCAGTTCGTCGAGGATCGAGGTGTCGAGGTCGGCGTAGGCGCTCATCGCCAGGGTTCGCGGGATCGGCGTCGCGGTCATGATCAACTGATGCGGACACATCCGTCCGCCCACGCCTTTCTGCCGCAGGGCCAGGCGCTGTTGCACGCCGAAGCGGTGCTGTTCGTCGATGATCACCAGGGCCAGGTTCTTGAATTGCACTTCGTCCTGGAACAGCGCGTGGGTGCCGACCACCATCGGTGTGCCTTCGGCGATCTGCGCCAGGGCGGCGGCGCGGTTCTTGCCCTTGAGCTTGCCGGCCAGCCAGGCGACTTCGATGCCCAACGGTTCGAGCCAGCGCTGGAAGGTGATGAAATGTTGTTCGGCGAGGATCTCGGTGGGCGCCATCAGCGCCACCTGATAACCCGCCTCCAACGCCTGCAGTGCGGCGAGGGCGGCGACCACGGTCTTGCCGGCGCCGACATCGCCCTGGATCAACCGCAGCATCGGCTCGGGCTGGCTCAGGTCGTAGGCGATTTCGTTGCCGACCCTTTGTTGGGCGCCGGTTGGCGTGAAGCCCAGGTTGGCCAGGTAGCGAGCGGGCAGGTCCCGGGCCTTGGGCATGGCCGGCGCGCGCAGGGAACGCAGGCTCTCTCGCAGGCGTTGCTGGGACAGTTGATGGGTCAGCAGCTCTTCGAACGCCAGGCGATGCTGGGCCCAGTGATGGCCGAGGGCGAGTTCGTCCACATCGGCATCGGCGGGCGGATGGTGCAAGTAGCGGATCGCGTCGGCCAGCGGCGCCAAGTGGTAATCCCGGGCCAGTTCCGTGGGCAGCCAGTCGGGCAGGCTGCTGGGGCCGAGCAGGGTCAGGGTTTGCTGGCAGAGTTGGCGCAGGCGTTGTTGGGTCAGGCCTTCGGTGAGGGGGTAGACCGGGGTCAGGGTTTCGTCCACCGGCGGCGGTTCGTCACCGGTGATGGCGCGGTATTCCGGATGATAGATCTCCAGCCCCGAAGCCCCGGGCCGCGCCTCGCCGTAACAGCGCACACGGGTGCCGCGCTTGAGGCCCTCCTTTTGCGCATTGCTGAAATGATAGAAGCGCAGGCTGAGCCCGCCGGTGCCGTCCTGCAAGCGCACCACCAGGCTGCGACGGCGGCCCATGACCACGTCGGCGCCGCTGACGGTGCCTTCGATCACCGCATCCTGACCCGGGCGCAAATGGCCGATGGGCACCACGCGGGTGCGGTCCTGGTAACGCAGCGGCAGGTGGAACAGCACGTCCTGGAGGGTTTCCAGGCCGACCTTGGCCAGTTTTTCGGCCATGGCTTCACCGACACCCTTGAGTGTGGTGACCGGCACTTTCGACAGCTCCGTCATAGTCGTGGCTTACTTGCCAGCGGGCGGCTTGGCCACGGAGCACAGACGGATCGAGTCAGCGAGGATCTCGATGGCCTTGGGCCGCGGGAAACTGGCGCGCCAGGCGATGGCGACGGTACGGAACGGCACGGGCGGCGTCAGCGGGCGGACTTCGATCACGCCCGGGGAGTAATGATGGCTGTCCACCGCCGACAGCGGCAGGATCGAAATGCCCAGGCCCGACGCGACCATATGACGGATGGTTTCCAGGGAGCTGGACTCCACCGTGGTGTGCTTGGCGCCTTCGCTGCCCTTGGTCAGGGTCGGGCAGGCTTCGAGCACCTGGTCGCGGAAGCAGTGGCCTTCGCCAAGCAACAGCAGGCTCTTGTCGTTGAGCAGGGCGGCGTCGATGGTCTTTTTCTGGGTCCAGGGGTGCTGGGCCGGCATCAGGACGTAGAACGGTTCGTCGTAGAGCGGCAGGGTCAGGACGTCGGCTTCGTTGAATGGCAGGGCGATGATGATCGCGTCCAGCTCGCCGTTGCGCAGCTTGTCGCGCAGCACATGGGTGAAGTTTTCTTCGATGTACAACGGCATCTGCGGGGCGACCCGGTGCAGTTGCGGAATCAGGTGCGGGAACAGGTACGGGCCGACGGTGTAGATCGCGCCGACTTTCAGCGGGGCGGTCAGTTGGTTCTTGCCGGCCTGGGCCAGTTCGCGAATACCCTGGGCCTGCTCCAGGACCTTTTGCGCCTGGGCGACGATGCCTTCACCCACCGGGGTCAGGCGCACGGCGCTTTTGCTGCGCTCGAAAATCAGCACACCGAGCTCGTCTTCAAGCTTTTTCACACCCACCGACAGCGTCGGCTGGCTGACATGGCAGCGCTCGGCCGCATGGCCGAAATGCTGCTCTTGGGCGAGGGTGACGATGTAGCGTAATTCTGTGAGGGTCATGGCGAGCGTCCGTGAAGTTGCGAGCCAAGCATACCGGCTGCAATCGATAGACGCACGTTATCAGACTGGGGGTACGGTGTGACACTGTCCAATGTCTGTGTGGCGAGGGGATTTATCTGTGGCGAGGGGATTTATCCCCGTTGGGCTGCGCAGCAGCCCCAAAAACACGACTGTCGTCGGGAAGTCAGGAAGATGAGGTCATCTATTTTTAGGGCCGCTACGCGCCCCAGCGGGGATAAATCCCCTCGCCACAGATAAAGCCCCTACCCGGATAAATCACCACAAAAATAAGAAGCCCCTGTTACAGGGGCTTGCAAATTTGCGATCAACGCCGGCGCTTGTCGATGGAGTACACAAACGGTGCCGTCAGCTCGATGGTGCCGTTGGTCAGCAGCTCCGCCGGCGGCTTGGGCAGCGGTTGGGCGCGGCGGATCATTTCCAGGGTGGCCCGGTCCAGGGAGTCCGTGCCGGAGCTGCCCACCAGTTCGAATGACAACACGTTACCTTCGGCATCCACCACGAAGCGCAGGCGGTTGGTGCCTTCCTTGTTCATCTGCTGGGCCCTGGGCGGGTACTTCTTGTACTTGCCCAGGTGCGCCAGCAGCGTGCCTTGCCAATTGGCCTTGGCCGCCGATTGTGCAGGCGACGGGCCAGGCGCCGGTTGCGCGGACTTTTCGGCCACTGACTGGGTTGGCGGAGTGTCGCTGAGCTTCTGCTCCGACGGCTGTTCCTTCGGCGGCTCGGGCTTTTTCTCCACCGGTTTGGGCTTGGGCGGTTGCGGCTTTGGCTTGGGCTTGACCGGCTTGGGCACGGAAATCTCCGGCTTCGGCGCTTCGGCAAGCTTGGGCAGCGGCAATTCTTCGACCGGCTCGGGAGGTTGCGGCGGTGTGACGACTTTTGGCGGGGCCGGCGGCGGTGGGGCTGGTACCGGCGCCAGCTCGACCATCATCGCCTGGGGAGGCAATTCGATGGGCGGGCGCGATGTCCAGTTCAGCGCCAGCGCGATGGCGAGCGCATGCACGCCCAGCACCACGGCCAGGCTACCGCTGTAACGCGTCAACTTTTGGCGCGTCGTGATCATTTCTGCCGCGCCGTCTCGAGTCCGACCAGGCCGACCTTCAAGTAGCCGGCAGCGCGCAGGGCATCCATCACGTTCATCAGGTCGCCGTAGTCCACGCCTTTGTCGGCCTGGAAGAAGATCGTCGTGTCTTTCTTGCCTTGGGTCTTGGCGTCGAGGGTCGCGCCGAGGGTTTCGGCCTTGACCTCGTCTTCGCCCAGGAACAGGCGCTGGTCGGCCTTGACGCTGAGGAACACCGGTTTCTCCGGCCGTGGCGAGGGCTTGGCCGTCGACGCCGGCAGGTCAACCTTGATGTCCACGGTGGCGAGCGGGGCGGCCACCATGAAGATGATCAACAGCACCAGCATCACGTCGATGAACGGCGTGACGTTGATTTCGTGGTTCTCGGCCAGATCGTCGTCTGCGCCTTCTTTCAAATGCAGGCCCATGGCCGATTACCCCACTTTCACCATGTGCGGTTGCGAGCCACGCTCGGGCGGCAGGTGGTCGAGGTCGCGGCTGACCAGCAGCAGGACTTCGGCCGAAGCATCGGAGACCTGGGCCTTGTAGCCGGCAATGGAGCGGGCGAAGACGTTGTAGATCACGACGGCCGGGATCGCAGCGACCAGGCCCAAGGCCGTTGCCAGCAAGGCTTCGGCGATGCCGGGTGCGACGACGGCGAGGTTGGTGGTCTGGGTCTTGGCGATGCCGATGAAGCTGTTCATGATGCCCCACACGGTGCCGAACAGACCGACGAATGGCGCGGTAGAACCAATGGTGGCAAGCACGCCGGTGCCGCTGCTCATGTTGCGACCGCAGGCGGCGACCAGGCGCTCGAGGCGGAAGCTTACGCGTTCCTTGATGCCTTCTTTCTCGCGGCTGTTGGCCGACAGGCGCATCTCTTCGAGGGCGTCATGCACCAACAGGTTGGCAAGAGTGCCTGCCTTCGCGGCGGTAGCGCTGGCTTCCTTGAGGGTGGTGGCTTTTTTCAGGGCGGCGATTTCACCACGCAAGCGACGCTTGGCACCCAGCAGCTCGAAGCCTTTGGCAATCCAGATGGTCCAGGTGATGATCGAGGCGATGGCCAGGCCGATCATCACGATTTTCACGATGATGTCGGCGTTCTTGTACATGCCCCATGGCGACAGGTCGTGGGCCATGCCCAGGGAGTTGTCGGCTTCGAGCACTTGAGGTGCGTCGGCTTCGACGGCTTGGGCCGGGTCGGTGGCGACCGGCGTTGCAACGGGAGCGGCCGGGTCGGCCGGTGCCTGGGCAGCAGCCGGTGCAGTGGCCGGGGTCGTGGCGGGCGTCTGTGCATCGGCGAACGCGGCGGCAGGTGCCAGCAGCAGGCTGAACAGCAGGGCGGCTACCGTGCTCCAGGCACGAGGTCGATTGGTTGGCGAAGCGGGGGATAGAGAGCGTTTCATGCTGGCCGGACCTGAGAGAAAAAAGAAGGTTGATGTTCTTCCAGGCCTCGGGGGCCGAGAACAAAAGTGGCGAGCATTATTGCAATTAATTCTTGTTAACAAAAGTAATACAGTTACTTTTTTTGTCGCATGGCTAGCCGCTCGTCCCCTGCGAAGACTAATCTGCGGCTTTGCCAGAGGAGTTCTTGATGTCCGCGCCTTCTGTTTTGATCGCCGGCTGCGGTGATATCGGCGGCCGCCTGGCCAGCCAGTTAGTCGCCGAACAGTGGCAGGTGTATGGCTTGCGGCGTACGGTTTCGAGCCTGCCGGCGGGTGTCATCGGCGTGGCGGGGGATTTGTTCAGCGAGCAATGCCCCGCCGACTGGCCGACTGGGGCACTGGATTACCTGGTGTACAGCGCCGCGGCCACCGACCATGACGAAGCGGGCTATCGCTCGGCTTATGTCGAAGGGTTGCAGCATGTGTTGGGCTGGTTGAAGCAGCATGGGCAGCAGCCCAAGCGTCTGCTGTTTGTGTCCAGCAGCAGTGTTTATGGGCAACAGCAGGGCGAATGGGTGGATGAAACCTCGCCCACCGTGGCCGGCGGCTATTCCGGTCGCCTGATGCTCGAAGCCGAGCAAGTGGCCTTGGACAGTGGCATCCCGGCCAGCCGCGTGCGCCTGACCGGCATCTATGGGCCGGGTCGGGAATGGTTGCTGAGCCAGGTGCGCCAAGGGTATCGCGTCGTGATCGACCCGCCGCTGTACGCCAATCGCATCCACGCCGACGATGCGGCCGGCTTGCTGGCGTTCCTGCTGGAGGCCGATCGCCAGGGCCAGATGCTGGACGATTGCTACATCGGCGTCGACGACGCCCCTGCGCCGCTGGCCGAGGTGGTGGGCTGGTTGCGTGAGTACATGGGCGTCACCCAGTGGGCCGAAGACGCCAGCGTGCGTCGTGCCGGCAGCAAGCGCTGCAGCAATGCCCGGGCGAAGGCCTTGGGCTGGACGCCGCGGTATCCGAGTTTTCGCCAGGGGTATGCGGCGATTCTGGAAGGGCGCAGCTGACACGGGCCTGCTCGGCGTGTGCTCGATGCTATTGTTCGGCGCCAAGGGCTAGTTCTCTATGGGCTCTTACCGTCCTGAGTACCTTCCACGTCTTGACTTGGTTCATCGAGCTCGCCGAGCATTATCCGTTGCTTGCCGAAACCAGGAGTGATCCGAAGGCCACTCGCAACCGTTTCAATCATCTTTTGCGTCGTCGATGTGGGCCAACATCCGATCGAACGACCTAACCGCGACAAGGACCGTCATCAATGCAAGCCAGTTTCAGCAAAGGCGTTATCTTTGCACTCTCCGCCGCCGCACTTAACGCCACGATAGGCGTGCTCAGCAAAGTGCTCATGAGCAATGGCTTCACCGCCAGCAGTGTCGCCGTCATAAAGACCGTCCTGGGTTGTCTGCTGCTCTCGGCCTTGCTGCTGTTTATCAAGCGTCCGGCGACGACGGCCAAATGGACCCAGGCGGCGATCTGCGCGTTTCTCGGTATCTTTGTGCTGTTCCACTTCGAAACGGCTGCCTATCGGCATTACGCTGCGGCGGGTGTAGTCGTGATGCTGATGGCCAGTGCTTCCATTTCCTCGATTGTGCTCGGACGCATAATCCTCAAGGATGCGATCACCGCGAACGCCACTGTGGGCGCCGCCTTGGCGATCGCCGGAATCGCGGTGATCTTTGGCGCTGATCTGCGGCAGGGCTTCACGCTCCAAGGCGTTGCGCTCGCGTCCATGGCGGGCTGCGGCTATGGGGCGTTTTCGGTAGCCATGAAACGGATGGGCGTGTCCGGTGGGCTGCACTTCACTCGTCAGTTGCTGTTCTTCGGCAGCCTGTACTTGCTGATGCCGGCTTCGGCCGACGGCTTCGTGATCGGTGAGCTGTCGCCCTGGGCGATTGCCGCACTGCTGGCGCTGGCCGCGCTGCCGACCATCCTCGGCTTTTTCTGCACCACCAAGGCAATCGAGTACCTCAAGCCATCCCAGGTGCAAGCCTTGGAGCTGACCGAGCCGCTGTTCGCCGCACTGCTGGCATTTGTTGTGCTCAATGAGGTGCCACGCGAAAGCCTGTACCCGGGCGCGCTGCTGATCATCATTGGGCTGTGTTTCTCCAATGAGCTGATCCGCCTGGGCAGAAGAAAGCCTGTCCCCTCCCGCGTGTGAACCTTTACCGGCGTGGGGCGCCCGTGCATTTATTTCGAGGCGCCCTATCCCTTACTGCTTTTCCAGCACCCATTGCCGAGTCCCCGGCGTGAACGACGGCATTTCATCGGCCAGCGCGGCGTTGACGGTCTGGAAGATCTCCAGCTTCTTGCCATCGCGGGCAAAGATCCAGGTGTTGCCCTGGCCGTTCTGCTGCAGCCAGATGTTGTCGTTGCCACCGCTCATGGAGGCGCAATCGCCGGCCAGGCACAAGGCATAACGATCTGCACCCGGCAGGCCGCTGACCTGGCCGTCGGGCTGGAATTGCACGGTGGCGCCCTGGCCGGGGCCGCTGACGATGTTCCAGGTGCCGCCCAGGTAGGCGGCATACAGCGCACGCTCGAAACTGGCGCCGATCGGCGCGCCTTCTGGCACCTGGACGGAGGCGCGATCGAACACCTGCTGCGGTTCGTTCTCGGTGGCGGCCTGGCTTAACTGGTCGCCATCGCGCTTGAGTTCGCTGGCGGAGCTGCCGTAGAAATCGACTTTCCAGGCGCCGTCTTCTTCGCCCAGCAACTTGCCTTCGACGTTTTCAAAGCCGTTGGTGTAGCGCGCCTGACCGGCCCGGGTGTTGACGTCCCATTCCAGGTTCGGGCCATAGCCCTGCAGTGCTTCGCGAAGCGGGCCGCCCTTGGCGGCAGCGTCGATGGCCGCCTGGTTGATCCAGGTGCCGCTGATGTCACGGTCGGCAGGGTCGCTGGCGCAACCGCCCAGAAGCAGGGCAGCCAGCGAGAGAGCAAGCGCTTTGCGCATGGTGGAATCCTTTCAGAACGAAAACGGCGCAGCAGGGGAGGCTGCGCCGGCCTTATTACTCGATGACCAGGATGGCATCCATCTCAACCTGAGCGCCCTTGGGCAGGGCGGCCACGCCGATGGCGGCGCGGGCAGGGTAAGGCTGGTCGAAGTACTTGCCCATCACCTCGTTGACCTTGGCGAAGTGGCTCAGGTCGGTGAGGAAGATGTTCAGCTTGACGATGTCCTTGAACGAACCACCGGCGGCCTCGGCCACGGCCTTGAGGTTTTCGAACACCTGCACGGTCTGGGCTTCGAAGCCTTCCACCAGCTCCATGGTCTTGGGGTCCAGTGGAATCTGGCCCGACATGTACACGGTGTTGCCGGCCTTGATCGCCTGGGAA
Source organism: Pseudomonas sp. NFACC16-2 (assembly GCF_900119205.1). Classification (NCBI taxonomy): domain Bacteria; kingdom Pseudomonadati; phylum Pseudomonadota; class Gammaproteobacteria; order Pseudomonadales; family Pseudomonadaceae; genus Pseudomonas; species Pseudomonas sp. NFACC16-2. The sequence goes on along the minus strand of NZ_FPIX01000009.1, from coordinate 160,070 downwards.
TAAGTACCGATGGCGGCCGGGGCCTTGTCGCTGGTGATAACAGTCTTGGTCATGAATGACTCCTGATAACGAATGGGCTACGCGCGCATCCGGGTGATGCGGATAACGCCGGTCAGGGCGCGCAGTTTCTTGATCACGCGGGCCAGGTGCACGCGGTCGTGCACGCTGACCACCAGTTGGACGACGCTGATGCGGCCATCGCGTTCGTCCATGCTGATTTTCTCGATATTGCCGTCGGCGGCATTGACGCTGCTGGCCAGCAGGGCGATCAGGCCACGCTGGTGCTCCAGCTCGACCCGCAGCTCGACGTTGAATTCGCCGGTGACGTCCTTGGCCCAGGAGAGCTGGATGCATTTTTCCGGGTTGTGGCGGATTTCGCTGATGTTGCGGCAGTTGTCCAGGTGCACCACCATGCCTTTGCCGGCGGACAAGTGGCCGACAATCGGGTCGCCCGGGATCGGCGTGCAACACTTGGCATAACTGAGCACCAGGCCTTCGGTGCCGCGAATCGCCAGCGGACCTTCGGGGCTTGGCAACTGTTCGCCTTCGCCGAGCAGGCGACGGGCAACGACGTAGGCCATGCGATTGCCCAGGCCGATGTCTTCGAGCAGGTCTTCGATCAGTTCGAGGCGGTATTCATTGAGCATCAGTTGCACACGCTCGGCCGGGATCTTGTCCAGGGAGCTGTCGAACCCGTTCAATACCTTGTTCAGCAGGCGTTCACCGAGGCTGATGGATTCGGAGCGGCGTTGCAGTTTCAGGGCGTGACGGATATGGGTGCGGGCCTTGCCGGTGACCACGAAATTGAGCCATGCCGGGTTGGGTCGTGCGCCCGGGGCGCTGACGATTTCCACCGTGGAACCGCTTTGCAGCGGTTCGGACAACGGTGCCAGGCGGCGGTTGATTCGGCACGCGATGCAACTGTTGCCGACGTCGGTGTGTACCGCATAGGCAAAGTCCACCGCCGTGGAGCCTTTGGGCAGCTCCATGATCCGGCCCTTGGGCGTAAAGACGTAGACCTCGTCCGGGAACAGGTCGATCTTCACGCTCTCGATGAATTCCAGGGAGTTGCCGGCACGCTGCTGCATTTCCAGCACACCCTTGACCCACTGCCGGGCGCGGGCGTGGGTGCTCTTGGGTTGTTCGTCGCCGCTGGATTTGTACAGCCAATGGGCGGCGATGCCGTTGTTGGCCATCTCTTCCATTTCGCGGGTGCGGATCTGGATTTCGATGGGGACGCCGTGCATGCCGAACAGCGTGGTATGCAGCGACTGATAGCCGTTGGCCTTGGGGATTGCGATGTAATCCTTGAAGCGCCCTGGCAACGGTTTGTACAAATTATGTACAGCGCCCAGCACGCGGTAGCAGGTATCGACCTTGTCGACGATGATCCGGAACGCGTAGACGTCCATGATCTCGTTGAAGGCCCGACGCTTGCCGCGCATTTTCTTGTAGATGCCGTAGAGGTGTTTCTGCCGGCCGCTGACTTCGCCTTCGATGCCGTCGATGGCCAGGCAGTGGCTCAGGGACTCTTCGATCTTGTTGACGATTTCCTTGCGGTTGCCCCGGGCGCGCTTGACGGCCTGGTTGATCCGCGCCGAACGCATCGGGTGCATGGCCTTGAAGCCGAGGTCTTCGAATTCGATGCGGATCGCGTGCATGCCCAGCCGATTGGCGATGGGCGCGTAGATCTCCAGAGTTTCCTTGGCGATGCGCCGGCGTTTTTCGCCGGACAGCACTTCCAGGGTGCGCATGTTGTGCAGGCGGTCGGCGAGCTTGACCAGGATCACGCGAATGTCGCGTGCCATGGCCATGGCCATTTTCTGGAAGTTTTCGGCCTGGGCCTCGGCCTTGGTCTCGAAGTTCATCTGGGTCAGCTTGCTGACCCCGTCGACCAGTTCGGCCACGGTTTCGCCGAACTGCGCTTGCAGCGCTTCCTTGGCAATGCCGGTGTCTTCGATCACGTCATGCAGCATCGCCGCCATCAGGCTCTGATGGTCCATGTGCATGTCGGCAAGAATATTCGCCACCGCAAGGGGATGCGTGACGTACGCCTCGCCGCTGCGGCGGCGCTGGCCGTCGTGGGCTTGTTCGGCGTAGAAATAGGCTCGGCGGACCAGATTGACCTGGTCCGTGCCGAGGTAGGCCGATAAGCGATCGGCGAGGGCGTCTATGCTCGGCATGATGATGACTCCTGCCGTCTGCTGTGACCCCGCGCCGTGCTACGTCGACCAGGCATAGGCTTAGACCGCCTCGTTGGACTCGTCCTCGAACGCTGCGAACAGCGGTTCGTCTTCGACGATTTCAGCGTTGGCGATGAACTCGTAGCTCATCAGGCCTTCGGCGATTTCACGTAGCGCTACCACGGTAGGCTTGTCGTTTTCCCACTGGACCAACGGCTCTTTGCCACCGGTGGCCAGTTGACGGGCACGCTTGGTAGAGAGCATGACCAGCTCAAAGCGGTTTTCCACGTGTTCTAGGCAGTCTTCAACGGTTACGCGGGCCATGGTATTCCTCGGAGCGAATGCAATATGCGCGCTGCCCGGTTGGGCGAGCGGACTCGACAGTTTAAAAAAACACCAGCGTTTAGGGAAGCGCTGATTTTTTAACCAAACCCCTCGGCGCGCTGCGACTACCAATGTAAAGCCGTCGCAGCGGTTTTGGGAAGGGCTGTTCAGCCCAACAATTCGGCCAATAATTTGCCGAAACGTTGCTGCTGGCGTTTCTGCTGCAGCTGGCTGGCACGAAAAATCGCCTTCAGGTCGTCCAGCGCGTGGGCGAAATCGTCGTTGATGATCAGGTAATCATAGTCGACGTAGTGACTCATCTCGCTGACCGCTTCGCGCATCCGGCCCTCGATGATGTCGTCGCTGTCCTGGCCACGGTTGGTCAGGCGCTGGCGCAAGGCTTGCTGGCTTGGCGGCAGGATAAAGATCGAACGAGCCTGGGGCATCAGCTTGCGCACCTGCTCGGCACCTTGCCAGTCGATTTCCAGGATCAGGTCATGGCCTTCGTCCAGGGTCTGCTGCAGATAGCTTTGCGAGGTGCCATAAAGGTTGCCGAAGACCTCGGCGCGCTCCAGGAAGTCGCCGTGTTCGGCCATCTTCACGAACTCTTCGCGGTCGACGAAGTGATAGTTCACACCATTCACTTCGCCCGGACGCATGGCGCGGGTGGTGTGCGAGACCGAGACGCGGATCTGCGGTTCGGCATCGATCAGTGCCTTGACCAGGCTGGTCTTGCCGGCGCCCGAGGGCGCGGAAATGATGTAGAGGGTGCCGGTGCTGTGGGTCATGTCGTTAGCCTTACTCAATGTTCTGCACTTGTTCGCGCATTTGTTCGATCAACACCTTGAGGTTGACCGCCGCCTGGGTGCTGCGCGGGTCGAAGGCTTTGGAGCCCAGTGTATTGGCTTCGCGGTTGAGCTCCTGCATCAGGAAGTCGAGGCGGCGACCGGCCGCACCGCCGGACTTGAGCACCCGGCGAACTTCGATGATGTGGGTGCTCAGGCGATCCAGTTCTTCGGCCACGTCGCTCTTTTGCGCGAGCATGACCATTTCCTGTTCCAGGCGTTGCGGGTCCAGCTCGGCCTTCATGTCGGTGAAGCGGTCGAGGACTTTCTGGCGCTGAGTGGCGAGCATCTGCGGGACCAGTTCGCGCAGGGTGCTGACGTCTTCTTCGATGGAGGTCAGGCGCTCGTTGATCAGTCGGGCCAGCTCCGCGCCTTCGCGCTCGCGGCCGGCCTTGAGTTCCTTGAGGCCTTCATTGAACAGCGTCATCGCCTCGGCGTTCAGCGCTTGGGGGTCGCTCGCATCGCCCACCAGCACGCCGGGCCAGGCCAGGACTTCCAGTGGGTTCAGGGCGGCAGGATGCTTGATCAGGCTGGCGACGGTTTCGGCCGCGGCGACCAGTTGCGCGGCGCGCTCATGGTCCACCTGCAAGGCTTTGCCAGTGCTTTCTTCGGTGAAGCGCAGGGTGCATTCCAGCTTGCCCCGGGACAGGCCCTGGCGCAGCGCCTCGCGTACGCCGCCTTCGAGGTCGCGGAAAGACTCGGGCAGGCGCAGGTGCGGCTCCAGGTAGCGGCTGTTGACCGAACGCAGTTCCCAGCTCAGCGTGCCTTGGGCCCCGGCTTTTTCGACGCGGGCGAAAGCGGTCATGCTGTGCACCATGGAGGATCCTCGCAATGCAGGCGGCCACAACGGGTGGTCGTGGGGCCTGGAATCTGTGAATAAAAGCCGAAGGGCAGCAAAGGCGCAGGATTGTAGCGCAGTGAAGCGTATGCCCCCAACCGCGCTTGCGACAAAGCGCAGCAGCCCGTCGGGCGGGCCTTTGCGCGGCTTCGCTCGCGCCGGTTTTTTGGAGCCGAGCGACGTTTGACTGCCCTATGACGATTCACGGCTCTATAATGCTCGGCAGTTTTCCGTCCTCCGTACAGGTATTCCCTATGAAACGTCCAAGTGGTCGCGCTGCCGATCAGCTTCGCTCGATCCGCATTACCCGCAACTACACCAAACACGCCGAGGGATCTGTACTGGTCGAATTCGGTGATACCAAAGTCATCTGCACTGTCAGTGTCGAAAACGGCGTGCCACGGTTTCTCAAGGGGCAGGGCCAAGGCTGGCTGACGGCCGAATACGGCATGTTGCCGCGCGCCACTGGTGAGCGGAACCAGCGTGAGGCCAGCCGTGGCAAGCAGGGCGGTCGTACCCTGGAAATCCAACGCTTGATCGGCCGTTCGCTGCGTGCTGCTCTGGACATGTCCAAGTTGGGCGACGTGACGCTGTATGTCGATTGTGACGTGATCCAGGCTGATGGCGGTACCCGTACTGCCTCCATCACCGGGGCCATGGTCGCCCTGGTCGATGCCTTGAAAGTGATCAAGAAGCGCGGCGGCCTCAAGGGCGGCGACCCGCTCAAGCAAATGATCGCCGCTGTGTCCGTGGGCATGTACCAGGGCGAGCCGGTGCTGGACCTGGATTACCTGGAAGACTCCGCTGCCGAGACTGACCTGAACGTGGTCATGACCAGTGCCGGCGGTTTCATCGAAGTCCAGGGCACTGCCGAGGGCGCGCCGTTCCAGCCAGAAGAATTGAACGCTATGCTGGAATTGGCGAAGAAAGGCATGAACGAGATCTTCGAACTGCAAAAGGCCGCCTTGGCTGACTGATCGATTCCCGCTTCAAGACAAGGAGAGTGTCATGAGTGATGAGCAAATCCTGCTGCCCCAGCCGAGCAAAGAGGCGCGTCAATGGGCGATGTTTTGTCACCTGTCCGCCTTGTTGGGGATCTGGATTCCGTTCGGCACGCTGATCGGGCCGCTGGTGCTCTGGCAGCTCAAGCGTGAGTCTGACCCATTCATCGATGCCCAGGGCAAGGAAGCGCTGAACTTCCAGATCACCGTGGCGATTGCCTCGGCGATCAGCCTGCTGCTGATGGTCGTGGTGATCGGCTTCTTCCTGTTCGGCCTGGTGGCCATCGGCGCGCTTGTGCTGACGATCATTGGTGGCGTGAAGGCCAATGAAGGGCAGCCGTATCGGTATCCGTTTACCTGGCGCTTGGTCAAATAACGATCAGCGCTACGATTCAAGGACAATGCCCCGGCTTATCGGGGCATTGTCTTTTTTGAAGTCATAAATGTTTCTCTTTATGTGCAATTTCCCATTGTGTAGCGAGTTATTGTGCGCATATTCCGCTCTTACACTTCTAGTCACAACTCCGCGGTTTTAGTGCGGCCTCCATGCTTGGCAATAAGACACTTCGATTGATAGAGTTGCGCCAAGTTATATTCCTTCAGAAATATTTCGATATATTCAGACCATTGAAGGTCCTTGAATTAAAAGCCAATCAGTGTTGAGGCAATCAACCTGTTCAAGAGGCGTGTCCAGGTAAAAAGTTCGCCCCTGAATATATGTTCAAAGAATAAGTACTCATGTTTCAGCTCGATTTCTATGGAACACTTGTCGCCGCCTCTCTGGTGCTTTTGCTGGGGCGCGGACTGGTTACGCGTGTTGGTTTTCTACGCGCCTACAATATCCCTGAGCCTGTAGCGGGCGGGCTGGTAGTTGCCCTGGTGCTCCTGGCTTTGCGGGGGCTTGAAGTTGAAGTTAGATTTGATACTTCATTGCAGACACCGTTGATGCTGGCATTTTTTGCCACGATTGGCCTGAGCGCGGACTTCGCGAGCCTGAAGAAAGGCGGGCGCGTAGTGGGGATTTTCCTGCTGGCGGTCGTCGGCCTGTTGGTGGTCCAGAATGCCATGGGCATTGGGCTCGCAACAGCGCTGGGGCTCGATCCGTTGATGGGGTTGCTGACTGGCTCGATCACCTTGGCGGGCGGTCACGGTACTGGCGCGGCGTGGGGGACGGTGTTCAGTGAGAAGTTCGGCCTGGCTTCTGCCTCCGAACTTGCGATGGCTTCTGCGACGTTTGGCTTGGTGTTAGGTGGCTTGATCGGTGGACCGGTTGCGCGCCTGCTCATCAAGCGTGTTCAGTCCCCCGGCGGTCTTGAATCAGAAAAGCCCCAGATACCCAAGGGTTTCGAACAGCCGAACAAAGAGCGTTCGATTACGCCGTTTTCGTTTATTGAGACGCTCGCCCTGATTGCAGTCAGCCTGCTGGCCGGTACGCTCTTGAATGGGCAGCTCCACGACACCGCATTCGAATTGCCGACGTTCGTTTGTGTCTTGTTCGTGGGGGTGGTCTTGCGCAATGGACTTTCGGCACTTGGCTTGTATCAGGTCTTTGAGCGAGAAGTGTCCGTACTTGGCAATGTCAGCCTGTCACTGTTTCTGGCGATCGCCTTGATGTCACTCAAGTTGTGGGACCTGGCGTCACTGGCCTTGCCGATATTCATTATCCTGGCGGCCCAGACATTGGTCATGGCGCTGTTTGCGATTTTCGTGACGTTCAGAATCATGGGCAGTCATTACGATGCAGCCGTCTTGGCGGCAGGGCATTGCGGTTTTGGGTTGGGCGCCACGCCGACGGCCATCGCCAACATGCAGGCGGTGACGCAGCGCTATGGGCCTTCACCGATAGCGTTTCTGGTGGTGCCGATGGTGGGGGCGTTCTTCATCGATATCATTAACGTCATCGTCATCAAGTTGTACCTTGCTCTGCCGTTTTTTGCCGTGGCTTGAGGTTCTGCGCGGTAGCGTTCGCCATAAAAAATGCCCGTATCTTGCGATACGGGCATTTTCTTTTTCGGTCGACCTGGGGATGTCGTCGGTACGCTTAGATGGTCAGCGTCCAGTCGTAATCCACGATCAGCGGCGCATGCTGCGAGAACCGTGGCTGGCGCGGCAGGCGGGCGCTGCGTACGAAGCGGCGCAGCCCAGGCGTCAGCAACTGGTAGTCGAAGCGCCAGCCAAGGTTGAGCATCTCGGCCTGTTCATTGTCCGGCCACCAGCTGTACTGGTCGCCTTCACGGCTGACTTCGCGCAGGGCGTCGACATAACCCATGTTGCCAATGATCTCGTCCATCCAGGCCCGTTCCGGCGCCAGGAAACCCGGGGATTGCTGGCTGTCGCGCCAGTTCTTGATATCCAGCTTCTGTTGCGCCACGTACAGCGAGCCACAATAGATGTACTCGCGACGTTTGCGCCGCTGTTTATCCAGATAACGGGCGAAGTCGTCCATCAACTTGAATTTCTGATTCAAATCTTCATCGCCGTTCTGCCCCGAAGGGAGCAGTAAGGTCGCGATGCTGACCTTGTCGAAATCGGCTTGCAGGTAGCGCCCGTAGCGGTCCGCCGTCTCGAAACCGAGACCGTTGATGACAGCCTTCGGTTGCAGCCGCGAGTACAAAGCCACGCCACCCTGGGCGGGGACTTCGGCATCGCAGGCATAAAGGAAGTAACCATCCAGTTGGAAGGCTGCATCGTCCAGTTCAAAGGCGGAGGCGCGGGTGTCCTGCAGGCAGATGACGTCGGCATTCTGTGCTTGCAGCCAACTGAGCAAACCACGCTCGACTGCAGCCTGAATACCATTGACGTTCACACTGATGATCCGCATAAATGGCCCCAAAAATCACGTGCGTGTATGATACACGCCGTGTACCTATTTAGCTAAATCCGCGGTATTTGAGGCTTTTTTTCATGCAGGCGTATCAGCGCGATTTCATTCGCTTTGCCATCGATCGCGGCGTTTTGCGCTTCGGTGAGTTCACCCTCAAGTCCGGGCGCACCAGCCCGTACTTCTTCAATGCCGGCCTGTTCAACAGCGGTTCCGCCCTGGCGCAACTGGGTCGTTTCTATGCGGCGGCCATCGTCGAGAGCGGCATCCCGTTCGACGTGCTGTTCGGCCCAGCCTACAAAGGCATCCCGCTGGCCGCCACCACTGCCGTCGCCCTGGCTGAACATCACGGCCGCGACTTGCCTTGGTGCTTCAACCGCAAGGAAGCCAAGGCCCATGGCGAAGGCGGCAGCCTGGTGGGTGCCCCGCTGACCGGCGACGTGTTGATTATCGACGACGTCATCACTGCCGGCACAGCCATCCGCGAAGTGATGCAGATCATCGCTTCCCAGGAAGGCGCCAAGGCCGCTGGCGTGCTGATCGCCCTGAACCGCCAGGAGCGCGGCAACGGTGAGCTGTCGGCGATCCAGGAAGTGGAGCGTGACTTCGGCATTCCGGTGATCAGCATTGTGTCGCTGAACCAGGTGTTGGAGTTTTTGGCCGACGATCCGCAGCTCAAGCAGCATTTGCCGGCGGTTGAGGCTTATCGGGCGCAGTTTGGTGTCTGAAAAACCAAAGGCCCTGTGAGACAGGGCCTTTTATTCAGTGGCGCTCACTTGCGAAGGCAAAGGGCGCGCAGTAAAGCATCCACTTGTCCAAACGCGTCCTGTTGCCACTGGTCCGGGGTCCTATCCTCAAGGATTTGGCTGTCTTCGACGAAACGCCTTACAGAGGTCGGGCCATAGCCGTCGGCTACATCAAATTTTTGGCAAATGTGTAGGAAGCCTTGCTCGCCACTTCCGGTTTCAATGACGGGGCGGCATTCTTCAGCGAGTGCCGCTATGCCACCTGGATAATTACGGACGCAATAGTAGATGTCGTAGGCGTCTTTTTGCTTATGTCGCCCATTAAGGGCATAGCCCTTCATCGCGAGCAGTGCCGGGATAGAGCAAACGGCAACCTCGACGCGATTTTTGCCGCCAGTTGGCATGGGCCTTCAATCGCGACCATCTGGTAGAACCGCATTGCCAAATCGGCGCCATCGGCGCGTTGAACCGCAAAGTCATTCAGGATAGGCGGTTTATTCTGGATGATCTCGGCATCGCGAGGCATCAAGAAGTCCACGATCACATCTATCGGGGCGCCCCCATCGTTCACGGGAACCTGGCGGACGAGCTGGGAGCGTCGTAGTTCTCCTCTTTGCTCATACCCATTGCCCATCAGGGCCTCGACCAGTGTTGCGTACTCGCCATCGCCAAGTGCTTCTGCATCTAGGCTCAAGTCGACGTCGAGCGTACCCACATGCTGCATGTCGTTATGGGCAAGGAGCAGCCATGGCACCGCTCCCCCGATCACTGCGAACTTGCCTTTGAAACTTCCCAGAATCTGGCCCATTTCGACGAGCACCGCCTTCACTGCGGCCGTGGTCCTATCCTCATAGTCCGAGGCAGATTGAGGTTCTTGCTGCATTAACGGGGCCATGTCAATTTTTCCTGGCGTAAATACTCAGCTGCTTCTTTTGCGCGTTCTCCGGCCGCCGTCAAATCCAGATAGGTCTGAACCGGGCTGGTGCACAGCACGCCAGGTGCTGCTTCGACTGTGTCCAGTAAAAGTCCTTCGTCCCTGGGAACGGTGATCACCACGTTTTCGCCCTTGGACGCAGGGACAAGCTGTAGAGCTTCGATCAGTGTATCCAACCCGTCACTGTCGGCATAAAAGTAATGCGTGCCTACACGGGCGTAGGGCGCGAGCCATTGCGCGGCGGAAAACGAGGAGAAAAGCGTGCGCCCGCAGCTCTGTTCGCCAATAACGCTCCGCGCTGCATTTTCCAGGGCGCTGCCATGTAAGGTGGTATAGAACTTTTTACGCTCCCCCGATGGAGGTTCGTAGGCCTCGACCCATGCATCCAGCAGGGCCTGAGGATCGCATAGGAAGAATCCATTGCTTGTTACCTGCCCCCATTCCCGATCAAGCAGGGCGGTACGCACATTGCTGACTTGACCCAAGCTTGCGCTGGCCGCTTCGGAGAGCTCAATTACCCGCCATGCATGGGCCGGTTCGCGCAGCATTGCACGAAGGATCTGTGCTGACTTCGGCTTGAAGAGTGACTTCAGCTCTCTATGTTCTGCTGGCGGCTTATCCGCAACTTGATGGTCGATGAATACGCCATCGAATGAAATCCAGGCATTACCCTCCAGGTCCAGGTAACCGACACCTTTTTCCCGGCATGCCTGCCTGGCTGCTGGCGAGAGATAGGGGGCGATTACGATAGCGGTGACGTCAATGTCCCACGCACTTATGTAGTCACGAAGCTGGAGGATGGCTGCGTTTACAAATCTGGGCTGCCCACTGGCTTTAACCTCGCAGACCAGAGAGCGAGATTTACCCGATGTGGCTATTTCAACGATGAAATCGGGGGCCCAGTATTTTGTCTGCGGCGTGGCTTCCAGGCTTTTTATATCGATGATTGGCACTTTGCGCAGGAGATCGCACAACGCCTCTCTTGAGCTTTTTTCGAATTCTTTCATTGATGAAGCCCTTTTCAACGAATGTTGAAAATAGGCCAACTGGTGAAATTCGTCTAGCATTTCAATAAATATGGCAGTTTCAGCGCTTGTTGAAATGTGCGTATTTGATGAAATTTCAGCTTCCTTGACATTCTCGTGCGCAAAAAAAATCGCGAACCTCGTCAGCCCTAACGGATTTTCGCAAACTCGAAAATCCAATTGGAGCTGTAAAGGTCGCGATCTGTTGCGTTTCCGGTATTAAGGCCGCTTGCGATTGCTGATCAACGTCCCCACGCCGGTATCGGTGAAAATCTCCAGCAGAATCGCATTCGGTACCCGGCCGTCGATGATCAGCGAGCTGCCGACGCCGCCTTGTACCGCTTCCAGCGCGCAACGAATCTTCGGCAGCATGCCGCCGTAGATGGTGCCGTCGGCGATCAGGTCATCGACCTGCTGGGTCGACAGCCCGGTCAGGACCTTGCCCGACTTGTCCATCAGGCCGGCGATGTTGGTCAGCAGCATCAGCTTTTCAGCTTTCAGTGCCTCGGCCACCTTGCCTGCCACCAGATCGGCGTTGATGTTGTACGACTCACCGTTGGCGCCCACGCCGATGGGGGCGATCACCGGGATGAAGTCGCCTTTGACCAGCAGGTTCAGCAGGTCGGTGTTGATACCGACCACTTCGCCCACATGACCGATGTCGATGATTTCCGGCTGGGTCATCTCTGGGGTTTGGCGGGTGACGGTGAGTTTCTTCGCCCGGATCAGCTCGGCGTCCTTGCCTGTCAGGCCGATGGCGCTGCCGCCATGACGGTTGATCAGGTTGACGATGTCCTTGTTGACCTGGCCGCCCAGGACCATTTCCACCACATCCATGGTCTGCGCGTCGGTCACGCGCATGCCATCGATGAAGTGGCTTTCGATCGACAGGCGCTTGAGTAGGTCACCGATCTGCGGGCCACCGCCATGCACCACCACCGGGTTGATGCCCACGGCCTTCATCAACACGATGTCGCGGGCGAAGCCGGTCTTGAGCTCCTCGCTTTCCATCGCGTTGCCGCCGTATTTGATCACCAGGGTCTTGCCGACGTAGCGTCGGATATAAGGCAACGCTTCGGACAGGACCTTGGCGGTGTTGGCGGCGGCTTCGCGTTCGAGGGTCATTCAGGGCTCCGGTAGTGCTTCAAAAAATCAAAACGGTAGTTGGAGATCAGGTGCAACACGTTTGAGTTGGGTGTGGAACACATCCTTGATGCGCTGCAGTTCGGCCTCGTTGTCGGCCTCGAAACGCAGTACCAGCACCGGTGTGGTGTTGGATGCGCGAACCAGGCCCCAGCCGTGGGGATAGTCGACCCGCACACCATCGATGGTGGTCAGTTCGGCGCCTTCGCCCCATTGAGCGTCGTGCAGTGCATCAATGATGCTGAATTTGCTCTCTTCGGTCACATGGATATTGATTTCTGGCGTAGAAATATCGTTCGGGAAGGTTGCGAACAGCTCTTCGGCGCTGGATTTCTCCTTGCTGAGGATTTCCAGCAGGCGCGCGGCGCTGTAGATGCCGTCGTCAAAACCGAACCAGCGCTCCTTGAAGAAGATGTGGCCGCTCATTTCGCCGGCCAACAGGGCGCCGCTTTGTTTCATTTTTTTCTTGATCAACGAATGACCGGTCTTCCACATCAATGGACGACCACCATATTCCTTGATCAGCGGCACCAGGCGACGGGTGCATTTAACGTCGAAGATGATTTCGGCGTTCGGATTGCGCGCTACCACATCCTTGGCAAACAGCATCAGCAGGCGGTCGGGGAACACCACGCTGCCGGTATTGGTCACCACGCCCACCCGGTCGCCGTCGCCGTCGAAGGCCAGGCCCAGGTCGGCGTTGGTTTCTTTGACCTTGGCGATCAGGTCTTCAAGGTTTTCCAGCTTGCCCGGATCCGGGTGGTGGTTAGGGAAGTTGCCATCCACGTCGCAGAACAGCGGGATGACTTCGCAGTTCAGGGCTTCGATCAGTTGCGGGGCGATCACGCCAGCCGCGCCGTTGCCGCAGTCGACCACCACTTTCAGGCGACGAGCGAGTTTCACGTCCTTGACGATTTCGTCGTTGTAGCGTTCGAGGATATCGACTTTGGTGATGCTGCCTTGGCCGCTGCTCAGGTCGTTGGTCTTGAGGCGGGTATGCAGGGCCTGGATCTGCTCGTTGGCAAGGGTGTCGCCAGCGATGACGATCTTGAAGCCGTTGTAGTTCGATGGGTTGTGGCTGCCGGTGAGCATCACCCCGGACTTGCCGGCCAACACGTTGGCGGCGTAGTACAGCGCCGGGGTTGGCACCAGGCCCACGTCGCTGACATGGCAGCCACTGTCGGCGACGCCTTTTATCAGTTGTTCGACCAGCTCAGGGCCCGACAAGCGGCCATCACGGCCGACGCACACGTTCGGTTCACCCTGGGCCAGGCTTTGAGAGCCAATGGCCCGGCCGATCCAGTAGGCGGTTTCGGCGGTGAGGGTTTCCGGTACCACGCCACGGATGTCGTAGGCGCGGAAGATGCTGTCAGGGAAGATCGGGGCGATTGCGGCTGGGGTGTTCATGGGCGGGGCGCTCTATCGGGAAAGTGACTGGACAGGCCGACGGGTCGCGTCGGCAGGCTCAAGCTGAAGGGTATGACGGCGTTTTTGACAGAGAGTTCGTGGTGGGAAAATGCCATGAGACAGCGTTATCCCGGTCTCGCTCGCCTAATACGTTGATTCCGGGTGGGAAACCTAGCAGAAAGCCATTGCGCATTTTTTGTCCTGAAACACAAGCTTCACAAACGAGCCGGGCAGGACGCCCGGCTTGAAAACACCGGTCAATGGCTGCCGGAATGCCCAAAACCACCCGCGCCGCGCTGGCTTTCGTCGAATTCTTCGACCAGTTCGAAGTGGGCCTGGACCACCGGCACCAGCACCAGCTGCGCGATGCGTTCGCCCACGGCAATGTTGAAGGCTGTTTGGCCGCGGTTCCAGCACGACACCATCAGCTCGCCTTGATAGTCGGAGTCGATCAGGCCCACCAGGTTGCCCAGCACGATGCCGTGCTTATGGCCCAGGCCCGAGCGCGGCAGGATCAGCGCGGCCAGGCCCGGATCGCCGATGTACACCGACAGGCCGGTAGGAATCAGCAGGGTCTGGCCCGGCTCCAGGATCGTGTCCTGCTTGAGCATCGCCCGCAGGTCGAGGCCGGCGGAGCCCGGTGTGGCGTATTGCGGCAGCGGGAATTCGTTGCCGATGCGTGGGTCGAGGATCTTGGCTTGTAGGGCGTGCATGACATTAAACCTGGTTCAGACGTTCGGCGATAAAAGTGATCAGCTGGCGGGCAATCTTGCTCTTGCTGGTCTGGGCGAAAAGTGTGGCGTGCAACTGGCGGTCGATCACGCTGCAGGCGTTTTCTTCGCTGTTGAAGCCGATGCTCGGGTTGGCCACGTCGTTGGCGACGATCAAGTCGAGGTTCTTGTCCTTGAGCTTGCGTGCGGCGTAATCGAGCAGGTGTTCGGTCTCGGCGGCAAAGCCGACACTGAACGGGCGGTCGGGGCGGGTGGCTATACTGGCCAGGATGTCCGGGTTGCGCACCATTTGCAGGAGCAAGCCGTCGCCGCTTGTAGGGTCTTTCTTCAATTTTTGCGGGGCGACGACTTCGGGGCGGTAGTCCGCCACCGCCGCCGAGGCGATGAACAGGTCGCAGGGGATGGCTGCTTCGCAGGCTGCGAGCATGTCCCGGGCGCTGACCACGTCGATGCGGGTGACCCGGTCCGGGGTCGGCAGGTGCACGGGACCGGTGATCAGCGTCACCCGGGCGCCGGCTTCCACCGCGGCCTCGGCCAGGGCGAAGCCCATTTTCCCGGAGCTGTGGTTGGTGATGTAGCGCACCGGGTCGATGTTTTCCTGGGTCGGTCCGGCGGTGATCAGCACGTGCTTGCCGGTCAGGGCCTGGCGCTGGAAGCAGTCGGCGGCGCACTGGGCCAGGTCAGTGGCCTCGAGCATGCGGCCCATGCCGACATCGCCACAGGCCTGGGTCCCTGAGGCCGGGCCGAAGACTTTCAGGGCGCGGCTTTCGAGCAATTGCAGGTTGGCCTGGGTGGCCGGGTCGCGCCACATGGCCTGGTTCATGGCCGGCGCCACGGCGACCACCGCATCGGTGGCGAGCACCAGGGTGGTCAGCAGGTCGTCGGCGATGCCTTGGGCCAAACGGGCGATCAGGTCGGCCGTGGCCGGGGCGATCAGCACCAGGTCGGCCCACTTGGCCAGTTCGATATGACCCATGGCGGCTTCGGCCGCCGGGTCGAGCAAATCCAGGTGGACCGGGTGCCCGGATAGGGCTTGCATGGTCAGCGGGGTAATGAACTCGCTGCCACCACGGGTCATGACGACCCGTACTTCCGCGCCCTGGTCGATAAGCCTGCGAACCAGCTCGGCGCTCTTGTAGGCGGCAATGCCGCCGCCGACGCCCAGAACGATGCGTTTCCGATACAGCCGCTGCATAGGCCTGCCTTTCGATTTCAGTGGTCAGTGCAAGGCGAACCCCTTGGCAGCAGCTGCCAGGGTGCAAATCGCCTGCAAAAAAGATGGGCTACGATATCACAGCGACCGCTATGGAACAGCGGCGCCCACAATCAGGGAGATGCCATGAGTATTCGCGATTGGCCCGCGGCCGAGCGGCCACGGGAGCGGTTATTGGCGCTAGGGGCGGGGAGTCTATCGGACGCCGAGCTGCTGGCGATTTTTTTACGCACCGGCGTGTCGGGCAAAAGCGCGGTGGATCTGGCGCGACAACTATTGATTCAATTTGGCAGCCTGCGCGCGCTGCTTGAAGCCGATCAGATCACATTCAGTAATCATATGGGGCTCGGACCGGCGAAGTTTGCCCAACTGCAAGCGGCTCAGGAAATGAGTCGTCGGCATTTGGCTGAACGGGCACGGGAAAAGACCACGCTGGAAAGCCCGTTCGCGGTGCGTGAGTACCTGAAATCGATGTTGCGTCACGAACCCCACGAGGTGTTCGGTTGCCTGTTTCTCAATTCCAAGCACCAGGTGCTGACCTTCGAGGCGCTGTTCCGCGGCTCTATCGACAGCGCCAGTGTCCATCCCCGGCAGGTCGTCAAGCGCGCCCTGGCCCACAACGCCGCCGCGTTGATCCTGTGCCACAACCATCCCTCCGGCAACACCGAGCCCAGCCAGGCCGACCGGGTGCTCACTGAGCGGCTTCAGGAGGCATTGGAACTGATCGATGTGCGGGTGCTCGACCATGTCATCGTCGGCGATGGGGAACCGTTATCCATGGCGGAGCGTGGGTGGATGTAGGTCGTCGCTGGCGAGGCTGGGCCCTGTGTGGGAGCGAGCTTGCTCGCGATAGCGGTCGGTCAGTCAACATTGATGTTATCTGACTAGCCGCCATCGCGAGCAAGCTCGCTCCCACAGGGGAGGCTGTAGGCCGTGGTTACTTGATGTTGACCTTGGAGTAATCCTGCCGCCCAAACGGGCTGACCGAGTAACCCTGAACATCCTTGCGGGCCAGGGCGAACGCGGTCGGGTGCGCCAGGGGCAGCCACAGGGCCTGTTGCTGGATCTGGGCCTGGGCCTGCTCGTAGAGCTTGGCCCGCACGCCTTGTTCGCCAGTGGTCTTGCCGGCGCTGATCAGCTTGTCCAGGTCGGGATTGCAGTAGCGGGCGAAGTTGGTGCCGGACTTGACCGCCGCGCAGGAAAACTGTGGGGTGAGGAAGTTGTCCGGGTCGCCGTTGTCGCCGGCCCAACCCATGAACAGCAAATCATGTTCGCCGGCCTTGGCGCGACGGATCAGTTCGCCCCATTCGATCACCCGGATCTCGGCCTGGATGCCGATCTGCGCCAGGTCGGACTGCAGCAGTTGTGCGCCGACGCTGGGGTTGGGGTTCAGCAGGCTGCCGGAAGGGCGGGTCCAGATGGTGGTCTGGAAGCCTTCCTTCAAGCCGGCCTTGGCCAACAGGTCGCGGGCCTTGGCCAGATCATGGGTATAGCCGGGCAGGCTTTTGGCGTAGCTCCAGGTGTTGGGCGGGTAGGGGCCATTGGCGGCTTCGGCGGTGCCTTCGAAGACGGTCTTCAGGTAGCTGGCCTTGTCGAAGGCCAGGTTGATGGCTTGGCGCACCTCAGGCTTGTCCAGCGGCGGATGCTGGCTGTTGATGGCCACGAATGCGGTCATGAAGGCGTCGGTCTGCTCGACCTTCAGCGTAGGTTCTTGCTTGGCGGCTTGTACGTCCAGCGGCTTGGGCGACAGGGCGATCTGGCATTCGTTGCGACGCAGTTTCTGCAGGCGCACATTGGCATCCGGCGTGATGGCGAAGACCAGTGGGTCCACTTGGGGCTTGCCGCCGAAATAGGCGTCGTTGGCCTTGTAGCGAATCGAGGCGTCCTTCTGGAACCGGCTGAAAATGAACGGGCCGGTGCCGATCGGCAGGCTGTTGAGCTTTTCCGGCGTACCGGCCTTCATCAACTGATCGGCGTATTCGGCCGAGTAAATGGAGGCAAAGCCCATGCTCAACGTCGCCAGGAAGGTCGAGTCGGCGTGATCGAGGGTGAAGCGCACGGTCAACGGGTCCAGCGCGTCGACTTTCTTGATCAGCGCTGGCAGTTGCATGGACTGGGCGTGGGGGAAGCCGCTTTGCGCCACCTTGTGCCATGGGTTCGCCGGGTCGAGCATGCGCTCGAAGCTGAACTTCACGTCCTCGGCGGTCAGGTCGCGGCGCGGCGTGAAGTAGTCGGTGTGGTGGAACTTGACCTGTGGCCGCAGCTTGAACACGTAGGTCAGGCCATCGGTGGAGACTTCCCAGCGTTCGGCCAGGCTGGGGACCACTTTGCCGCCGGCGGTATCGAAGTCCACCAGGCGGTTCATCAGCACGTCGGCGGAGGCGTTGGTGGTGGTCAGGGAGTTGTACTGGACGACATCGAACCCTTCCGGGCTGGCTTCGGTACAGACGCTCAGGGCGGCGGCCAAGGCCTGCGGGGTGATCAGCAGAGGGGCGAGCAACAATGGTAGGGCAGCGAGGCGCATGGTCGGTTTCCTGTGCAAGTCGAAGGCCCATCTGCGAGTGCAGTCTGGAAAAGGCCTACCCTAGTGGGCTCGCCGCTAAATGACTATCCCCTTTTTGCATTTTCCGGCACTCTGCGCCGACGCGTGGATGGACTAAAAATCGCCACAGGTGAAAAAAAACCTGCATGCAGCGACGAGCGGTAAGGTGCTGTGCCAGCCTCTGCCCCCGCCGCCCGGGGCGGTTGGTCGATGAGTCGCCATGAAGACAAATCACATCGGCTGTTGTTGCGCTGTGGTCTTTCTGGTATAAAGCAGCGCTCTTTTCTAGGGGCCCGGTTCCTTCACTGTAGGTGTAGCCGGTAAGACCCTTAAAGAAACGCGGCGCCTGGCGCCAAATGACTGAGAGATTAAGCGGCCAACCCATGCCGGGTTGGGCATGTGGTTTTAGAGGGCTGAGGCATGTCGAGAGTCTGTCAAGTTACCGGTAAGGGTCCGGTGACTGGGAATAACATTTCCCACGCAAACAACAAAACCCGTCGTCGTTTCCTGCCGAACCTGCAGCATCACCGCTTCTGGGTTGAAGAAGAGAAACGTTTTGTGCGTCTGCGCGTATCTGCCAAGGGCATGCGTATCATCGACAAGCGTGGCATCAGTGTCGTGCTGGCCGAACTTCGTCGCGATGGCAAGGTTTAAGGGAGCTAATCATGCGTGAATTGATTCGTTTGATCTCGAGCGCCGGTACTGGTCACTTCTACACTACCGACAAGAACAAGCGTACTACCCCGGACAAAATCGAGATCAAGAAATATGATCCGGTTGTTCGCAAGCACGTGATCTACAAGGAAGGCAAAATCAAGTAATTGATTTTTCCCTTCTTACGAAAAAGGCCCGTATCGCGAGATACGGGCCTTTTTTGTTGAGCTTGGATTGTGTTGTCAGCGACGAGGGGTCAGCCGCAGTTGATGCTGACAATGATCCTGTCGGCGTCGGTGTGCAGGTTGATCCGTCGCGGACGCAGGTCCCAGCTCGACGGGTATTTCGGACCTGTGGCGCGGACGGGGGCTCCATTGGCCAAGGCGCGAACCTCTTCAAGCAATTGAGGGGTGCATTTTTGACCGATGGTGTATTGGGCGATGGCGAGATCGCATTGATCAGGTACGACGGGCATATTGCCTCCTTGCAATAGTGATAGGGTCAGGGCGCTCACCTGTCGGTTGGCCGCACGTCCTGTGCGTGCCGTTGCGACGATAGAATACGTGATGCCCGTGAGCAGTCTTGTCTGCTGCGCTGGTCTTGACCAGCGATAGAGTGTCAGCTTCTTTTTCGGCGGGGCTCAAGCCTTCTGCTCGAACACCACGTAAATCTTGCGGCACGGCTCTAGCACTTCCCACGTGCCCTGGAAACCCGCTGGGATCACAAAGCGGTCGCCAGCCCGCAGGGTCTTGGCGTTGCCATTGTCGTCCCGCAGCACGGAAACACCCTGGACGATCTCGCAATACTCATGCTCGGTGTAATTGACCGTCCACTGGCCGACGGCGCCTTCCCATACGCCCGCGTTCATCTGCCCGCAGGGGCTGCTGTAATGGTTGAACACGGTTTGCTCGGGGTCGCCCTTGAACACCTTGGCCGGGTCCGGGCGATAACGTTCGGCGGTGGTATTGGCCTGGCTGAAATCGACGATGTCCTGAATGCTCATGCGGGTGATCCCCAGTGATCGCTTGGAAGGCTTCGAGTCTATGTTTATTAAAACGAACATCGCAAGGTCGTTTGCCTGCGTTGTGTCAAATATATTGAAACATGACCAGCCGCTGGTTTAGGGTGGCGGGTGCCCTATGCCGAAAACGGCGCCGAAACCAGGCTGGTTGGGCAGAATACTTTTGAGCGCTGCGCACCGCGCGGCGTTCGTACTCAATAAGAGGAGGACACACGCATGACCACCCTGACTCGTGCCGACTGGGAACAACGCGCCCGCGACCTGAAGATCGAGGGCCGCGCCTTCATCAACGGCGAGTACACTGATGCGGTGTCCGGCGAAACCTTCGATTGCCTCAGCCCGGTCGATGGCCGCTTGCTGGGCAAGATCGCCAGCTGTGACGTCGCCGACGCCCAGCGTGCAGTCGAAAACGCCCGCGCCACATTCAGTTCCGGCGTCTGGTCGCGCCTGGCACCCAGCAAGCGCAAAGCCACCATGATTCGTTTTGCCGGCCTGCTCAAGCAGCATGCCGAAGAACTGGCCCTGCTCGAAACCCTGGACATGGGCAAGCCGATCAGTGATTCCCTGAACATCGACGTTCCCGGCGCGGCGCAAGCCTTGAGCTGGAGCGGTGAAGCCATCGACAAGCTCTACGACGAAGTGGCGGCTACGCCGCACGATCAGTTGGGCCTGGTAACCCGTGAGCCGGTGGGTGTCGTGGGGGCTATCGTGCCCTGGAACTTCCCGTTGATGATGGCCTGCTGGAAGCTCGGGCCGGCGCTGTCCACCGGTAACTCGGTGGTGCTCAAGCCGTCGGAAAAATCCCCGCTGACCGCTCTCCGCATCGCCACACTGGCGATCGAGGCCGGCATTCCGAAAGGCGTGCTGAACGTGCTGCCAGGCTATGGCCACACCGTCGGCAAGGCCCTGGCCCTGCATATGGACGTCGATACGCTGGTGTTCACCGGCTCTACCAAGATCGCCAAGCAACTGATGATCTACTCCGGCGAATCCAACATGAAACGTATCTGGCTGGAAGCCGGCGGCAAGAGCCCGAACATCGTATTCGCCGATGCCCCGGACCTGCAAGCCGCCGCCGAATCCGCCGCCAGCGCCATCGCCTTCAACCAGGGTGAAGTCTGCACCGCCGGCTCGCGGCTGTTGGTGGAGCGCTCCATCAAGGACACCTTCCTGCCACTGGTGATCGAAGCCCTCAAGGGCTGGAAGCCTGGTAACCCTCTGGACCCGGCCACCAATGTCGGCGCCCTGGTCGATACCCAGCAGATGAACACCGTGCTGTCCTACATCGAGGCCGGTCACAGCGACGGCGCCAAACTGGTGGCCGGCGGCAAACGCATCCTTGAGGAAACGGGCGGTACGTACGTCGAGCCGACGATTTTCGACGGTGTGAGCAACGCGATGAAAATCGCCCAGGAAGAGATTTTCGGCCCGGTGTTGTCGGTCATTGCCTTCGACACCGCCGAGCAAGCCATCGAGATCGCCAACGACACGCCGTACGGCCTGGCCGCGGCGGTATGGACCAGGGACATCTCCAAGGCCCACCTGACCGCCAAGGCCCTGCGTGCCGGCAGCGTCTGGGTCAACCAGTACGACGGCGGCGACATGACCGCGCCGTTCGGTGGCTTCAAACAGTCGGGCAACGGTCGCGACAAGTCGTTGCATGCGTTCGACAAATACACCGAGCTGAAGTCGACCTGGATCAAGCTCTGATCCCTTTTGTGGGAGCGGAAGATTTGCGGTAGACACACATCTCCTGTGGGAGCGGGCTTGCTCGCGATCGCGGTATGACAGTCGACGACTTTGTTGAATGTTGCGCCGCTATCGCGAGCAAGCTCGCTCCCACAGTGTTTTGGGGGATGGCTGAGATTGATAACCCTCCACAGGAGCGTGGAAATGCGTTGGGCGACCTATTTCGCCGTGTTGGCGTCTGTCCTGAGTGTCGGCCTGGCCTTGGGCGTGAGCATGCCGCTGGTGTCGTTGCGCCTGGAGGGCTGGGGCTATGGCTCGTTCGCCATTGGCGTGATGGCCGCCATGCCGGCCGTGGGGGTGTTGCTCGGGGCCAAGGTGTCCAGCCGGCTGGCGGCGCGGTTTGGTACGGCAGCCTTGATGCGTCTGTGCCTGTGGGGCGGCGCGGTGTCCATCGGGTTGCTGGCGCTGTTGCCCAGCTATCCGGTCTGGTTGCTGCTGCGGCTGGTGATTGGCGTGGTCCTGACCTTGGTGTTCATTCTGGGTGAGAGTTGGATCAACCAACTGGTCATTGAGAAATGGCGTGGGCGACTGGTGGCGCTGTACGGCAGCAGCTACGCCTTGAGCCAGTTGTCCGGCCCGCTGCTGCTGGGCGCGCTGGGGACCGCTCATGACTACGGGTTCTGGGTGGGTGTCGGTTTGCTGCTGATCGCACCCTTACTGTTGCTGGGCCGTAGCGGTGCGCCGAACAGCGAGGCCGGCAGCGTTACGTTTGGCGACTTGTGGACGTTTTGCCGGGGCTTGCCGGCGATTGCCTGGGCGGTCTCGTTGTTCGCCGCGTTCGAGGCCATGATCCTCACGTTGCTGCCGGTGTATTGCCTGCGCCAGGGCTTCACCGCTGACGTAGCGCTGGTGATGGTCAGCACCGTGGTGGTCGGTGATGCCCTGTTGCAGTTGCCCATTGGTGCCCTGGCCGATCGCGTGTCTCGTCGGGCACTGTTGACGGGCTGTGCAGTGGCGCTGACGTTATCGAGCCTGGCGGTTCCGCTTTTGATCGATACCCTGTTGATCTGGCCGCTGTGGGTACTGTTCGGCGCCAGTGCCGGCGGTTTGTTCACGTTGTCGCTGATCCTGATCGGCGAGCGTTACCGTGACGATGCGCTGGTGCGGGCCAACGCCCACGTCGCGCAACTGTGGGGCCTTGGTTGCCTGATCGGGCCACTGGTGGCGGGGGCGGGCAGTCAGTGGATCAGCGGGCATGCGCTGCCTTTGTTCATGGCGGCCGGGGCGTTCGGGTTGGTGATCCTGCTGTTGCGCCAGGGGGCGTTCGGGGCAACCCAAGCGGCCTGAGCACACCAAACCCCTGTGGTGAGGGGATTTATCCCCGCTGGACTGCGCAGCATTCCCGAAAATCTGAATCCAGTCAGTCGGATCGGTGCAGATCACCCTTTTTTAGGGCCGCTTCGCGCCCCAGCGGGGATAAATTCCCTCGCCACAAGGAGGACAGACCTACAACATCCGCTCCAACCCGATGGTCGTGCTGAACCAGGCATTGAACCGGCGCCACCAGCTACCCGGTTCGCGGTTCAGGTCGTGCGTCTGGCCGTTGTCTTCGGTGGTCCAGACGAGCGTTCCATCCTCCAGCCTGGCCTGATAGCTCAGGGCTGGCGCCATGCCCTGCAAGGCCAGTTCGCGCACTTGGCTGGCGAGTTCAGGGCTGTCCACCAATACGCCGACTTCGGTGTTCCACAGCACCGAGCGCGGGTCGAAATTGAACGAGCCGATGAACGACTTCTGCTGGTCGAAGATGATCGCCTTGCTGTGCAGGCTGGAGTCCGATTCGCCGTAGGATTTGCTGTAGAACAGGTGCGGGCTGCTGCCGGTGTCGCCCGGTTGTCGTCGCAGTTCGAACAGGCGCACGCCATGTTGCAACAGGGCCTTGCGGTACGGTGCATAGCCGCCGTGCACGGCGGGCACATCGGTGGCTTCCAGGGAGTTGGTCAGCAGGCTCACCGACACGCCGGCATCGGCGCGACTGGTCAGATAGACCAGACCTGGCTGACCGGGGACGAAGTAGGCGGAAATCATGATCAGCTCTTTGCTGACGCCCGTCAGCTCGGGCGCCAATTGCGTGGTCAGCAATAGCTGCGGATCCGGCTCGTCCTTGGCCAGTACCTTGCTGGGCGCGTCCCACAGCGCCTTGTTCCAGGCCCAGATCAACTGGTCGCGCCAGGTGTCCAGGCGCGGTTGGGTCTTGTAGGCAGTCAACTGTTGGTAGAGCGCGTGATTTTCCTTTTGGGTCTGCTCCATGGATTCTTGCAGGCGCAGGCGGCTGTTGGCCAGGTCCTTGGGCGTGGGGCGATGGGACAGGAACTGTTCGATGGGTTTGCTCAGGGCGCTGTTCCAGTACTGGTCGAAGCTGTGACCCAACTGTTCGGCCACCGGGCCGACACTGAGCAGGTCGATGTCGGTGAAGTTCAGGTTGGGTTCGGCGTCGAAATACTCATCGCCCAGGTTGCGACCGCCGACGATGGCCATGCTGTTATCCGCCAGCCACAGCTTGTTGTGCATTCGGCGGTGTTGCTGCGAAAGGTTGAGCAGGCGCCCGAGGCTGCGGGTCACGCCGGTGGCACGTCCCAGGTGCAGCGGGTTGAACAGGCGGATCTGGATCTGCGGATGAGCGGCGAGGGTCGCGATGATCTGATCCTGGCCATCGCTGGTGGTGTCGTCCAGCAAGATCCGTACGCGAACGCCTCGGTCGGCGGCCTTGAGCAATTCATCCACCAGCATCCGCGTGCTGATGCCGTCATGGACGATGTAGTACTGCAAATCCAGGCTGCCTTGGGCGTGGCGAATCAGCTCGGCCCGGGCGATGAACGCGTCGGTGCTGTCCGACAGCAGCCGAAAGCCCGAGCGTCCTTCATGGGCGGCAGCCTGGGCCTGGACCGAGCGGCCGAACGAAGATTCGGCGGCCGGCAGGGCCTGGGAGGGCTCGCGGGTGACATCAAGACCGGCGCAGCCGCTCAGCAGTGAGGCGACTAACAGCAGCGCAGGCAGGATCGGTCTGGATCTCACGTAGGATCGTTCCGCTTGTTCACGTTGATCGGCTGTTGGGTGCTGCTTCCCTGGGTAAAGTTCAGACGACGTCGCGCTGGGTTTCGTTCAACAACGCGATAGCGGCGGTTCCCACCTTGCGTACGGCCTCTTCGATCTGGGCCGTTGGCTTGGCAGCGTAGTTCATCCGCAGGCAGTTGCGGTACTTGCCCGATGCCGAAAAGATGCTGCCGACAGCGACTTGCACGCCTTGGTCGAGCAGGACCCGATTGAGCTTCAGCGTGTCGAAGCCTTCCGGCAATTCGACCCACAGCATGAAGCTGCCCCGCGGGCGACTGGCCCGGGTGCCCGGTGGGAAATAGCGGCTGACCCAATCGATCATCACGTCGCGATTGCGCTGGTATTGCGTACGCATCCGGCGTAAATGGGGTTCGAAATGCCCACCCTTGAGAAATTCGGCAATGGCGATCTGCGGTTGTGGCGCGGTGGAGCCGGTGCTGATGTATTTCATGTGCAGCACCCGCTCCAGATACCGGCCTGGCGCGACCCAGCCAATGCGCAGTCCTGGCGCCAGGGTCTTGGAAAAAGAACTGCAGAGCAGGACGCGGCCGTCTTCGTCGAAGGACTTGATGGTGCGCGGGCGAGGGTAGGTGTAGGCCAGCTCGCCATACACATCATCTTCGATGATCGCCACGTCGAAGCGCTGTGCCAGGGTCAGCAGCGCGCGTTTATTAGCGTCGGGCATGATGTAGCCCAGCGGGTTATTGCAGCTGGGAGTCAACTGTATGGCCTTGATCGGCCATTGCTCCAACGCCAGTTCCAGGGCATCCAGGCTGATGCCGGTGAGCGGGTCGGTGGGGATTTCCAAAGCCTTCATGCCCAGGCCCTTGAGGGTTTGCATGGCCCCGTGAAAGCTGGGTGAGTCCACCGCGACGATATCGCCTTGTTCGCAGGTGGCGCGGATGCTGACCGACAGGGCCTCATGACAGCCAGTGGTGACGATCAAGTCGTTGGGCCCCAGCTGGCAGCCGGAGTCCAGCGACAGTCGGGCGATCTGTTCACGTAGCGCGAGGTTGCCGTAGATGTTGTCGTAATACAGGCCGGGCATGTCTTGTCGGCGGCTGATCTGCGCCAGGCTGCGCAGCAGCGGTTTCATGGTCGGCGAATGAATATCCGGCATGCCGCGTCCCAGTTGCACCACGTCCGGGCGCGGTACGGCGCGGATCAGTTCCAACACCTGGTCCCACTGGGAAATATCCACTGGGCGCTGGGCCGGACGGCCTACCACCGGCAGGTCCGGCAGTTCGCGGCCCACGGGTACGAAATAGCCGGACTTGGGCCTCGGCATCGCCAGCCCGCTGTCTTCCAGCACGCGATAGGCCTGCTGCACCGTACTCAAGCTGACCCCATGTTCCGTGCTCAATGCCCGCACTGATGGCAGCCGGTCGCCGGGGCGGTAGAAGCCCTGTTCGATGCGGGTACCGAGCAATTCGGCGAGGTTCACGTAGAGGGTCATGGTGCGCTCCCGATGAGATGAGGCAACTGCAACCAATACAGTTGCGGCGGAAAATGGCAATTCAGTGCCGCAAGTACCGAATCTGTATGCTTATAAAAGAAATCGGTTGAATCTGTATCGCTTCAAGCCGTCCGCGCATCATGAAACCTCTGGCTACCCAAGTAAACAGGAGCGATCAAAATGAACGGCTTGAGCGATGTGCGGCTGACGTTACACAGTCAGGAACTGGCGGCAGGGCGGGAGAAAGGGCTGCGCAGCGCGACATTGTGCAATCCGCCGTCCGGCCTGAACCGCTGGGCCCTGTTCTGGCATCGTCTGCATACACGCAAGGCCTTGTTGGAACTTACACCCGAACAGTTGCGTGACATCGGGCTGAGTCGGGAGCAGGCACGGGAGGAGGGGCTCAAACCGTTCTGGCGGCTTTGAAGCAATAGGAACCCGGTGGCGAGGGAGCAAGCTCCCTCGTCACCGGATCCAGGACTAAACCAACTCTTTCAACCGATGCCACAACATCCCCAGCGCCAACAGCGGTGAGCGCAAATGCTTGCCTCCCGGGAAGGTCATGTGCGGGACCTGGGCGAACAGATCGAAACCGCTGCTGTGCTGCCCGCTGATGGCTTCGGCCAACAATTTGCCGGCCAGGTGCGTGGCATTCACCCCATGGCCGGAATAGGCCTGGGCGTAATACACATTGGGTTGGTCCTTGAGCCGACCGATCTGTGGCAAACGGTTGGCGCCGATACCAATCATCCCCCCCCATTGATAATCGATTTTCACATCCGCCAATTGCGGGAACACCTTGAGCATCTTCGGCCGCATGTACGCGCCGATGTCCTGCGGGTCGCGGCCGGAATAGTGACAGGCCCCGCCGAACAGCAAGCGGCGATCCGTCGAAAGCCGGTAGTAATCCAGGGCCACCCGCTGATCACAGACGGCCATGTTCTGCGGCAACAGCGCTTGAGCCTGGGCCTGGCTCAAGGGTTCGGTGGCGATGATGTAGCTGCCAGCGGGCAGCACTTTGCCGCCCAGTTGCGGATTGAGTCCATTGAGGTAAGCGTTGCAGCCCAGCACCAGCGTCTTGGCGCGGACCGAGCCCTGCTGGGTGTGCACCTTCACTTCAGGACCGTAGTCGATCCGTGTGACCGCCGATTGCTCGAACAGCCTGACCCCCAGCTGTTGCGCGGCGGCGGCTTCGCCCAGGGCCAGGTTCAGCGGATGCAGATGCCCCGAGCCCATGTCGATCAACCCACCGACGTAGCGATCCGAACCCACGACGCTGTGCATTTCGTTGGCTTGCAGCAGTCGGGTCGAATGGCGATAACCCAGGCTGCGCAATTCTTCGGCGTCTTCGGCGAAGCCCTCCAGGTCACTGGGCTTGTTGGCGAGGTCGCAGTAACCCCAGGTGAGGTCGCATGGGATCTGGAAACGCTCGACGCGCTGTCGGACGATTTCCACGGCCTCAAGGCCCATGAGCTTCATCTGGCGCACGCCGTCGGCGCCGATGATCGGCGCAAACTGATCGAGGCCATGGCCGACGCCACGAATCAATTGGCCGCCGTTGCGCCCGCTGGCGCCCCAGCCGATCCGGTGCGCTTCCAGCAGCACCACGCTCATGCCGCGCTCGGCCAGTTCGATGGCCGTGTTCAACCCGGAGAACCCGCCGCCGACCACGCAGACATCTGCCAGCAGTTCACCCTGCAACAGCGGATGGTCCGGTTGCGGCAGGCTGCTGGCGGCGTAATAAGAGGCGGCGTGCGCGTGGCTCGGGACCGGTTGCTGAACACGGGCGTTCATGTGCGTAATCCTGATTTTTGTGTTTGAGAAATTTTACGGAGCATAAGCTGGCGATTCCTAACTGGGCAACACCGGTCGGCTGGCGCTGTCTGGTGCGCGGCTTTTAAGGCAGAATCCTGGACCGTCTCCTTCGGTAACCGCCTCGATGAGCTGCAACAGTCAAAAAATCCGCACGCTACGCCAGCAGATTCCCTCGTTCGAGTGCGTACCGGGGTGCCATGATTGCTGTGGTCCGGTGACCACCTCGCCCGAGGAAATGGCCCGCTTGCCCCGCAAGACCCGGGCCGAACAGGACGCGGCCATGGACGCACTCGACTGCGTGCACTTGGGGCCCGACGGTTGCACCGTCTACGATGAGCGCCCGCTGATCTGCCGGCTGTTCGGCACCACGGCGACCTTGCCGTGTCCCAATGGACGGCGGCCGGTGGAGCTGATTCATCCGCGGGTCGAGAAGCAGATTCATGAATACATGGCTGCTAATCGGCAGGTTCTAGTCTAGCGAGATCGTTCCCATGGGAGCGAGGGACCGATCAAGCTTGCTCGCCAAAGCGGTCCGGAGCCAGGCTCAATCCGGAATCGGCAGGTTCAAGCTCTCCTTCACCTCTTCCATCACGATGTAGCTCTTGGATTCGCGCACATGGGGCAGCTTGAGCAGGATGTCCCCCAGCAGCTTGCGGTACGAAGCCATCTCGGAAATCCGTGCTTTCACTAGATAGTCGAAATCTCCTGACACCAAGTGACATTCCAACACGTGAGGCAGTTTCAGCACGGCGCGTCGGAACTCTTCGAACGTGTCGCCGGATTTGTAGTCGAGGCTGATCTCGACAAACACCAGCAGGCTACCCTTCAAGTGCTGCGGATTGAGCCGGGCGTTGTAGCCCATGATGATGCCCTCGCGCTCCAGGCGCCGTACCCGCTCGGTGCAGGGCGTGGTGGAGAGGCCGACCTTTTCCCCCAGCTCGGTGAAGGAAATGCGCCCGTCCGCCTGGAGAATGCGCAGGATATTGCGGTCGATCTTGTCCAGCTCACGTTTGGTCTGGGTGTTGGTACGCACAGGTGATGCACCTCCGTGAAAAGGGTTTTTGCCGAGAATTCTCGCCAAATATAGGCGTTTATATAGTGAAAAGCACTGGCTGATCTTTTTTACACTGCGACCATCAAAGCTATGTACAACAAACGTCAGCGGTTATCCGCGATGAGGGCATCAACATGCGCGTTCTGGTCTTGGGTAGCGGCGTCATCGGTACCGTCAGTGCTTATTATCTGGCCCGTGCCGGGTTTGAAGTAGTGGTGGTCGACCGTCAGCCGGCGCCTGCCATGGAAACCAGTTTCGCCAACGCCGGCCAGGTGTCGCCGGGTTATGCCTCGCCGTGGGCCGCACCGGGTGTACCGCTCAAGGCCATCAAGTGGCTGCTGCAGCGCCACGCGCCGCTGGCGATCAAGGCCACTGCCGATATTGACCAATACCTGTGGATGGCACAGATGCTGCGCAACTGTACCGCCAGCCGCTATGCGATCAACAAGGAGCGCATGGTGCGCCTGTCCGAGTACAGCCGTGACTGCCTCGACGAGCTGCGCGCCGAAACCGGCATTGCCTACGAGGGCCGTAGCCTGGGGACCACCCAACTGTTCCGCACCCAGGCCCAGCTCGATGGCGCGGCAAAAGACATCGCCGTGCTGAAAGAGTCGGGTGTGCCGTTCGAAGTACTCGACCGCGCGGGCATTGCCCGGGTTGAACCGGCCCTGGCGAATGTCACCGACATTCTGGCCGGCGCCCTGCGCTTGCCCAACGACCAGACCGGCGACTGCCAGATGTTTACCTCGCGCTTGGCGGAAATGGCCGAGAAGCTCGGAGTGCAATTCCGCTTCGGCCAGGATATCCAGCGCCTGGACTTCGCCGGTGACCGCATCAACGGTGTCTGGATCGACGGCAAGCTGGAAACCGCCGACCGCTACGTCCTCGCCCTGGGCAGCTACTCGCCGCAACTGCTCAAGCCCCTAGGGATCCGTGCACCGGTGTATCCGCTCAAGGGCTACTCCCTGACCGTGCCGATCACCAACCCGGCGATGGCGCCGACTTCGACCATCCTCGACGAAACCTATAAGGTCGCGATCACCCGCTTCGACAACCGCATTCGGGTGGGCGGCATGGCGGAAATCGCCGGTTTTGACCTGTCTCTCAACCCACGTCGGCGCGAAACCCTGGAGATGATCGTCAACGACCTTTATCCTCAGGGCGGCGACCTGGCCCAGGCCAGTTTCTGGACCGGCTTGCGCCCGACCACTCCGGACGGAACGCCAATCGTGGGCGCCACGCCCTTCAAGAATCTGTTCCTGAACACCGGCCATGGCACCCTCGGATGGACCATGGCTTGTGGTTCCGGTCGCCTGTTGGCCGACCTGATGGCGAAGAACAAGCCGCAGATCAGCGCCGAAGGCCTCGATATTTCCCGTTATGGCAGCAAACACCAGGAGTCTGCAAAACATGTCAATCCAGCGCCAGCTCACCAATGACCGCATGAGCCAGGTTGTCGTGCACAACGGCACCGTTTACCTGGCCGGGCAGGTCGGCGACGACATGAACGCCGGTATTGAACAGCAGACCCGCGAAAGCCTGGCCAATATCGAGCGCTTGCTGGACCTGGCCGGAACCGACAAGAATCGTTTGCTATCGGTGACGATCTACTTGAAGGACATCGAGGCTCACTTCGAAGGCATGAACGCGGTCTGGGACAAATGGTTGCCCAAGGGCGTCGCCCCGGCCCGCGCCACGGTGGAAGCCAAGCTGTGCGAACCGGAGATCCTGGTGGAGCTGTCCGTCGTGGCCGCGTTGCCTTAAATACCGGCCCAAACGATCCCTCTCCCGGTGCTGTTGGTGGTTCATGCTGTCAGCCAGCACCGGTTTTTTATTCATGACCGCCTAGAAGCCTGCCGCCATGCGTCCAGCCCGTGCCCTGATCGATCTCCAAGCCCTGCGTCACAACTACCAATTGGCCCGCGAAGTCACGGGGGCCAAGGCCCTTGCGGTGATCAAGGCCGACGCCTACGGGCACGGCGCGGTGCGTTGCGCCGAGGCGCTGCAGGACACGGCCGACGGGTTTGCCGTGGCCTGCATCGAAGAAGCCCTGGAACTGCGGGCCGGTGGGATCCGCAGACCGATCCTGCTGCTGGAGGGTTTTTTCGAGGCCAGTGAGCTGCCGTTGATCGTCGAGCACGATTTCTGGTGCGTGGTGCATTCGTTGTGGCAGCTCGAAGCGATTGAAAAAGCCGCGCTGAGCCAGCCGATCACGGTCTGGCTCAAGCTCGATTCCGGTATGCACCGGGTCGGCCTGCATCCGGCGGATTACCAGGCGGCCTACCGTCGCCTGCTCGCCAGCGGCAAGGTGGCGAAGATTGTCTTGATGAGTCACTTCGCCCGTGCCGATGAACTGCACGATCCCAGCAGCACCGAGCAACTGGCGGTATTCGACAAAGCCCGCCAGGGCCTGGCGGCGCAGATCAGCCTGCGCAACTCACCGGCCGTGCTGGGCTGGCCGCAGATCCCCAGCGACTGGGTGCGCCCGGGCATCATGCTCTACGGGGCCACGCCCTTCGACGAGCCCAACGCCGTCGCCTCGCGCCTGCAACCGGTGATGACGCTGGAGTCGAAGATCATCTGCGTGCGTGAATTGCCCGCTGGCGAACCGGTGGGCTACGGTGCTCGTTTTGTGACCACGCAACCGACCCGGGTCGGGGTGGTCGCCATGGGGTATGCCGACGGCTACCCACGCCAGGCGCCGAACGGTACGCCGGTGCTGGTGGATGGGCAGCGCAGCCAACTGGTCGGGCGGGTGTCGATGGACATGCTGTGTGTCGACTTGACCGATGTCCCCCAGGCCGGGCTCGGCTCGACCGTGGAGTTGTGGGGCAAGAACATCCTTGCCAGCGACGTTGCCAAGGCCGCTGGCACGATCCCCTATCAGATTTTCTGCAACCTGCGGCGGGTGCCACGGCTCTATTCCGGGGGCTGAGACGAAGCGCCACCTACCGAAAGTCGCTTCACCGCACAGGATTCGGGTCAAAGTGTTGTAAATACTGAACGCTGTCGCCATGATAACGCTCACTTTCCTCACAACCTGATTCCCTGGAGGCTCCAGCATTGGACGTCGGTGAACGACTGCAATCCATTCGTAAACTCAAAGGCCTTTCCCAGCGTGAACTCGCCAAGCGCGCGGGCGTCACCAACAGCACTATTTCGATGATCGAGAAGAACAGCGTCAGCCCCTCGATCAGCTCGCTGCGCAAGGTCCTTGGCGGGATTCCCATGTCCATGGTCGAGTTTTTCTCCGAAGAAATCCTTCAGGAGAAACCGACTCAGATCGTTTATAAAGCCAACGAACTGATCGACATCTCCGACGGCGCCGTGACCATGAAGCTGGTGGGCAGGGCACACCCGAGCCGGGCGATTGCCTTCCTCAACGAAATCTATCCGCCTGGCGCCGACACCGGTGAAGAGATGCTCACCCATGAGGGCGAGGAAACCGGGATCCTGGTGGAGGGGCGGCTGGAACTGGTGGTCGGTGTCGAAACTTTCGTGCTCGAAGCGGGCGACAGCTACTATTTCGAAAGCACCAAGCCCCACCGTTTCCGTAACCCGTTCGACGTGCCGGCGCGACTGATCAGCGCAGCCACGCCGGCGAATTTCTAGAAAAAGCGGCGCCGGCCCCAGCGGCAAAGGCGCCCAGGGAAGTAACCGTCATTGCAAACAAGACCCTTGCGACTTTAGGGTTGTTTCAGTGTGACGGGCTTACCGCTATACTTGCGCCCGCCTGCAAACCGTGGCCGCAGGCGTGACTAGCCACCATTGAGGGTGTACGCGTGAACCTAATTATGAAAATGCTGGCTGCACCAGCAACCGTATTGGCCCTTTGGGCTGCGAGCGCTCAAGCGGCGCCCACCGATGAAATCGCCAAACGTCTTGAACCCGTCGGCCAGGTTTGCGTTCTGGGCAAGGAATGCAAGGGCATGGAAGTGGCCACAGCCGCTGGCGGCGCTGGCGGTGCCAAGACGCCGGATGAAGTCATTGCCAAACATTGCAACGCTTGCCACGGCTCCGGGCTGCTGGGCGCACCAAAAATCGGTGACGCCGCTGCCTGGAAAGAGCGAGCCGATCATCAAGGTGGTT
Source organism: Pseudomonas sp. NFACC16-2 (assembly GCF_900119205.1). Lineage (NCBI taxonomy): Bacteria > Pseudomonadati > Pseudomonadota > Gammaproteobacteria > Pseudomonadales > Pseudomonadaceae > Pseudomonas > Pseudomonas sp. NFACC16-2. Next base: position 127,428 of record NZ_FPIX01000009.1, on the reverse strand, counting down.
TGGACGGAATCCTGGCGAAGGCCATCACCGGTATCAACGCCATGCCGCCAAAAGGTACCTGCGCCGATTGTTCGGATGCCGAACTCAAGGGCGCCATCCAGAAGATGTCCGGCCTCAAGTAATTCAGTCGAAAAAAAAGCCGCTTACGAGCGGCTTTTTTGTGCCCGGGTTTTTTCAGGGCTGTTCATCGCAACCAAGACCCGGCAAGCTCGGTCCAACCCACATTCATGGAGTGTCCAGGAGGGTCCGATGGTGCAGTTGTGTTCAATCGAACAGGCGGTGGACGAGGTGCTTGAGCGCCTGCCCGCGCATATTCACCTGGGCATGCCCTTGGGGCTGGGCAAACCCAACCTGTTCGCCAACGCGCTGTACCGGCGCATTGCACAACTGCCCGAGCGGCAGTTGACCATCTACACGGCCCTGAGCCTGGGCCGACCGAAACTGGGCGATGGTCTGCAGAAGCGCTTCCTCGAGCCCTTTGTCGAACGGGTCTTCGGCGACTACCCCGAACTGGATTACCTGGCCGACCTGCATCAGGACAGCCTGCCACCCAACATACGAGTCGAGCAGTTCTTCATGCAACCCGGCAGCCTGCTGCACAGCGCCTCAGCCCAGCAGGACTATGTCAGCAGCAACTACAGCCATGCTGCCCGGGACATCAACGCTGCCGGCTTGAACCTGGTGGCGCAGTTGGTGGCGAGCGATCCTGAGCATCCGGATCGCCTGAGCCTGAGCTGCAACCCGGATATCACCCTCGACCTGCTGCCGATGATCGCCAAGCGGCGGGCGGCCGGGGAGACCATCCTCCTGGTCGGCCAGGTGCACAACGATTTGCCCTACATGCCGGGCGACGCGGAAGTCGGCATCGACGCCTTCGACCTGTTGATCGACGAGAAGGACAGCCACACGTTGTTTTCCACGCCGAACATGCCGGTGGGGTTTCAGGATCATCTGATCGGCCTGCACGCCAGTACTTTGGTGCGCGACGGCGGTACGCTGCAGATCGGCATCGGTTCCATGGGCGATGCATTGACCGCGGCGCTATTGGCGCGCCAGGCCGATAACGCCGGCTACCAGGCGTTGCTGGCCGATCTGAACCTCAGCCAGTGGGCACAATTGATCGAGCGTGAAGGCGGGGTCGAGCCATTTGCCAAAGGGCTGTACGGTTGCAGTGAAATGTTCGTCAATGGTTTGCTGGTGCTGGCCGAGGCCGGAATCGTCCGGCGCAAGGTCTATCCCGACGTTCCGACCCAGGAACGGGCCAACGCCGGCACCCTCGACGAGGCGGCGCAACCTGACGGCATTTGCGTACACGGCGGATTTTTCCTCGGGCCGCGCAGTTTTTATGAGCGCCTGCGCGAGTTGCCGCACAGCCGTCTTCTCGAATTCGACATGACGCGCATCAGTTACATCAACGAGCTCTACGGCCAGGAACAGCTCAAGCGCCTGCAGCGCCTCGACGCCCGCTTCATCAACACGGTCTTCACCATGACCCTGATGGGGGCCGGGGTGGCCGATCAGCTGGAAGACGGACGGGTGCTCAGCGGCGTGGGCGGGCAGTACAATTTCGTTGCCCAGGGCCATGCGCTGGAGGGCGGGCGTTCGATCCTGCTGCTGCGCAGTTGGCGTGAGGCCGGGGGCGAGATCAGCTCCAATATCGTCTGGGAATACGGACATTGCACGATTCCCCGGCACTTGCGCGACATCGTGGTGACCGAGTACGGCATCGCCGACCTGCGCGGCAAGACCGATGCGGCGGTGATCGAGGCGCTGCTGAACATCAGCGATTCACGCTTCCAGCCCGGATTGATCGAGCAGGCGCAAAGTGCTGGCAAGTTGCCGAAGGATTTCCGTCTCGACCCGCGCTTTGCCGACAATACATCGGAGCGCTTGCAGGCGATCCAGGCACGCCATCCGAATCTGTTTCCCGAATACCCGCTGGGGTGTGATTTCGATGAGGTCGAGCGGGACCTGTTGCGGGCGCTGAACTGGCTCAAGAGCAAGTTCAAGCTCGCCGAGATCCTGGAGCTGGGCAAGGCCGCCCTCGATGCTCCGGAGCCCTGGGAGTTCGCCGGGCATTTGGGGCGGATGCAGCTGAGCAGCCCTGAAGGGCTGAAGGAGGAGTTGTTTCAGCGGTTGTTGCTGGCGGGGCTCAAGGCTACTGCGCTATCGCGAACACCCTAAAACTCCTGTGGGAGCGAGCTTGCTCCCACAGGAGGCACAGGGTTATTCGATGAAGGTCACAACCCCACCGGCCAACGACTTCACCCGCGCCAACGATTCAACCCGATAGCCCTGGGCATCCAGTTCCGCACGACCGCCCTGGAATGACTTCTCGATCACGATCCCCAAGCCTGCCACGGTGGCGCCAGCCTGCTTGATGATGGAGATCAGCGCTTGGGAGGCCTTGCCGTTGGCCAGGAAGTCATCAATGATCAGCACCCGGTCGCTGCTCGTCAGGTGACGCGGGCTGATGGCGACGGTGCTTTCGGTTTTCTTGGTAAACGAATACACGGTGGCCGACAGCAGGTTCTCCGTCAGGGTCAGGGATTGTTGCTTGCGGGCGAAGATCACCGGTACGCCCAGGTTCAGCCCGGTCATGATCGCCGGGGCAATGCCCGAGGCTTCGATGGTGACGATCTTGGTGATGCCCGAATCCTTGAACAGCGCGGCGAATTCGTCGCCGATCAGCTTCATCAGCTGCGGGTCGATCTGGTGGTTGAGAAATGCGTCGACTTTCAGAACCTGGTCGGAAAGCACGATGCCTTGCTCGCGGATTTTCTGGTGCAGGGCTTCCATGAAGCCTCCTCTAATGACGCTTGCAGCGCCTGAAGTCGGTGAAAAAAGTAGTCGATTCTAGCGCTTTAACATCGCTCGTATGTCAGCCAAGGCGCTGTTTCCCCGGACGACTTTGACTTCCGTCGGCGTGTCGTCGTTGCCTTCCCAGGCCAGGTCATCCGGCGGCAGCTCATCGAGAAAACGACTCGGGGCGCAGTCGATCACTTCGCCGTACTGCTTGCGCTTGGCGGCGAAGGTGAAGGCCAGCGTCTGGCGGGCCCGGGTAATCCCTACATAGGCCAGGCGCCGTTCTTCCTCGATGGTGTCGGCCTCGATGCTGGAGCGGTGCGGCAGGATTTCTTCTTCCATGCCCATGATGAACACGTAGGGGAATTCCAGGCCCTTGGAGGCGTGCAGCGTCATCATCTGCACACCTTCGGCGCCGTCCTCTTCTTCCTGCTGGCGCTCGAGCATGTCGCGCAAGACGAGTTTGCCGATGGCGTCCTCGACCGTCATGTCGCCGTCTTCGTCTTTTTCCAGGGTGTTCTTCAACGCCTCGATCAGGAACCAGACGTTGCTCATGCGGTAGTCGGCGGCCTTGTCGCTGGAGCTGTTGGTACGCAGCCAGTTCTCGTAGTCGATGTCCATGACCATGCTGCGCAGTGCTGAAATCGGATCTTCCCCGGCGCACTGTTCGCGAACCTTGTCCATGAAGCGCTTGAAGCGCGCCAGGCGATCGGTAAAACGGCTGTCCAGGTGCTCGCCCAGGCCGATTTCATCGGTGGCGGCGTACATCGAGATCTTGCGCTCGGTGGCGTAGTTGCCGAGTTTTTCCAGGGTGGTCGAACCGATTTCCCGGCGCGGCACGTTGATCACCCGCAGGAAGGCGTTGTCGTCGTCCGGGTTCACGATCAGGCGGAAGTAGGCCATCAGGTCCTTCACTTCCTGGCGTCCGAAAAAGCTGTTGCCCCCCGACAGGCGATAAGGAATCTGGTGGTGCTGCAGTTTCAGCTCGATCAGCTTGGCCTGGTAGTTGCCGCGGTACAGGATCGCGAAGTCGCTGTACGGCCGGTCGGTGCGCAGGTGCAGGCTGAGGATTTCCATGGCCACGCGCTCGGCTTCGGCATCTTCGTTGCGGCAACGGATCACACGGATCTCGTCGCCGTGGCCCATCTCGCTCCACAGTTGTTTTTCGAACTCGTGGGGGTTGTTGGAAATCAGCACGTTGGCACAGCGCAGGATGCGGCTGGTGGAGCGGTAGTTCTGCTCCAGCATCACCACTTTGAGCGACGGATAGTCATCCTTGAGCAGCATCAGGTTTTCCGGCCGCGCGCCGCGCCAGGCATAGATCGACTGGTCGTCGTCGCCCACCACGGTGAACTGGTTGCGTTTGCCGATCAGCAGCTTCACCAGCAAGTACTGGCTGGCGTTGGTGTCCTGGTATTCGTCCACCAGCAGGTAGCGGACCTTGTTCTGCCATTTCTCGAGGATGTCGGCGTGGTCCTGGAACAGCTTGACCGGCAACAGGATCAGGTCGTCGAAGTCCACCGCGTTGAACGCCTTGAGCGTGCGCTGGTAGTGGGCGTAGACGATGGCGGCGGTCTGTTCCTTGGGGTTGCGGGCGTTTTCCAGGGCTTGTGGCGGCAGGATCAGGTCGTTTTTCCAGGCGCCGATCATGTTCTTGATCTCATCCACGCCGTCGTCGCCCGAGTATTCCTTCTGCATGATGTCGGTCATCAGGGCCTTGACGTCGGTCTCGTCGAAAATCGAGAAGCCCGGCTTGTAGCCCAGCCGCGCGTGTTCCTTGCGGATGATGTTCAGGCCCAGGTTGTGGAACGTGCAGACCGTCAGGCCACGGCCTTCGCCGGCGCGCAGCAGGCCGCCGACCCGTTCCTTCATTTCCCGGGCGGCCTTGTTGGTGAAGGTCATGGCGACGATGTACTGGGCGCGGATGCCACAATTCTGGATCAGGTGCGCGATCTTGCGGGTGATTACGCTGGTCTTGCCGGAGCCTGCACCGGCGAGCACCAAAAGAGGGCCGCCGACATAGTTCACGGCTTCTTGCTGCCGGGGATTGAGTCGGGACATGACAGAGTCAGGGAGTCGTTTGCGAAATGGGCCGGCATTTTAACAGGCTCTGAGAATTGTGCTGCTCTGTCCGACTTGTGACGCATAGCGCATTGTCATTTGCCGCTTCTGCTACTTTCACGCAGGATGTGGGGCCAATTGCGTCCTGCGCAGGATTTGGAGTGGAAAAAAACCACCAAAGCCGCGTGTTTGAGAACCATTGGCATTGGTCATTGCCCATCGGCGCGTCATAATGCCCGGCGCCTACCACCTTGCAGAGTCTAGGGAGTCAGCTTGTCAACGCCTGTCGAACCCTTGCGTTTGCTGTTATTGGCCCAAGAGCCTGCGTGGTCAGCAATATTGCGCGAGTGCCTGGCGCCCTTGGGGCCCTCGGTCGTGTTGATCAGCGCCCCGAGCTGGGAGTCAGTCAGCAGCCTGTTCGAAGATAATCGCAACGCGGTGTTGCTGACCGTTACGGCGTTGCAGCCGGCGCCGGGCCGTTGCAGCCTGCCGACGATCCTGTTGCTTGAGCACGAGCCGGCGGTTGCCCCCGACGGTGTCAGCGACTGGTTGGTGCGTGATGTCCTCGACAGCGCGACCCTGCGTCGTTGCCTGCGCCATGTGCGCGAACGCGGCGTGCTGGAAAACACCTTGCAGCGCCTCGCCGAACAGGACCCATTGACGGGCATCGCCAATCGCCAGGGTTTCCAGACGCTGCTGGCGGCGCGTCTGGCGGAAAACGACGGCCGTGGCCTGGCGCTCGGTCACCTGGACCTGGACAACTTTCGTCACGCCAACGACGCCCTCGGCCACCAGGCCGGTGACCGCTTGATCCTGCAAGTGGTGTCGCGGCTCAAGAGCTCGCTCGAGGCCGGCGATCAATTGGCGCGGTTGGGCAGTGATGAATTTGCCCTGCTGATCGATACCCGCCGCGCACCACAGCGGGCCGAGTGGATGGCCGAGCGTATTACCGAAGCCTTGGCCGAACCCTATTGGGTGGACGGTGAAAGCTTGCTGATCGGCTGCAGCCTGGGCGTTGCCCATGCTCGCGCCCAGGCCGGCGCCGATCCGCTGATGTGGCACGCCCACATCGCCATGCAGCAGGCCAAGAGCACCCAGGGCTGCACCTTTCATATCTTCAACGAGCGCATCAATCGCAACGCCCGCAGCCTCGCCGACCTGGAAAGCGAACTGCGCCGGGCACTGCGCCGTGACGAGTTGGAACTGCATTACCAGCCACGGCTGAACCTCGATGGCGGCCACATTGTCGGCCTCGAAGCGTTGGTACGCTGGCGTCACGGCGAACGTGGCTTGCTGCCACCGAGTGAGTTCGTGCCGCTGGCCGAACAGAGCGGCCTGATCGTGCCGCTGGGCTACTGGGTAATTTCCCGGGCGCTGCGGGACATGCAGGCCCTGCGCGAGCGTGGGCTGGCGCCGTTGCACATGGCGGTCAACCTGTCGTTCCGACAGTTCCAGGACAGCCAGTTGCTGCCGACCCTGAGCCGGCTGATTGCCGAGCGGGGTGTCGAGGCGCAATGGCTGGAGTTCGAACTCACCGAAACCGCCGTCATGCGCCGCAGCGAACTGGTCAAGCAGACCATGGATGCCCTGGGCCGCCTGGGGGTGCGCTTCTCCCTGGACGACTTCGGCACTGGGTTCTCCTCGTTCGTGCATCTCAACAGCCTGCCGATCGCCTTGCTCAAGATCGACAAGAGCTTCGTCGGTGGCATGGAGCAGCGCGAAGAGAACCGCAAACTGGTGCACGCGATGATCAACCTGGCGCACAACCTCAATCTGGAAGTGGTGGCCGAAGGGGTGGAAACCCAGGAACAACTGGACCTGCTATGCGGCTTCGGTTGCGACCAGGTGCAGGGTTTCCTGATCAGCAAGCCGCTGCCGTTGCCGGAGTTGGTTGAGTACTTGACGTTCGAGGGTGATCAGCAGTCGATGCTGGAAATCAGCTGACACAAACCCGCTCCCACATGGGAATCTCACTTGGCCTGGATGGCCTCGAAACGCTGCCGTCCGGGCTCGCTGCGAATCATCCGCTTCATTTTCCATTCAAACGCCGCTGTCAGGCTCACGGCCGCGCAGGCCAGCCCCAGGGCCAGGCCCCACCAGACGCCGGTCGGCCCCCAGTTCAGGTGGAACGCCATCCACCACGCCGCCGGCGCGCCGATCAGCCAATAGCAACCCAGGCCCACCAGGAAGGTGGTCTTGGCGTCCTTGAGCCCGCGAATGCAGCCCATGGCGATGGTTTGCGTGCCATCGAACAGCTCGAACCACGCCGCCACCGCCAGCAGGCTCACAGCCAGGTTGATCACATCGCGGAACGCCGGGTCGTCGTGGTCCAGGAACAAGCCGACCAATTGATGGGGCAGCAGCCAGAACACCATGGCGAACGCCAACATGGCGGCCGCGCCAAAGCCAATGCCGACCCGACCGGCCAGGCGTGCCATCAACAGTTGCCCGGCACCGTAGTGCTGGCCGATGCGCATGGTGATGGCGTAGGACATCCCGGCCGGCACCATGAACGCCACCGAGACGATTTGCAGCGCGATCTGGTGGGCTGCCAACGACGTGCTGCCCATGGTGCCCATGCACAGCGCGGCGAACGCAAACAGCCCGACCTCCACCGCGTAGGTACCGCCAATCGGCAGGCCCAGGCGCCACAGTTCCTTGAGGTACTGGCGATTGGGCCGCGACAGGCCTTCGAGCAATGGATAGGCGCGGTAGGCCGGGTGCCGATGGATATGCCAGGCCAGCGCCAGGGCCATGCAGTTGGCAACGATGGCCGTGACCAGGCCGATCCCCATCAGGCCGAGTTTCGGCAGGCCGAACATTCCGGTGATGAGCGCGTAGTTGAGCAGGAAGTTGGCCACGGTGCCGCCGAGGCTGATCACCATGACCGGTGTGGCCCGGCCGATGGCGCTGGTGAAACCGCGCAGGGCCATGAAGCTCAAGTAGCCGGGCAGGGCGAACGGCAGCGCCAGCAGGAACTGTCCGGCGGACAGCACGTTGGTTTCGGTCTGGCCGAACATCAGCAGCACTGGCTTGAGATTCCACAACAGCAACCCGGCCATCAGCGCCATCAGCCAGGCCAGCCATAACCCGGCCTGGGTCAACCGGGTGGCGCCTTCGACATCGCCTGCGCCCTGGCGGATCGCGACCAGCGTGCCCACCGCAGCGATCACGCCGATGCAGAAGATCGACACGAACGAATAGGTGGCCGCCCCAAGCCCACCGCCGGCCAAGGCTTCGGGGCTCAGGCGCGCCATCATCACGGTGTCGGTGAGCACCATCAGCATGTGCGCCAACTGCGAGGCAATCAACGGCCCCGCCAGCCGCAGGAGGGCCCAGAGTTCGGTACGCACCGGATGCCGCATGATCATCACGCTCCATGTTCAAACAAGGCAGTAAAGCAACGATTCTCGGCGCTCTCGGCGGATTGCACAAAGGGATAAAAAAGATCGCTGGCATGATTAAAACTCATGCTGGACGCGTTTCTGGTAGGGTTTGCAAACAACGCCATGGAGCTTTTGCGATGTCTCGTCGTCTTCCTCCTCTTTATGCGCTGCGGGCATTCGAAGCCGCGGCGCGCTACAGCTCGTTCACCCGCGCCGCTGAAGAGCTGTCGATTACCCAGAGCGCCGTCAGCCGGCACATACGCACGCTGGAAGATCACTTTGCCTGTCGGCTGTTCCTGCGCAGCGGCCGCAACCTGCAATTGACCGAGGCCGCACGGTTACTGTTGCCGGGCGTACGTGAGGGCTTCATGGCGCTGGAGCGGGCTTGCCATACCTTGCATGGTGAGGATGGCATCTTGCGCATGAAGGCGCCTTCCACGCTGACCATGCGCTGGTTGTTGGCGCGCTTGAGTCGCTTCCGGCATTTGCAGCCCGGCAACGAGGTGCAACTGACCAGTGCCTGGATGGACGTCGACTCGGTGGACTTCAACGTCGAGCCCTTCGATTGCGCCGTATTACTGGGCAACGGGCATTTTCCGGCAGACTGGGAGGCCAGTTTGCTGTTTCCCGAGGAATTGATCCCGGTGGGCGCGCCGAACCTGTTGAACGACCAGCCCTGGGATGTGGCGCGGTTGGCCAGCGCTGAATTGCTGCACCCCACGCCAGATCGCCGGGACTGGCGCAACTGGCTGCAACGCATGGGGCTGTCCGACAAGGTCTCGCTCAAAGGCGGGCAGGTATTCGATACCCTGGAGCTGGGCATGATCGCGGCAGCACGCGGCTATGGGGTCTCCATGGGCGATCTGCTGATGGTGGCTGAAGACGTCGCCCAGGGGCGCCTGAGCCTGCCATGGCCAACGGCTGTCGCCAGCGGTGAACACTATTACCTGGTCTGGCCGAAAACCCGGCCGGGAGGTGAACGTTTGCGCCGGCTCAGCGACTTCCTCCAAGGTGAGGTGAAGGCCATGCAATTACCTGATGTGCAGCGTCTGGGCTGAAACGTTGCAGTTGGCGTGCTGGCCACTTGATGTTAATCCTTCCAGGCCGCTCAAGTATTTGGCTTTGCCGCCGAATCCGTGAACATGGAACCCTCGTTCAGAAAGGGTCTACTTACACCTCACCCGAATAAAATGCCGAGCGTGCGAGCGTGATCAGGATGATCCGGTCTCTCGGCCAGGAGCCGTCATGTCTCAACCCCGTGCCCGGATCGCCTCACAGCTAGGCCTTGCGCTCGCTGTGATATTGGCGGTCGTGATCTCCGGCAGTACCGTCTTTGCCCTGCGTTCGCTGGACGCTGCCAACCTCGCTACCCGTGAAGAACACCTGGCCAGCGAAGCGCGCCTGATGGCCGATCAGCTCAATACGTTCCACAGCACCTTGCGCGAGAGCACCCAGCGCTTGGCGGGTCTGTTCGAGAAACGCTTCAGCGCGGGGCTGAGCGTGCATCCGGACCAGCCGGTGACGGTGGCGGGCGTACAAACCCCAGGCTTGAGCTTGGGCGGCGAAGTGTTAAATAACAACTTCAAGGAAGTGGATGACTTCAAAGCGATGACCGCCGGGGTTGCCACGGTTTTCGTGCGCAGTGGCGACGATTTCATTCGCGTCAGTACCTCGGTCAGCAAGCAGGACGGTACGCGGGCCATTGGTACCGTGCTCGACCGCGCCGGCCCTGCCTATGGTCCGGTGATCAGCGGGCAGAGCTACATTGGCCGAGCCTTGCTGTTTGGACGCTTCTACATGTCGCAGTACACGCCCGTACGCGACAGCAGCGGCAAGATCATTGCCGTGCTGTACGTAGGTTTCGACTACACCGATGCGCAGAACGCGCAGTTCGAGAACCTCAAGCGCTTCCGTATCGGCCAGACCGGTTCCCTGGCGCTGCTGGACGAACAAAACAAATGGCTGGTACCGCCGGCCGGCGTGCAGGCGCTGGACAACGCTACCGCAACCATCACGGGTCTGATCAAAAAGCCGGGCAAAGGCGCGTTCTGGACCGATACCGCCGAAGATTTCTACAGCGTTGCCGTACCGTTCGAAGGTGGGCCGTGGGCGGTGGTGGCGAGCATGCCCAAAACCGAGATTCGCGCCGTGACCTGGAGCGTCGGTACGCAACTGGCCATTGGCAGCCTGCTGGCGATGTTGTTGGCGGTCGGCTCGGCGATGTGGTTGCTGCGCAGCAAACTGGCGCCGCTGGGGGACCTGGTGCGCCAGGCCGAAGCCTTGGGCGCCGGTGACCTGAGCGTGCGCCTGAACGTGTCGAGCCATGATGAGATCGGTCAGTTGGCCCGTGCCTTCAACCAGATGAGCCAGGCCTTGTCGACCATGGTCGAGCACATCCGCAAGGCCTCCCAGGAGGTCAACAGCCGTGCCCAGGCGCTGTCCGGGTTGTCCAGCGGGGCGTATGAAGGCATGGAGCAGCAATCCGGCGAAATCACCAGCATGGCCGGCGCGGTGGAAGAGTTCAGTGCGACCTCATTGAACATTGCCGACAACATGGGCAACACCGAGCGCCTGGCCCAGGAAAACGCCCAGCAAACCCGCATTGGCCGAACCTCGATGGACGAAGCGTCGTCGTCCCTGGAGCAAATTGCCGGTGCGCTGAACAGTACGGCCACGGTCATCAATACCTTGGGCCAGCGTTCCCAGGAAATCGGCGGCATCGTGGGTGTGATCACCTCGATCGCCGAGCAGACCAATCTGCTGGCCTTGAACGCCGCCATCGAAGCCGCCCGCGCAGGCGAGCAGGGCCGTGGTTTCGCCGTGGTGGCCGATGAAGTCCGCAGCCTGGCTTCTCGCACTCGCCAGGCTACTGACGAAATTTCCAGCATGATCAATAGCATCCAGCAGGAAACCGGCAATGCCATCAGCACGATGGAGCAGGGCAACCTGTTGATGCAAGAAGGCCTTTCGCGCAACGCCAACGTGGCCACGGCCCTGGCCCGAATCGATGAGCAGAGCCGTTCGGCGGGCCAGCAGTTTGCGGCGATCACCACCGCCACCCAGGAACAAAGCAGCACTGCGACCCTGCTCAGCAGTAACCTGCAAAGCATCGCCATGGCCAACAGCGAACAGCGCGAAGTGGTCTCGAACCTGGCACTCACCGCCAAGGAACTGGAGAAACTGGCGCAGGACCTGCGCCAAGAGGTTGATCGGTTCCGCTGAAGCGTCCCGTCATGAGCAAGCTCGCCCATACCCCTGTGAGCGAGCTTGCTCGCGATGACGACCGCCCGGCCAACATCATCTCAATCTGATCCACCGCTATCGCGAGCAAGCTCGCTCCCACGAAAGCTACCACCCTGGTGTCGCTATTTTTTAGGGATATTGCTGTTTTTAAGCTTGCTGAAACGTTTCTTCAAGTCTATAAAAACCGCACAACTCCAATAAAAGGTCGTGACCATGACTCCGCTCAAACTCCTCATCACCCTTGGCGCCTTGGGCGCTGCCTCCCATGCGATGGCTTGGGACTACGTCCTGCTGGATACGGATAAAGCCGCTCAACCCTGGCAAATCACCAGCCAGCAACTCGGTGTGAAAACCGGCAAGCCCTTTTCCGTGACGATGCGCACCCTGCACGGCGGCCGGCAGGAAGGCGTCAGCATCGTCGATATCGACAATGGCACCCTCAAGCTTTCAGTCGTCCCGACCCGCGGCATGAATGTGTTGCAGGCCTCGGTTGGCAGCGTACGCATGGGCTGGGACTCGCCGGTCAAGGAAGTAGTCAACCCGGCCTTTATCGAACTCAACGGCCGTGGTGGCCTGGGTTGGCTTGAAGGCTTCAATGAACTGGTCACCCGTTGCGGCTACGAGTGGGTCGGCCATCCCGGCATGGACAACGGTGAGCTGCTGACCCTGCATGGTCGCGCCGCTAATATTCCTGCCAACAAAGTCACGTTGCACATTGATGAAAAACCGCCTTACGCCATCACCCTGCGGGGCGAGTTGAAGGAGCAGGCGTTCAAGAAGGTCGACTTTTCGGTACAGACCGAACTGGTCACCGAGCCCGGCAGTGTGACGTTCGCGCTCAGCGACACACTGACCAACAACGGCGATTACCCGAAGGAATACCAAGCGCTCTATCACAGCAATTTCAGCACGCCTTTGCTGGAGCAGGGCGCTCGTTTCGCGGCACCAGTCAAGCAGGTCTCGCCGTTCAACGACAAGGCCAAGGGCGATTTGCCGGATTGGCAAACCTACCGAGCCCCGACCAAGGATTATGACGAAACCGTCTATAACGTCGTGCCCTACGCTGACGCCAAGGGCGACACCCTCACCGTGCTGCACAACAAGGCCGGCAGCCTCGGTGTGTCGGTAGGCTTCAACACCAGCACGTTGCCCGTGTTCTCCCTGTGGAAAAACACCGATACCCAAGGCCAGGGCTACGTGACCGGGCTGGAGCCAGGCACCAGTTTTTCCTATAACCGCCGGTATCAGCGGCCCCTGGGCCTGGTCCCCACCATCGCGCCGAAAGAGCACAAGCAGTTCCAGATCCGCTACAGCCTGTTGGCGGACAAGGGCGCTGTGGATACGGCGCTCAAGCGCATCGACGCCATCCAGAACGGTCAGAAAACCGAAGTGCGCGATACGCCGCTGGTGGACCTGACCAAGCCGTGATCAGGGTGTAGCAGGCCGATACTGCAACGCTTCGGCCAGATGCTCCCGGCGGATGCTTGCCGTTTGTTCCAGGTCGGCCAATGTCCGGGCGACCTTGAGCAGGCGATGGGCGGCACGCAGCGACAAGGTCAGCCGCTCGCAGGCGGTTTCCAGCCAGGTTTCGTCGGCTGTGGATAACTTGCAATGCCGGCGCAGGCCCGGCAGATCCAGGAAGGCATTGGCGCAACCCTGGCGTCGTTGTTGGCGTTCCCGGGCCTCGGCCACTCGTTCGGCGACGGTGGCCGTGTCCTCGCCCGTTGTGCTCTTCGGGTTAAGTGCGGTGGCTTCCCGGGCCACGGTCAAGTGCAGGTCGATACGGTCCAGCAACGGACCGGACAACTTGTTGCGGTAGCGCTGCACCATGTCCGGTGTGCAGGAGCAGCGACCGCTGGGTTCGCCAAGATATCCACAGGGGCAGGGGTTCATCGCCGCCACCAGTTGGAAGCGTGCCGGAAACCGTACTCGATCACGGGCGCGGGACACCACGATGTGCCCTGATTCCAGCGGTTCTCTCAAGACTTCCAGCACCTTGCGGTCGAACTCCGGCAACTCGTCGAGAAACAGCACGCCATGGTGGGCGAGGGTTATTTCCCCGGGTTGTGGTTTCGACCCGCCACCCACCAGTGCTGGGCCGGAAGCCGAGTGATGGGGCTGGCGAAACGGCCGCTGCGGCCAGTGGCTCAGCGGCACGCAACTGGCAACCGACTGAATCGCCGCCACCTCAAGGGCCTCGCTCTCGGCCAGGGGCGGCAGCAGCCCGGGCAGACGGCTTGCCAGCAAGGTCTTGCCGGTGCCCGGTGGTCCGCTGAACAACAGGTTATGTGCCCCCGCGGCAGCGATCAGCAGGGCACGCTTGGCCCCGGCCTGGCCCTGTACTTCATTCAGGTCGGGGTAGGGCTTGCTGGCCGAGAGCAGCCCATTGGAAACGAAAGGCTCGACCGGTGTGTGCCCATTGAAGTGGGCCACTGCTTCGAGCAGATGGTCCACGGCGATCACCTTCAACCCCGAGGCCAGGCAGGCCTCTTCGGCATTGGCCCGCGGCACCACCAGCATGCGTCCGGCCTTGCGCGCCGCCAGCGCCGCTGGCAGTACCCCGCGCACCGGGCGCACCGCGCCGGACAAGGCCAACTCACCGAGACACTCGACGTCGTCCAGTGTCAGGGTTGGCACCTGCACACTGGCCGACAGGATGCCCAGGGCAATCGCCAGGTCGAACCGCCCGCCGTCCTTGGGCAGATCCGCCGGCGCCAGGTTCAGGGTGATGCGCCGCGCTGGAAAGCTCAGGCCCGAATTGATGATCGCGCTGCGCACCCGGTCCTTGCTTTCCTTCACCGCCGCCTCCGGCAGGCCAACCATCGTCAGCGACGGCAAGCCATTGGCCAGGTGGACTTCAACGGTAACGGCAGGCGCCTCGACCCCTACTTGGGCGCGGCTGTGGACGATGGCAAGCGACATGAATCATTCCTTGAGTGAATAGGGCGCCGCGTCCTGCGGCTCTGGAAGGTTAGTCTTGGGGATGAGCTTGGGCGCGGCAATTGAAGGGGGAAAATTTGGCAGGATGTTTCGACAGCGAGTGACGGCCGAGGGCGACAAGCGCGATGCGGTAGCGCATATCACCGTCTCGCCTGTCCACGCAAAATGCCCGGGAAGGGCCCGCTGCTAGACTCCGATTTGCCCAGTCGACATTTGGCGGTATCAACGGCACAACGAGGAAGTGGCCATGGACGATTTGCTGGCTTTGTTAACCGACAAGCGCTTCATGCCCCACGGGCATTGCTACATGTGGCGTCCGGATCTGCTGTGGACGAATGTGATCGCCGATGGCTTGATCGCCCTGTCCTACGTCACCATCCCATTCACGCTCCTGTACTTTATCCACAAGCGCAAAGACGTGCCGTTTGACTGGATGCTCGCGGCCTTTGGCGTGTTTATCCTGGCCTGCGGGACCAGCCATGTGATGGAGATCCTGACCATCTGGCAGCCTTATTACTGGTTGATGGCGCTGGTCAAGGTCATCACCGCGATTGCCTCGGTGATTACCGCCATCCTGCTGGTCCGGCTGGTGCCGGCGGCCCTGAAGATCCCCAGCCCGCAGCAACTGGCCAAGGTCAACGACGAGTTGCGCGAGGCCCAGGCTGAACTGGTCACCACCGCCCGCCGCGCCGGCATGGCGGAGATCGCCACCAATGTGCTGCACAACGTTGGCAATGTGCTCAACAGCGTCAATGTGTCAGCCCAGGTCCTGTACGAGAAGGTGCACACCTCCAAGGGGCCCGGGGTGGCCAAGGTTGCCCAGCTGATGAAGGAGCATCCCGATGACCTCGGTGACTTCATCAGCAGCGACCCGAAAGGTCGCGCGCTACCGGACTATCTCGACAAGCTGGCCGACGCGCTGGCCGTCGAGCAGCAGGGCATGATAGCCGAGTTGGCGCAGTTGACCCGCCGCATCGACCACATCAAGGAAATCGTCGCCACCCAGCAATCCTACGCCGGCAACGCCAGCGTGCTGGAGCCGGGATCGTTGCGTGAGCTGGTCGAGGATGTCGTGCGCATTTGCGATGTGTCCCTGGCTCGTCACCACATCACGCTGATCAAGGAGTTCAGCGATATACCGCAAATGCCACTGGACAAGCACCGCGTGCTGCAGATCCTGGTGAATCTGATCAACAACGCCAAGCAGGCGCTGGACGCCGGTGTGAACCGGCCACCGCAGATCATCCTGCGCCTGAAGGTCGTTGACGATGGGCGCGTGTGGGTCGAGGTCCAGGACAATGGCGAGGGGATTGCGCAGGACAATCTCGCGCGGGTGTTCGAGCACGGCTTCACCACGCGTGTCGACGGCCACGGCTTTGGTTTGCACAGCTGCATTCTGGCGGCGCACGAGATGGGCGGCGATCTGACGGCGCAGAGCGCGGGGCCGGGCCAGGGCGCGCTCTTTATCCTGGAGCTGCCGCTGGCACTGGCCTTGGACCCGTCTCAGCGGGCGGCGGATGGTTGAGCTGTCAGATCGAGGCCTAGGACACGAAGTGTTACAGGCTCTGCGGATAACCGGGGGAGCAGGTCGAGCGCCGCGCTTGAGTCACATGTAAAAGCAATAAGGGTCTCAGACGAAATGTCTGGTTCTGTGCAAGATCCTTGCGATTAAACCTGCTTCAGCGGAGGAAATCCGTTGCTTGGGAAACGCTATCACCTTGTTCTCAGTGAGGCGGAACACTTTCGCAGATTCAATGAACGCTGGTACCGGCAGGTACGACTGGTCCTTGGAATCGAAGGAATCAAAGGTGAGCGCCAACTGTATTCCGACTTCTGGTTTACCAGACTCGTCAACGTTCTTCATAAAATTCTCCACTGCTGCTAGCAGCTCACCAGATGACCTTAAATGCCGCGGGAGGATAGTCCCTGTACGATGAGAGATTCAAGGGTCGGAATGGCCTCTATTGTAACGAAGGCGACGGGATGGGCTTCCCTGGTATGCATATTTCCCTCTGCGTTTTTCCGGCCTTTGGGGTGAGCGGAGAAAAAGCGCAGGAATCTTGAGGGGGCCACACCGTCAAAGGGCATCACTCTGACCTTATCTGTCTCGTTTTCATTTTCAGTTATAGCATCCTCATGGAGCTTGGTAGCAAGGCTCTTTCTGTATGGTTCCAAGAAGTAAACCTCCCGGACTCCTGCTGCAACGATGTGTCGAGCGCAAGAGTGGCAGGGATAGGTGGTGACGAATAGCTTCCCGCCCCGGATCTTCCCTCCATCAGTACCGCCAGCACTTAACAATGCATGCATTTCCGCGTGCACAGCGCGCGAAAACTCAATCAAACTCTTCAACTGCGACTTCTTGCGGATGACTTGGTAGACCTGATCTCGTTTGGCCTCTTCGATGAGGCCTTCGCTGGTCAAGAGATCGACTATCGCATTGGAAATGGCTCTTTTTTCTTGGTCGTTGGAGCAAAAGCCGCCCCCAAGGTTCCAGCAGCGCCGGTCTTCATCGGGTGAGCTACCGTATGTTTCTGTCTGATAGAGCCCACCGAAAGCTTTGGGTACATCGTTCCATCCGGTGGCTAGGATCTCCCCATCAGCACTGGTGATAGCGGCGCCGACCTGTCGCGAAAGGCACGCTGAATTCCGTGCGGCTGAGAATGCCGTATACATGGCCCGTTCATTCAGGGTTGGGGTCGCAATCACCGTCCCCAACATGAGGTCGAGAAAGCGTTTACCCGCCCTTTACGATGTGTGTCTGTAGTCTTTTCCACGCGCAGGAAAAAGTCAGCTTGGGGAAACGTGTCTTCGACTCGCTGACCGTGGTCTATTTCCTCTCCAGAGTCTCTGTCGATCAGATCGTGGATGTGATCTCCCGGGCCTTTGGAGCGTTCAAGCCTGGCAATGCGCATCTCAATGGGCGAGTACACTCCCACGACGTGGAGCATATCTCCATAGATAGACCGCAACAGCTTCAGCTCATCGATATGTTTGATCGAGTCGATGATGTGACAGTAGCGAACAGTCACCTTAGGGATGACCGCTGATTCTGCATCTTCGAATAAATCGGGCTCGCGATTTTTTTCCGATGCTTGCTGGGCTTCCTCGCGCTCCAAGGTGATCCGTCTAATTGCAAAGCGAGCCAGGATTTCGTTGCCATACTCAGCACGAAGCTCATTTCCTGCCTCAATCAGCTTAAGAATGGATTTCTCGCCGGTCAGTGCTTTCTGCTTACGAATTTCGTCACTCAGTCGGATAATGTTAACTTTTTCGTAGCTATAATCATTGCCGAGCAGTAAGTCTTGGAAAGTCTGTGCAACATCGTGCAAGGGAGTCCCCATGGGTCCGCATAGGGCGATGACTATCTCTGGAGTGATTGTCTTTCCTATTGCGCCGATGTCGTCGAAATGACCGCTTTGGTCACTGTTCGCTGAGGCTATGAGGCGGAAGTCTGGTGCTGCCATAACGGTCCCTGTGAGGTATGCGCGCGTTGAGGTTTGATCGTTGCACATTGATATCAGATGCAAGCAGTTTGGCAACCAGCGATGTAATACGCGCGGAGCCTGTGCGACGCCAGGCTGAGGCATTTATCGTGGTATAGCTCTTTATCCCGATTTGGTTTGTATTTCTGGAGGCTCATTTGGTTTCCTCTGGACTCTTGGCGTCGCTGAATCGTAAGAGATGCAGGATCGCCGAGGTAATCAGCCGCGGGAGCTTCTCCTTGTAGGAGCGAGCCTGGATCGGTGAGGGACCTCGGTAACCCAATGGAACTCCACCAAATCGAAGGGTTTTCATGATCATCATTGACCAAACTAAAAAAACTGCAGCGCGCGCGAAGCACGCTTCCACCATGGAGGATTAACCGCATTCCGTGGTTGCTCCTCATACGGCAGCAATTGCGGAACATCCTGCAACCGAATCCAAGGCTGGTTATTCCAGTGCAGTAAATTCAAAGACATATTTGGCCAGTTCAGCACGCTCAGAATTGGGCGTTCGGCTGGTGCTAACTGTTGCGCGTCTCTTAGAGCTGGGACTACGTCGTGAGTGAGCCATTCCCGCAGGCCACGATATTCGGGGCAATAGTGATAGATCAGTAACGCATAGATACCGGATTCGCTGATCAGCAGTACGTTCTCGATAGTGCCGTGAATAAGCATTTGTAAATTTTGGTATTGGTCAGGATCGAGTTTGCGTAGCGCTCGGTCATCAAGAAAAAGCCGAAGGAACCGGCCCAGATCGCGAGCGCTGAACCAGGGTTGGTTTTGCAGTAGCAGGGCATGGAGGTGCAGCTTGTGACGGATGAAGACGTGGGGGATCAGATAAGCGTCATCGTGATTCATTGAACAGCTCCTTTTGCTTAAGGGCTGCCATCAATCGTCGCCAAACGATTGGGTGGCAGTTGTGCGCGGGTTGGCGAACCGGAGCAAAAGGAACCCGGCAGACCCGAGGGTCTCCCACGCACAACCGCCATGACTCGATGTGGCGGAAAGGAAGTCCGCCGTCGGATAGTGTGCGCCTTAAGCTGCTCGGGTCGCCAAACCCGGTGCTGAATGTTCAGCATCGAGCGAGCTTAGGAACCTGGACATGGCGGCGCAATCGGACGGAGGCGCTGAGGCTTGTAGGATTTTGCCGGGATGTTGGAAAGGATAGCGATCAAAATATCGCAGCCTTCGGCAGTTCCTACAGGGGTACACGTTATTCGATAGATGGATTCATCTTCGCCTCAAGCTCTGCGACCTTCGCCTCCAGGCTTTCCAGCCGCGCTCGGGTCCGGGCCAGCACGACCATCTGGCTGTCGAATTCTTCCCGGCTTACCAGGTCCAGTTTGCTGAAGCCGCTTTGCAGCAGGGCTTTGAACTGGCTTTCGATTTCGCTTTTTGGCAGGGGGGTGTCCCCACTCAAGAGGCGGGAGGCGTGGCCGCTCAGGGCGTCGAGGAGGTCTTTGGGCGCAAGCATGGCAGGTGTCCTGAAAACAATGACGGGCAGTGTATCACGCAGTGTCTATAGTCAATTCGCAAGCCAGGGATGCACGCTTTTCGCGCATGGGTCTGGGCGTTGCTGCACTGTTGTTGTGCGTATCGCTGCGGTTCATGGCACAACGCACGTCGAGCAGGTGGCCAAGAGACTGAAATCAGAGGGTTTGATGCAGATGGCAAGGTTTCTGCTTAGAGGCTGATGACCCATGCACTGATGCAGTCGCTGTGACGAATGCAGTGCAGCAGGCGAAACGGGGAGTTTCGTCAGGATCGGTTAACTGGCACCTGTCGGGCAACTTGGGCCGACGACGCGTTACAAAGCCAGGCACTGCGCTTAGACTTGAGTCGGGTTTGTTTTCCTGGGGCAAGTCCACCAATTCGGGAGAAAGTTTCATGAAGCTAGTCACTGCCATCATCAAGCCGTTCAAGTTGGACGACGTGCGCGAGTCGTTGTCCGAGATCGGCGTGCAGGGCATTACCGTTACTGAGGTCAAAGGCTTCGGTCGGCAGAAGGGTCACACCGAGCTGTATCGCGGCGCGGAATACGTGGTCGATTTCCTGCCCAAGGTGAAGATCGATGTCGCCATTGACGACAAGGATCTGGACCGGGTGATCGAGGCAATCACCAAGGCCGCCAACACCGGCAAGATCGGTGACGGGAAGATCTTTGTGGTCAATCTGGAACAGGCTATCCGCATCCGTACCGGCGAAACCGATACCGACGCTATCTAAGCCGCCAAACCCAACGCCCCAGGAGAAAACAATATGACTCTGCGTAAATTCGCAGGGCTAGGAGCCCTGTTGTCCTTCGCAATGCCTGGCCTGGCCATGGCAGAAGAAGCGGCAGCCCCAGTCCTGAACTCCGGCGACACCGCCTGGATGCTCACGGCCACGATTCTTGTACTGTTCATGACCATTCCCGGCCTGGCGCTGTTCTACGGCGGCATGGTTCGGTCGAAAAACCTTCTTTCCGTGATGATGCAGTGCTTTGCCATTACCGGTCTGATCAGCATCCTGTGGGTCATCTACGGCTACAGCATTGCGTTCGACACCACCGGCATGGAGCAGGGCGTCGTCAACTTCAATTCCTTTATCGGCGGTTTCGGCAAAGCCTTCTTGGCGGGCGTCACACCCGCCAGCCTGACCGGCCCGGCGGCGCTGTTCCCTGAAGCGGTGTTCATCACCTTCCAGATGACCTTCGCCATCATCACCCCGGCCCTGATCGTCGGCGCATTTGCCGAGCGGATGAAGTTCTCCGCCATGCTGATCTTCATGGGCGTGTGGTTCACCCTGGTGTATGCACCGATTGCCCACATGGTCTGGTCCGGTAACGGCGGCCTGCTGTGGGACTGGGGCGTACTGGACTTCGCTGGCGGCACCGTAGTGCATATCAACGCCGGTATCGCAGGCCTGGTGGCGTGCCTGGTGTTGGGCAAGCGCAAAGGCTTCCCGACCACGCCAATGGCGCCGCACAACTTGGGTTACACCTTGATGGGCGCGGCCATGCTGTGGGTCGGCTGGTTCGGCTTCAACGCCGGTTCCGCCGTCGCCGCCAACGGCACCGCCGGCATGGCGATGCTGGTGACCCAGATCGCGACCGCTGCGGCGGCGCTGGGCTGGATGTTTGCCGAGTGGATCACCCACGGCAAGCCAAGCGCACTGGGCATCGCCTCGGGCGTCGTGGCGGGCCTGGTTGCCATCACCCCGGCTGCCGGCACCGTGGGCCCGATGGGCGCCCTGGTCATCGGCCTGGCAGCGGGCGTGGTGTGCTTCTTCTGCGCCACGACCCTCAAGCGCAAACTCGGCTACGACGATTCCCTGGACGCCTTCGGCGTACACGGCATCGGCGGTATCCTCGGCGCGATCCTGACCGGTGTGTTCGCAGCACCGGCCCTGGGTGGCTTCGGCACCGTGACCGATATCGGTGCGCAAGTGTGGATTCAATTCAAGGGTGTGGCTTTCACGGTGGTCTACACCGCAATCGTCACCTTCATCATCCTCAAGGTCCTGGACGCTGTCATGGGGCTGCGTGTCACCGAGGAAGAAGAAGCGGTGGGCCTGGACCTGGCCCAGCACAACGAACGTGGCTACAATCTGTAAGCACACGCACACGCAATAAAAAATGCCCGGTTCGCCGGGCATTTTTTTGCCTGGAATTTGTCATTGCTCAGAGGGCGCCCCGGTTTTTCCGACGCCTTTTGTTGTGGATGCGACATGGGTTTTTATACCGCTAAAGGCTTACACCGAAGCAAGAATATTAGGCCCTTTGTTTTTTCCCAGAGCGCGCTAGAATGCGCGCCGAACGTGCGGAGATCTGTATGTGGCAACAGACGCTGATAACCCTGCGGGCAAGGCCTCGGGGCTTTCATCTGGTGACAGACGAGTTGCTTGCCGGCCTGCCTGAACTCCAGGCGTGTCGTGTCGGTCTGTTGCATCTGTGGCTGCAGCATACCTCGGCTTCGTTGACCATCAACGAGAACGCCGATCCGGCGGTACGTCGAGACTTCGAACGATTTTTCAATCGGCTGATCCCACAAGGAACCGCCGATTATGAGCACAACGACGAAGGCCTGGACGACCTCCCGGCGCACTTCAAGGCCAGTGTGCTCGGTTGTCAACTCAGCCTGCCGGTCACGGCAGGGCGGCTGGCATTGGGTACCTGGCAAGGTGTTTATCTGGGCGAGCACCGTGATCACGGCGGTGCTCGTAAAGTCCTCGCCACCTTGCACGGTGAAGGGGCATAACCGCTGATTGCCGGCGGATGTTGAATTTTTTCTGGCAGCCTTCGAACAGATGGCGAAGCTGGGCTATAACTAATCTGCTTTTCGCAAGTCATGAGGTAGAACATGAGCGACGATGATCTGGAAAACGACGACCTCGAAGTAGGTGACGAAGACGAGACCGAAGAAGGCCTTGAAGCGGCGGCGGAAGACGTTGCCGACGACGATGGGGCCGATGTTCCGGTTCCTACCGCCAAAGGCAAGGCCAAGGCGGCCGTTTCGGTCGACGAGTTGCCGAGCGTAGAGGCCAAGAACAAGGAGCGTGATGCGCTCGCCAAGGCCATGGAGGAATTCCTGGCCAGGGGCGGTAAGGTGCAGGAAGTGGAGGCCAACGTGGTCGCTGATCCGCCCAAGAAGCCTGACAACAAGTACGGCAGCCGCCCTATCTGAGTATCGGCTTCATTGCTTGCTGAAAAAGCCCGCCGTCGCTGCGGGCTTTTTCATGGGCGCGATTCCATTCCCAGGCCAGGCACAACCCCTGTGGGGGCGAGCTTGCTTGCGATAGCGGTAGGTCTGTTGGCATTGATGTCGGATGTGCCGCCGTCATCGCGAGCAAGCTCCCACAGAGGGCTTTGGCGGCTGTGAAGCAGGGTTCAGCGCTGGCGATGCCACCCTGCCAATAACCCTGGCAGTTCGGTCAGGCTACGAATCTCCGCATCCGGCGCATGGTCGGCTTCCCAGGCCTTGCCCGTCGGGTTGAACCACACCGCGCGCAGGCCGGCCTGCTGGGCGCCGGCGATGTCATCGCCGGGGTGATCACCAATGTGCACGGCGGTCTGCGCCGTCGCGCCGCCGCGCAGCAAGGCCTCGTGGAATAGCCGCGCGTCCGGCTTGGCGATGCCGATGTCTTCAGCACACAAGGCGAACTTGAAATAGTCCGCCAGCCCCAGGCGGCGCACATCGGCGTTGCCATTGGTGACCACGCCGAGGGCGAAATGATTGGCCAGGATCTCCAGCGTGGGCTGCACCTCGGGGAAAATCTCCAGCTGATGACGGGCGTGCAAGAACGTCTCGAAGGCCTGGTCTGCCAGCTCAGAGGCTTGCCACTGGTCGTAGCCGGCTTCCTGCAGGGCGCGAAACAGCACCCGTCGGCGCAGGGCGCTGATGCGGTGCTTCAGCCCAGGCTCCTCGCGCAGCACTTGTTCGCGAATCGAAAAAAGATGCTCCACCGGCACGCCGCCCAGGTTCGGCGCGTTGTCGGTCAGCCATTGGCGGAGTATGGCTTCGGCGCTGGCGATCACCGGCGCGGTGTCCCACAGGGTGTCGTCCAGGTCGAAAGTGATGAGTTCGATGGTCATGATTCGTCGCCCTTGATGCGTTTGGCCCTGGGGTGGGCACTGTCATAGACCGTCGCCAGGTGTTGGAAATCCAGGTGGGTGTAGATCTGGGTGGTCTTGATGTCCGAGTGCCCCAATAGCTCTTGAACGGCGCGCAGGTCCTGGGAGGACTCCAGCAAATGGCTGGCGAAGGAGTGCCGGAGCATGTGCGGGTGCAGGTTCTGTCCCAGCTCCCGTTCGCCGGCAGCCTTGACCCGCAACTGAATGGCCCGCGGGCCAAGGCGCCGCCCCTGTTGGCTGACGAAGACCGCGTCGTCGGCGGGGTTGGCCAGCGCCCGCAGCGGCAGCCATTGCTCCAGGGCTTCACGGGCCTTGCGGCCGACGGGCAGCAGGCGGGTCTTGCTGCCCTTGCCGAGCACTTGGACCATGCCATCGGCCAGGTCCAGTTGATCCAGGTTAAGCCCTGTCAGCTCTGAAAGTCGCAGGCCGGAAGAATAGAACAGCTCGAGCATCGCCTGGTCGCGCCGGGCGAGGAAGTCATCCTCGACGGCACCTTCGAGCAGTTGCAGGGCGCGGTCGGTGTCGAGGGTCTTTGGCAGCCGGCGCTCGCCTTTGGGCGGTGCCAGGCCGGTGGCCGGGTCGTGATCGCACAGGCCTTCGCGATTGAGGTAGTGATACAGGCCGCGTACCGCTGACAACAGGCGTGCCAGGCTGCGAGAGGATTGCCCCTGTTGATGCAGGCGGGCGATCAGGCTGCGCAAGCGCTGGATGTCCAGGGTCGCCCAGCTGTCGATGTTCTGCTTCTGGCACCAGCCCAGCACTTTTTCCAGGTCGCGGCGATAGGCCGACAACGTGTGGGGCGACACCTGGCGCTCACTGCGCAGGTGTTCGCAGTAGGCGTCCAGTTGCCGTTCCATCCTCAGCGTACCGAGCGCAGCGAACCGGCGACTCTTGGCAGTACCCGGCCGGTGACTTCGGCGATGTAGCTCAAGAACAGCGTGCCCACCGAGCTCTTGTAGTGCTGCGGATCGCGGCTGGCGATGGCCAGCACGCCGTGCACGCCCTGATGGGCGATGGCGACGACGGCGGTGGAGCCGATCTGCTTGCGTTGTTCTTCGCCGAACAGGAAGTCCAGCTCATGCTCGCGCAGGCTGCCGCTGACGCTTTTGTTTTCCGTGAGCAGGCCGCCGATGGCCGTCTGCGCTTCGGCATGGGTCACCCAGCGGCCCACCGGCATGGCGTTGTCGCCGAACAGGATCAGGCTGACAAAGGGCACCTGGAAATCCTGGCGCAGGCTGTCTTCGACGCTCATGACCAGGTCTTCGAGGGTGCTGGCGTCCATCAGGGCGAGGATCAGCCGACGGGTCTTGTCGAACAGCCGGTCGTTGTCCCGGGCTACATCCATCAGGTGCGAAAGACGATGGCGCATTTCGATGTTGCGCTCGCGCAGGATTTTCATCTGGTGCTCCACCAGCGACACGGTATCGCCGCGCCGGTGGGGGATGCGCATCGTCGCGAGCAGTTCTTCATGCGCGACGAAGAAGTCCGGGTGAGCCTCCAGGTAAGCCGCTACGGCCGCGGTTTCTGGCAGACTGGGGGATTCGTCGGGCTGTGGGGCTGGAACCTGTGGCTGGTCGGTCATGGGTTTGGCTCACTCAAAGACGAACTTGTCCTTCGTATACGCGCACTGCCGGGCCGGTCATCATCACCGGTTGGCCAGGGCCTGCCCATTCGATGGACAGGCGCCCGCCGGGCAGGTCGATCAACAACGGCGAATCCATCCACCCCTGGCTGATCGCAGCGACTGCGGCCGCACAGGCGCCGGTACCGCAGGCCTGGGTTTCCCCGGCACCGCGTTCCCAGACGCGCAATTGTGCGCGGTGGCGGTCGATGACTTGCAGGAAACCGACGTTCACTCGCGCGGGGAAGCGCGGATGATGCTCGATTTTCGGCCCCAGCTCATGCACCGGAGCACTGTTGATATCGGCCACTCGCAGCACGGCATGGGGGTTGCCCATGGAAACCGCTGCCAGTTCCACCGTAGCGCCGTCGACGTCCACCTGATAGCTCAAGGCCTGGGCCGGTGCCTGGAATGGAATGTCCGTCGGTACCAGGCGCGGAGCGCCCATGTTGACGCCGATCTGGCCGTCGCTGCGCACATCCAGTTCGATGATGCCGCTTTTGGTCTCGACGCGGATCTGCCGCTTGGCGGTCAGGCGCTTGTCCAGCACGAAGCGGGCGAAGCAGCGCGCGCCATTGCCGCATTGCTCCACTTCCGAACCGTCGGCGTTGAAGATCCGATAACGGAAGTCCACGTCCGGGTTATTGGGTGCCTCGACGATCAACAACTGGTCGAAACCGATACCGGTGTGCCGGTCCCCCCATTGCTTGGCGTGCTTGGGCAGGATGTGCGCGTGCTGGCTGACCAGGTCGAGGACCATGAAGTCATTGCCCAGGCCGTGCATCTTGGTAAAACGCAGCAGCATGGTTTTACTCCGGCAGCAGGCTTTCGCCGGCAAACAACTCGGCTACCGTCTCGCGGCGACGCACTTCGAATGCCTGATCACCGTCCACCAGCACCTCGGCGCAACGGCCGCGGGTGTTGTAGTTGGAACTCATGACAAACCCATAGGCACCAGCCGAATGCACGGCCAGCAGATCGCCTTCTTCCAGCGCCAGTTCCCGACCCTTGGCCAGGAAGTCGCCGGTTTCGCAGATTGGCCCGACGATGTCGTAGCTGCGGGTCGCAGTGTCGCGAGGGCGCACGGCGGTGACGTCCATCCAGGCCTGGTACAGCGCCGGGCGGATCAGGTCGTTCATCGCCGCGTCGACGATGGCGAAATCCTTGTGCTCGGTGTGCTTGAGGTACTCGACCTGGGTCAGCAGCGCGCCGGCGTTGGCGACGATGTAGCGGCCCGGTTCGAACATCAGCGCCAGGTCACGCCCGTCGAGGCGCTCACGCACGGCCTTGATGTAGTCGGCCACCAGCGGCGGCTCTTCATCGCGATAGCGCACGCCGACACCGCCACCGAGGTCAATGTGGCGCAGGTAGATGCCGCAGTCGCCGAGGCGGTCGACCAGCGCCAGCAGGCGGTCGAGGGCATCGATGAACGGTTCCAGGGTGGTCAGTTGCGAGCCGATGTGGCAGTCGACGCCCAGCACTTCCAGGTTCGGCAGTTGGGCAGCGCGTACGTACACGTCCTCGGCGTCGGCAATGGCGATGCCGAACTTGTTTTCCTTCAGACCGGTGGAAATGTACGGGTGGGTGCCGGCGTCGACGTCCGGGTTCACGCGCAGGGAGACCGGTGCGCGAACGCCCAGCTCGGCGGCGACAACCTGCAGGCGCTCCAGCTCGTCGGTGGATTCGATGTTGAAGCAGTGCACGCCGACTTCCAGGGCGCGGCGCATGTCTTCACGGGTCTTGCCGACGCCGGAGAAGACGATCTTGTCGGCGCTGCCGCCAGCGGCCAGCACACGTTCGAGCTCGCCACCGGAGACGATGTCGAAACCGGCCCCCAGGCGCGCCAGGACATTGAGCACACCCAGGTTGGAGTTGGCTTTTACAGCGAAACACACCAGGTGCGGCATGCCCACGAGGGCATCGGCGAATGTCCGGTACTGGGCTTCAATGTGAGCGCGGGAATAGACATAGGTCGGCGTGCCGAAACGTTCGGCGATCGCGGACAGGGCAACCCCTTCCGCGAACAGCTCCCCGCCACGGTAATTAAAAGCGTCCATGGCGTTCCCTTAGTAAGTGGTGGTGTGGGTGTCGTGCGAGTGGGATTTGGCCTGGGACGACTTGGCCTGTTCTTCAGGGGACTTGCTGTCATCAGGCAGGTACAGCGGACCTTTTTGACCACAGGCTGTCACGAGGCAGGCAACCGCGACGAGCGCAGCAAGGGAAGAGATCAGGCGCTTCATGGCGAAATCCTTGAAAATGCTTTAATTGCGCCGGAGTATACCGGCCACCCGTCAGCTTGCCTATGCAACGGGGTGCCCGTCTGGCGGCGCTGGTGGTCGTCAGTGGGTATATCCTTTGCAATCGCCGGGAAGCGTCCGTATCTTGCGGCGCTTGAGCATGAGCAGACATTTTCGAGGTTGCCGCAATGAGTTTGACTGAAGCCCGTTTCCACGATCTGGTCGATGCGACCCAGCAAACGCTGGAGGATGTGTTCGATGACAGTGGCCTGGACATTGACCTGGAAATCTCTGCCGGTGTACTCACCGTCAAGTTCGAAAACGGCAGTCAGTTGATTTTCAGTCGCCAGGAGCCGTTGCGGCAATTGTGGTTGGCGGCGGTTTCCGGTGGCTTTCACTTCGACTACGACGAAGAAAGCGAGCGCTGGATGTGCGACAAGAGCGAAGAGCAGTTGGGCGAAATGCTCGAGCGCATCGTCAAGCAGCAGGCGGGCGTGGAACTCGATTTCGAAGGCTTGTGACGGCGTGAGCCAGACCGCCCCGCAACGGCCACTCAAGCCGCTCTACAGCAACGTCAGCCCGTCCGTGCCATCGCCGTGTACTGGCGTGTGCAAGCTGGATGAACAGAAGGTCTGCCTCGGCTGTTTCCGTCATGTGGAAGATATCCGCGAATGGCGCTCGGCCGACGACGAGCGTCGGCGGGTTATCTGCGCCGAGGCGGCTAAGCGCCAGTCTCTGAGGTAATTTGTGGTGAGGGGATTTATCCCCGATGGGCTGCGAAGCAGCCCCCAATAGAAGCCGGGCACGACCAGCCTGATGCACCAAGGTGAGGGTTTAGGGCCGCTTCGCAGCCCAGCGGGGATAAATCCCCTCGCCACAGTCATTCTGCTTCCCATGACGATGAGTAGACCCCGCCCGTCTTGTTTATTTATTGAGCTGTGATAGTGTCCGGTTACGCCTCAATCCATCGAGGCCCGTGAAAACCCCGCCTTTTTGTGGCGGGGTTTTGCTTTTTTCGTGCAGAAGAAAGGAGTCTGCCAGGATCATGACCGCACCATCCATCACCCTTACCCGTCTGGACGTACAGCGTCTGGAACGCCTGATCGACAGCCTTGATGAAACGCTGCCGGGCGTGATTGCGCTGCAAACCGAACTGGATCGCGCCGAGAACGTGGTGGGCCACGAAGAAGTGCCTGCCGATGTCGTGACCATGAACTCGCGCGTGCACTGTCGCGAAGAAAGCAGCGGCAAGGACTATCACCTCACGCTGGTTTATCCACAGGACGCGAACGCCGACGAAGGCCGGATCTCGATCCTGGCGCCAGTGGGCAGCGCGTTGCTGGGCCTGAAGGTCGGTCAGCACATCGACTGGCCGGCCCCGGGTGGCAAGACGCTGAAGCTGACGTTGCTGGAGGTCGAGTCGCAGCCGGTCAATGGCGGCGACTGTGCGTTCTGAACCCGTCTCAGACCTGGTTCAGTGCCTCGTTCAGGGCGCGCTCCAGGTCGGCCTTGTAGCGCAGGTACAAATTGCTTGAACAGGCGCCGTCGCCCACCAGGCCCGAGAGGTCCAGGTCGGTGATGTAGCAGCGATAGCGCTGGGCTTCGCGGCGCTGTTCGACGATCTCCCTGGCGACCACGCGGAACAGTTGGTCGCCATGTTCCAGTTCGGAAAACTCCTGCTGATCACAGTACAGGGTGACGTGCACCTGCCCGTGCGCCGCTTTGCCGATGATCGCCTGCACGTCATAGAACGGCTTGTTGACTTGCATCTGCGGGGCTTGCCGCGCTTCGATCCGTCGCGCCCGGCCACTGCCTGAGGGCAATAACTGGTAGTACAGGGTTTCCAGGGTCGGCGGCTGGGCGGCATCCAGCGGCAGCAGGGCATCGCGACGATAAAGCACTGACTGCAAAAAGCGTTGTAGCGGCACCAGCAGGCTTTGTTCGTCGTGATAAGGCACGTGTTGTTGCCACAGCGCGTTGAACTCGTCGAGCACGTACAGATCGGCCTCGTCTTCGTCGACGCGGTAAAACACCTGGATGCACTCGGGCTGGCCCATGGGCAGGATCAGCGCCAGGTCATGGTCCTCCAAGGCCATCGGGTCCAGGTGCAAGGGGCTGTAGGTTGTCAGTTCCTCGCCCAGGTAATCCATCAGCGCCGACAGGCTGCCCAGCGCCACGTGGTTGACCTGGCCGGGCACCAGCTCCAACACGTGATAGTGCTGTTGGACCTGAAGCAGATAGCGGTGATTGAGCCTGCTCAGCAGCAGGGTCTGCGCCGTATCGATGACTTCTTCCACGCGCCGCGCAATGAATTGGGCGCGGTTGTGGCAGAAACAGCGCACCTGCAAGCGTGGCTGGTGCTGGGTGACGGGCAGGTCGTTGAGGTAATCGCGCAGGCAGTCGAGCAAGGCGTGTTCGCCGTCAAAACGGTTGACCAGCACCTCATTCCAACTGTTGAGCGTGACCTGGTCGAGGGTCAGCACCAGGTTCTCCCGGACCCCGGCATAGCTCAGGGAGTCGGTGCGCTCGGTGGTCATCAGGATATTCAAGTCGCGGTGGTGCTTGAGCGGGTCGACGCCGACGTTCACCAGGATCAACACTTCGCTGGGCACGCTGGCGCGCAGCAACTGTGCTTCATCCACGGTGGTCAAGGGCAGGGCGATGGACTGTTGCAGGCTGCCCAGCAGGTTGAACAGTTCGAACTCGCTCAGGTCGCTGTCGCCTGGGTGCAGCGCCAGACGCGTGCTGCTGTCGATCACGCCGTTGCGATGGCACCAGGTCAGCAGTTCCAGCAGCTCGCGGCAGCGCTTGATCGGCGCGAAATTCTCCCACTCCAGGGCGTTGAGGCTGCCGTTGTACAGCGCCCACTGGTTCTGCCCCGGTTCTTTCTTGTTGGGTGACTGGACCAGCGTCAGGGTGTCTTCGGCCAGGTCCGGCGCAATGCCGGGGTTGATGAACTCGACCTTGTCGGCCTTGCGTTCGAAGGCGGCATACAGCCGCCGGCCAAGCACGTTGAGATCGCGCTTGTTGATCAGGCTGACGGTTTTCTCGGTGCGGGCGAACTGGGTCAGGAAGCGGTAGCTGTGGGTGAGTTCGTTGACCAGGGCCCGTCGCTCGTGGCTGACCTGGCGGACTTTCCATTGGCTGCGGGCGTCCAGCAGCGCCAGTTGACGCTGGTCCCAGCCCCATTCCCGGGCCAGTCGTTCGAGCAGTACCCGTTGCCAGCCGCTGCTACGCGTCTGGCCGGTGAGCTTGCGATTGACCTTCAGGTACAGCGCGCGGCGGATCAACTCCAGGCGTTCGGATTCGCCGCGGGCATTGAGGTATTCCTCGATGCGGCGGTAGACCAGCATGTACGGATCCAGCTCTTCGAGGTCCAGGCGATTGGCAAATACGGCCTGTTTGAAGCGCAGGCTCAGGCAGCGAACATTCGGGTGTTCACTGGCATAGACCTCGGTCAGCAGCAGCTTGAGTACGGACTTGTAGGGCGACTCGATACCTTTGAACAGCTGCCAGAGCCCGGCACCGACGAATTCGCCTGGCGGAATGTAGGCCAGGTGTCCCAGGTCCAGGGTTTCATCGGCGCGAATGAAACGCTTGGACATCAGCGTATGGGTGTATTGCTCATAGTTCTCTTCTTCATAGACCGGTACCAGCCACCAGATCGGCGTGCGCCCGGCCAGCCAGATCGCGGTGCGGTAGAACTCATCCAGCAGCAGGTAATGCTGGGTGGTGCCGCAATCGTCGGAACTGAGCTGGTTGTCCCGCTCGCCCCGCACGAAACGCGCTGGGTCGATCAGGAAAAAATGGGCTTCGGCGCCCTGGGTCGCGGCCCAGATTTCCAGCAGCTGGCATTTCTTGCGCAGCTCGGCCAGGTCATCGTCGCTCAGGTCAGGCCCGTGGCACACCCAAACGTCCATGTCGCTCTGGTCGGCCTGGGCCAGGGTACCGAGGCTGCCCATCAGGAACAGGCCAAGGATCGGCCGTGGCGGGTTGCTGCCGTGCCGCGGCTTGTAGGAAAACGAGCGGGTCAGTCGCTGGGCTTCGGCAAGGATATTGGCGTCAGGCTCGTAGTTCGACAGCCCGGCAGGCGTGCTGCCGGAAACGTAGCCGGGCAGCAGCGGATGGTTGACGTGGAAGAACAGCGGCAGCAACGTCAGCACGCCTTGCTGGCGCGGCGACAGGCCTTCGAGGGCGCGCTCCATCCGCACGGTGTTGAGCTTGAGAAAACGCGCGCGCAACTGGTTCAAGACCTTGCGGTCGATTCCCTCGTCCAGATCAGGGCGTATTTCGTGATTGCGGGTCATGTCAGCTCAAACCGGCTCGCGGCGTCGAACGTGGGGTGATGGCAGGTTAGCGCCCGATCTTGGGAATTCTTAAGCTGAAAACAGATTTCGGATGCCGGTTTTTTACGCAGGGCACCCGTGCGCCTGCGGAAATCCCGTAAGGGAGATTTCCGTGGGCGACAGGGGGATCAGGCGGCTTCTTGCACGCTGAGTATTGTCAGGACGGTTTGTACGTTTTGGGCGGCATCTCGGCCCAGGCTTGTCAGGTAACCACCATCGGGCTGGGTGATCAGTTCTTTTTCGAACAGGCGTTGGGCAGCGGCAATCGCTTTAGGGGCAGCGGTCTGATGAATTTTCAGGCCTTCCTGGGAACTGTCCAGGTTGAAGAGTGCAAGGATTTCCAGTTCGGCAACCAGCTCAGGGGTAAGCGACATAAGGACTCCAGACTTTCTAGGAATTTGGTCGACAGCGTCACTAAGGTGAGCGCACTCGGCCGAGCTGTCCAGTCTCAGTGTCATGCTTTTTTTGTTTTGGGTGGCGGAACATCGCTGTCCTGCCAGGCAGAGCACCTTGTGGCGAGGGGATTTATCCCCGCTGGACTGCGAAGCAGGCCCAAGGAAACAGGTGCGCTCGTTGTGGGGGCCGCTTCGCGGCCCAGCGGGGATAAATCCCCTCGCCACAGGAGCAACTTTGCCTCACGGTTTATTTCTTTTCCGGCGGCAACTCAGGCAGGGCGCGCAATGCGGCTTCGTACCATTGGGTATCGAACGCGCGGTCCTCTTCCAGGATCGCATCGATTTCTACCGCCAGCACATGGGCCATCAGGTTGAGGATTTCTTCGCGCTCATAACCGACCAGGGTCAACTTGTTGAAAGTGGCCTTGGCCGCAGGCGGATTGTCACTTTCGATCTGGTTTTCGATGGCCTGGATCAGCGTGTTCTCGACGAATTCTTCTTCGTCGTTGTCGATGTCGGTTGGCTCGCTCATGGCAGGCTCCTGGGAGAAAGGTCGCCAGTTTACCTGCATTCAGCGGCGTGATGCGCCTGGCAAGAAATGCCCTGGCGGTCTATAACGCTTGGCTGCCAACCCCGCACGGCCTGGAGGCTTTGTAATGCTTGAGCTTTATGGTTTCTCTGTCAGTAACTATTACAACATGGTCAAACTGGCGCTGTTGGAGAAGGGCCTGCCTTTCGAGGAAGTGCCGTTTTACCCTAGCCAGACCCCCGAAGCGCTCGCGGTCAGCCCGCGCGGCAAGGTCCCGGTGTTGAAGACCGAACAAGGGTTTATCAACGAGACCAGCGTGATCCTCGAGTACATCGAGCAAACCCAACCCGGGAAAGCCCTGCTGCCCGGTGACCCATTCGAACGTGCCCAGGTGCTGGCCCTGTGCAGGGAAATCGAGTTGTACATCGAGCTGCCGGGGCGAGCCTGTTATGGCGAGGCATTTTTCGGCACGCCGGTGCCCGATGCCATCAAGCAAAAGACCAAGGCCGAATTGCAGCTGGGGTTTGCCTCGCTTGGCAGGCACGGCAAATTCTCGCCCTACGTGGCGGGCGAGCGCATGAGCCTGGCCGATCTGTATTTCTTCTACAGCTTATCCCTGGCCTTGCAGGTGGGCAGGAAGCTGTTCGATATCGACTTGCTGGCAGGCATGCCCGCGGCCAAGGCGCTGATGGAGCGCTTGGAGCAGAATCCAAATGTGCAGCGGATTGCGGCGGATAGAGAAGCGGCGATGCCGGCGTTTTTGGCGATGATCGCTGCCAAAAAATGAGTTTCGCGGTGTTTTGAAGTGAGTTATCGCGAGCAGGCTCGCTCCCACAATGAATCTCTACATGAAGATCCACTGTGGGAGCGAGCTTGCTCGTGATGCTTTTAGCGGCTGGCGAGCAACGCCTGGCCACGTACCACAGCTGCCTTGACCTGCGCCGGCGCGGTGCCGCCGATGTGGTCACGGGCATTGACCGAGCCTTCGAGGGTCAGCACGGCAAACACGTCCTGTTCGATCTGGTCGCTGAACTGGCGCAGTTCGTCCAGGCTCATCTCGGCCAGGTCCTTGCCGCTGTCCACGCCGTACTTCACGGCATGGCCGACGATTTCGTGGCAGTCACGGAATGGCAGGCCACGGCGCACCAGGTAATCGGCCAGGTCCGTGGCGGTGGAGAAGCCGCGCAGGGCCGCTTCGCGCATCACCGCGTGCTTGGGCTTGATGGCCGGGATCATGTCGGCGAAGGCCCGCAGCGAGTCGCGCAAGGTGTCGGCGGCGTCGAACAGCGGTTCCTTGTCTTCCTGGTTGTCCTTGTTGTAGGCCAGCGGCTGGCCTTTCATCAGGGTCAGCAGGCCCATCAATGCGCCGAACACCCGGCCGCTCTTGCCCCGTACCAGCTCCGGCACGTCGGGGTTTTTCTTTTGCGGCATGATCGAGCTGCCGGTGCAGAAGCGGTCCGGCAGGTCAATGAATTGGAATTGCGCGCTGGTCCACAGCACCAGCTCTTCGGAGAAGCGCGACAGGTGCATCATCGCGATGCTTGCGGCGGCGCAGAATTCGATGGCGAAATCGCGGTCCGAGACGTTATCCAGCGAGTTGCCGCCCACGGCGTCGAAGCCCAGCAACTGCGCGGTGTATTCACGGTCGATCGGGTACGTGGTGCCGGCCAGCGCGGCGCTGCCCAGGGGCATGCGGTTGGTGCGCTTGCGGCAGTCCACCAGGCGCTCGTAGTCGCGGCTGAGCATTTCGAACCAGGCCAGCATGTGATGCCCAAACGTTACAGGTTGGGCGGTTTGCAGGTGCGTGAAACCCGGCATGATGCTCTCGGCTTCGCGCCCGGCTTGCTCCAGCAGGCCTTTTTGTAGGCGAGTGATTTCGGCCAGGATCAGGTCTATCTCATCGCGCAGCCACAGGCGGATGTCGGTGGCGACCTGGTCGTTGCGGCTGCGGCCGGTGTGCAGTTTCTTGCCCGTCACGCCGATGCGGTCGGTCAGGCGCGCTTCGATGTTCATGTGTACGTCTTCAAGGTCGACGCGCCAGTCGAACTGGCCGGCCTCGATTTCAGCCTGGATGGTCTTCAGGCCGTCGATGATGCTGTCGCGCTCGGCATCGGTCAGCACGCCGACCTTGGCCAGCATGGTGGCGTGGGCGATCGAGCCCATGATGTCGTGGCGATACAGGCGCTGGTCAAAGTTGACGGAGGCGGTGAAGCGGGCGACGAAGGCGTCGACGGGTTCACTGAAGCGGCCGCCCCAGGACTGATTGGTCTTGTCAGTGCTCATGAATTCGCTCGTGATCGGCTGTGGAGAAAGTAGCGGTTAAAGGCTGCGGCGGATGATAGCAGGGTTGCCGGGACTGGCGCTGGCACTGGTCGGCAGGTTTTTTCGATGCAAGCCTGGGATCCAACCGGGTTTTCCCGCAACGATATTTTTCGATTGAGCAATATCGTCGTGGCAACCGTCTACAGTGGACTGTAGGACTTTTGCTTTTTCCACCCATGGCGCAGCGGATATAGATAAGAAGGGGGTGCTCATATTGGTCAGATCGACAGTTAACAATCCCTACGGCGACGCCGTGCGACAACGGGCCTCGGGCATCGGTCGGCAAGCGCTGGTAAAGATAGGCAACCGCCTCGCGGCACTTTTTGGCCCTCGAACGAGTCTTAGCGTGGATCGCCGTGACGGATGTCACTTCCCCTGTCTACGCTATCCTTGTGCGAGACTCACGCAGGAATCCAGCGCAATATGAATGTCCTGATCGTTGATGACGAACCACTGGCCCGCGAGCGCCTGAGCCGAATGGTTGGCGAGCTCGAGGGTTACAGTGTCCTGGAGCCGAGCGCCACCAATGGCGAAGAGGCATTGGCCCTTATTGACAGCCACAAGCCGGATATCGTGCTGCTCGACATTCGCATGCCTGGCCTGGACGGTCTGCAGGTTGCGGCGAAGCTGTGCGAACGAGAGTCGCCGCCCGCCGTGGTGTTCTGTACCACACGGGACGACTTCCCTCCCGAGGTGTTGCAGGCCGGCGCCGTGGGCTACCTGGTCAAGCCCGTGGCGGCCGAGGCGCTGCTCGAAGCCTTGCGCAAGGCCGAGCGGCCCAACCGCGTGCAGCTGGCAGCGCTGACCCGTCCGGCCGCCGAAAGCGGCAGCGGCCCGCGCAGCCATATCAGTGCGCGCACCCGCAAAGGCATCGAGCTGATCCCGTTGAACCAGGTGGTCTATTTCATTGCCGACCACAAATACGTGACCTTGCGCCATGAAAGTGGCGAGGTGTTGTTGGATGAGCCACTCAAGGCCCTCGAAGACGAGTTCGGCGAACGTTTCGTACGCATCCACCGCAACGCCCTCGTGGCCCGCGAGCGGATCGAGCGTTTGCAACGCACCCCCCTTGGGCATTTCCAACTGTTCCTCAAGGGCCTCAATGGCGACGCGCTGATTGTCAGCCGGCGACACGTGGCCGGCGTGCGCAAGATGATGCAGCAGCTTTAATGCGGCGGTCCAAGGCGTTCGATGCGTTTCATTTCGAGGATTTGGCGGCCAGGGAGGCCTTGGGGTCGTGATTCAAATCAAAGCGGTTTTGGCTGAGCTGTTATTATCTGCCGTATCTTTTAAGTACGGATTGATCCATGTCCCCTCGCGAGATCCGCATCGCCACCCGTAAAAGTGCCTTGGCCCTCTGGCAGGCCGAATACGTCAAAGCCCGCCTGGAAGCGGCCCATCCCGGCCTGATCGTGACCCTGGTGCCCATGGTCAGTCGCGGTGACAAGCTGCTGGATTCGCCACTGTCGAAGATCGGCGGCAAGGGCCTGTTCGTCAAGGAACTGGAAACCGCGTTGCTGGACAACGAAGCCGACATCGCCGTGCATTCGATGAAAGACGTGCCCATGGACTTCCCCGAAGGCCTGGGCCTGTTTTGCATCTGCGAGCGGGAAGACCCACGCGATGCGTTCGTCTCCAACACGTTCTCCAGTCTTGAAGCACTGCCTGCCGGGAGCGTGGTGGGGACTTCCAGCCTGCGTCGCCAGGCACAGTTGCTGACTCGCCGCCCGGACCTGCAAATCCGTTTCCTGCGCGGTAACGTCAATACGCGCCTGGCCAAGCTCGATGCCGGTGAGTACGACGCGATCATCCTCGCCGCCGCCGGCCTGATCCGCCTGGGCTTTGAAGATCGCATCACCTCGGCCATCAGCGTCGACGACAGCCT
The DNA here is from genome assembly GCF_900119205.1 of Pseudomonas sp. NFACC16-2. Taxonomy (NCBI): domain Bacteria; kingdom Pseudomonadati; phylum Pseudomonadota; class Gammaproteobacteria; order Pseudomonadales; family Pseudomonadaceae; genus Pseudomonas; species Pseudomonas sp. NFACC16-2. The sequence continues at coordinate 90,565 of NZ_FPIX01000009.1, read as the reverse complement.
GCCGGCCGGTGGACAAGGGGCGGTGGGCATCGAGTGCCGTAGCGCCGACAGCGACATCCATGCCTTGCTGGCGCCGCTGCACCATGAAGACACCGCTACGCGGGTATTCGCCGAGCGCGCCCTTAACAAACACCTCAATGGCGGTTGCCAAGTGCCGATCGCCTGTTACGCCGTGCTGGAAGGCGAACAGGTCTGGTTGCGTGGCCTGGTGGGGGATCCCAACGGTGGCCGGCTGCTCAGCGCCGAAGCCCGGGCGCCGCGCCACGATGCCGAGGCGTTGGGCGTGCGGGTGGCCGAAGATCTGTTGAGCCAGGGCGCCGCCGACATTCTCAAGGCCGTCTATGGCGAGGCCGGCCACACGTGACGGGTTGGCGGCTGCTGCTCACCCGGCCGGCGGACGAGTCGTCGGCGCTGGCGGCTGTCCTGGCCGAAGCGGGGGTCTACAGCAGCAGCCTGCCCTTGCTGGATATCGAGCCGGTCCCGCTGTCCGATGCCGGGCGGGCGATACTCCAGGTGCTGGACCAATACTCTGCCGTGATCGTCGTCAGCAAACCGGCCGCACGCCTGTGCGTCGAGTTGCTGCGCCAATACTGGCCCCAGCTTCCAGACCAACCCTGGTTCAGCGTGGGGGCGGCCACCGGACAGATTCTCGTCGATGCCGGCCTCACGGTGTTTTATCCCGATAACGGCGATGACAGCGAAGCCTTGCTGGAACACGTGGTCTTGCGCCAGGCTGTTGCGCGGCCCGACCCCAAGGTTTTGATCGTGCGCGGTGAAGGCGGGCGTGGCTTGCTGGCAGAGCGTTTGCGCGAGCAAGGTGCTAGTGTCGATTATCTGGAATTGTACCGCCGCCACTTGCCCGATTACGGCGAAGGGGCGTTGCCGGCGAAAGTCGAAGCGGAACACTTGAACGCACTGGTGGTCAGCAGTGGGCAGGGCTTCGAGCATCTGCAGCGGCTGGCCGGCGATGCGTGGCCGGCCTTGGCGCGGTTACCGTTGTTTGTTCCAAGCCCAAGGGTTGCCGGGATGGCGCGTGCCGCCGGGGCCCGAACAGTTGTGGATTGTCGTGGCGCCAATGCCGCGGCTTTGCTGGCGGCGTTACGGGAACACTCCGTGCCGTTTTCTAATGCAAAGGATGGATACGTGAGCGAAACAGCCTTGCCAAAAGAAGATCTAGACCAGCCAGCGATCGATGCGCCGGTTGAAACTCCGCCCCCGGTGGCGCCGCGTCGCGGCAACGGGTTGGCCATTGTTGCATTGCTGCTCGGGGCCGCTGGCGTGGCCGTGGGCGGTTGGGGCGTGTGGCAGGTGCGTCACCTGCAAACCAATAACCAGCAGCAGTCCGCCCAGGTCCAGGCGCTGAATGACCAGGCCCAGAGCCTCAAGCTCAACGAGCAACGCCTGAGCGAGCGCCTGGCGCAATTGCCCCCGGCCGAAGAGCTGGAGGGGCGGCGGCGCCTGGTGGCCCAGTTGCAAAGTGACCAGCAGCACCTGAACCAGCGCCTGGAAACCGTGCTCGGTGCCAGCCGCAAGGATTGGCGCCTGGCGGAGGCCGAGCACTTGTTGCGCCTGGCCAGCCTGCGTCTTTCCGCCCTGCAGGACATCAACAGTGCCCAGGCGCTGGTCCAGGGGGCTGACGAAATCCTGCGCGAGCAGAACGACCCCGGTTCGTTCGCCGCCCGCGAGCAACTGGCCAAGACCCTCGCCGCGTTGCGCAGCACCGAGCAACCGGATCGCACCGGGCTGTTCCTGCAACTGGGCGCCTTGCGTGACCAGGTCCTGGAGCTGACCGAATTGGCGCCCGAGTACAAGGACCGCGGTGAATCCCTGCTGGGCCTGACCGCCGACGGCGATGGCGCCAGTCGTTGGGCGCAATGGTGGGACCAGATCTCGCGCTATATCCGTATCGACTTCAACGCCGATGAAAATGTTCGTCCGCTGCTGGCCGGGCAAAGCCTCGTGCAAGTGCGCCTGGCCTTGAGTCTGGCGCTGGAGCAGGCGCAATGGGCCGCCCTCAATGGTCAGGCGCCGGTCTACACCCAGGCGCTGACCGAGGCTCGGGACGTGTTGAAGAACAACTTCAACCAGGACAACCCGCAAAGCAAGATCATGCTCGAACGCGTGGTCGAGCTGTCCAAGCAGCCGGTGACGGTGGTCACCCCGGACCTGACGGGCACGCTGAGCAGCGTCCAGGCTTACCTTGAGCGCCGCAACCTCAATGCCCAGGAATCGGTAAAGCCGCTGCCCGCGCCTGGCGCGCAGGAGGCCACGCCATGAAGCGTCTCTACGTGATTCTGTTCGTGGTCATCGCTGCCGCTGCCTTGCTGGGCGTGGCGATTGCCGAGCATTCGGGTTACGTGCTGGTGGCGTACAAGAACTTCCGTTATGAAGCTGGCCTTTGGGTCACCCTGGCGCTGGTGGCGGTGCTCTGGCTGGTGTGGCGAGGCCTGCGGGCGCTGATCGGGCTGGTGACTACGTCGAGCGGCGTGGTCAACCCGTGGTCGCGGCGCAACCGCAGCCGGCGGGTGCAAGTGGCGATCGAGCACGGCCAGTTGGACCTGGCCGAAGGTCGCTGGGCCAGTGCCCAACGACACCTGCATCGTGCTGCCGAAGCCGAGCGCCAGCCGCTGCTGTATTACCTCGGTGCCGCCCGTGCGGCCAACGAACAAGGTCTCTACGAACAGAGCGACAGTTTGCTCGAGCGCGCCCTGGAGCGTCAGCCCCAGGCGGAACTGGCCATTGCCCTTACGCACGCGCAACTGCAGACGGACCGAGGCGACACCGACGGCGCGTTGACCACGCTCCAGGCCATGCATGAGCGGCATCCCCATAACGTCCAGGTCCTGCGCCAACTGCAACGACTGCATCAGCAGCGCGGCGACTGGTCGGCATTGATCCGGCTGTTGCCGGAGCTGCGCAAGGACAAGGTCCTGCCACCCGCTGAACTGGCGGAACTGGAACGTCGTGCCTGGGGTGAAAACCTCACCCTGGCAGCTCACCGTGAGGAGGACGGCAGCGTCGGTTTGCAGTCGCTCAATCGCGCCTGGCAACAACTGACCTCCGCGCAGCGCCAGGAGTCGGCGCTGGTGCTGGCCTATGCCGAGCAGTTGCGTCAGTTGGGAGCCCAGGTCGAGGCCGAAGAGGTATTGCGAAGTGCGCTCAAGCGTCACTATGACAGCCATCTGGCGCGCCTGTACGGGTTGGTTCGAGGCAATGATCCGATCCGCCAGTTGCAAACGGCCGAAGGCTGGCTCAAGGATCATCCGGCGGATCCAAGCCTGCTGCTGACCCTGGGGCGCCTATGCCTGCAGAACAGTTTGTGGGGCAAGGCGCGGGACTATCTGGAAAGCAGCTTGCGCGTCCAACGCAACCCCGAAGCCTGTGCTGAACTGGCGCGATTGCTGGCGCAACTGGGCGATGCCGAGCGCAGCAACCAGTTGTTCCAGGAGGGATTGGGGCTGCTGGACGAGCGCCTGCTGGCCGCACCGTTGCCGGTTCCGGCTCAGGTGTTGTCCACTTGAGAGGGGCATGACTCATTCTTGAAAAGGGTATGAACCCTTGTGGCGAGGGGATTTATCCCCGTTGGGCTGCGAAGCGGCCCTTTGAAGCTTGGGCTCGATGAAAATCTGATGCAGCACGCACGGCGCCAGGCTTTAGGGCTGCCTCGCAACCCAGCGGGGATAAATCCCCTCGCCACAGGTTCAGTGCCGTCCATGAGCGAAGGGTTGCGAATACCACCCTGGTTTTGGGGCTTTGGTCATGCTGTCAGTAAAGTCCTACAGCTCATCGCGCTGTATCCTCTTTGGCCTGTCGGGAATTCCCTACATCCCTGGTGAAGTGTCTGCGCGGGCCTGCCTTGAAAGGCTCGAGGGCTTTCCTCTACCGTAACTGCTTGTCTCTTCTGTTACGGAACCGCCATGTCTTTGGCCAGCTCACGCTTCTTGTTTTTCATGGCTTCCATCGCCGCAGCCCTGGCTTTGGGCATTGCCACCTATCTGGAGTATTCGGTCGGCCTGACGCCTTGCAGCCTGTGCGTCTTGCAGCGGTTGTGCCTGACGCTGTTCCTGGTGAACAGCCTTGTGGCATGCGTACACGGTCCAGGCCAAAGAGGCAGTCTCTTCTATGGTGCGGCAGGGTTGGTTTTTGCGACGGGGGGAATGACCCTGTCATGGCGTCAGGTCTTGATGCAAAGCCATTCGTTCGAGCCGTTTCCTGATTGTGTTGCCCAGCCCAAGCTGATGGATTCGTGGTGGTGCGCGTTGCATCGCGTCCTCGACGGCGCGGTCGATTGCGCGAATATCACCTGGACGTTGTTCGACCTGAGTATCCCCGAATGGAGCCTGTTGTTTTTTCTCGCGGTGTCCAGCGCGATGGCCTATCTACTGCTGCGCCTTGCCTGGAGCGCTCTGGTACGACCGCTCAGCGGCGATACGTCGCAGATGCTCCGGGCCGTGGATTAAACACTTGTATGAACTTTATCTCCTGCGTACCTTGAAGCCGTTGTCGTGCGGGCATAATCTGGCCCGCACGTGTTATTGGAATTGTGCCGCTCGATCATGTTGTGTCTGGCTTGTCCCTGATCATCAGGCGTGCACAGGCTGCGAGTGGCATGACTCACAAGGGAAGAAATCACCATGCTCGAAAGTTGTCAGAATGCTCAGGAACGCTGGGGTGGGGTGCATCTGTTGATCGATCGCTGGTTGCAGGAGCGTCACGAACTGGTTCGGGCCTACGATGCCCTCGGCGATAAGCCTGAAGCGCTGAGCGAAAGCCGCAAACCCTTGCAGGAGTTCTGCGGTGTGCTGGTCGACTATGTGTCTGCCGGTCATTTCGAGATATACGAACAACTGACGGGCGAGGCCAAGGCCTTCAACGACAAGCGCGGCCTGGAACTGGCCGAGCAGATCTACCCGCGTATCGACGTCATCACCGAAAAGCTGCTGGCGTTCAACGACCTGTGCGATGAAGGCAAGTGCGTAGCGGAAAAATTCAAGGAGCTGGGCGGCTTGCTGCACGAACGTTTCGAGCTGGAAGACTGCCTGATCGAAGTGCTGCACAACGCTCACAAGGAAGAAGCCGCGGTCCAGGCCTGAGGGTTCGCGGTCATGAAAAAACGGTGCGCATTGCGCACCGTTTTTTATTGAGTCGGCGTCAGGTCGTCGCGCCCAGCAATTCGATTTCAAACACCAGTGGCGTGAATGGCGGGATCACATCTCCCGCCCCTTCGGCGCCATAGGCCAGGGTCGACGGAATCACCAACCGCCATTTTGCGCCTACCGGCATTTGCGGCAATGCACTGCGCCAGCCGTCAATCACGCTGTCGAGGTTGAACCATTGCGCCTGGTGGTTGGAGTCGAATACGGTGCCGTCCGGCAATCGACCGGTATACAGCACCTGGACCTTGCCGTGAGGGCCGGCCTTCGCGCCGTGGCCTGGCTTGATCTCGGTCAGCAGGATGCCGTCTGCGAGTTGCTGGACGCCAGGACGGTTCTTTTCTTCATTGAGAAATTTCTGCTCCGTTTTCAACGCAGCTTCGATCTGTGGCGTTGTCGATTGCGAATTCAGTTTTGCCTGGTGCTCGGCCAGGATCTGTTCGATGCGTTCATCCTTGAGGGCCAGCGGCTTGCCCAGGTAGGCCTGTTGCAAGCCTTCGACCAAGGCTTTGATCTGCAGGTCCGGCACGTCCTGGCGCAGGCGTTCGCCCAGACTTGCGCCCAGGCTGTAAGCCAAATCGTGGGCATCGTTTGCGCTGGTTTTTTCAACGGCCTGGACCGTGGAGCAAACCATGCACAGGAATAAAAACAGGTGACGCGACATGTGTGCTCTCCGGCCTCGAATCGAGGAATTATGCCAGTGCCGATATCTATAGAAGTGGATTGCCAAGGCACTGGCGCAGAAGATTTTTCGTCCCTTGCAACGCAACGTCTTGTGTACTGTCAACATGCCCTAGCGGCGGTTGAAGCAGAGGTCTAGTATGAGCCGCACTCACGTCAGTCAGGAGGTAAACCATGTCGGCCACCAAGAAGCCTGTAAACACTCCGTTGCACTTGCTCCAACAACTCTCGGGCAGCCTGCTCGAACATCTGGAAAATGCCTGCTCCCAAGCCCTGGCTGATGCTGAAAAACTGCTCGCCAAACTTGAAAAACAACGCGGCAAAGCGCAAGAAAAACTGCACAAGTCGCGCACCAAATTGCAAGACGCAGCCACCGCTGGCAAGGCCAAGGCGCAAGCCAAGGCCAAAGATGTCGTGAAAGAACTCGAAGACCTGCTTGATGCCTTGAAGGATCGTCAGTCCGAGACCCGCGCCTACATTCTGCAACTCAAGCGTGATGCCCAGGAAAGCCTGAAACTGGCCCAGGGTGTCGGTCGCGTGCAGGAAGCCGCAGGCAAGGCGCTGACGCTTCGTGCTGCCAAGCCTGCCGCTGTATCGGCCAAGAAGCCGGCGGCTAAACCCGTCGCGGCAAAAGCTCCGGCCAAAATCGCCGCCAAGCCTGCGGCGAAAGCGCCGGCCAAAGCTGCCAGCAAGCCTGCTGCCAAATCGGTCGCTGCCAGTGCTGCAAAACCTGCGGCAAAAAAACCAGTTGTCAAAGCTGCGGCCAAGCCCGCCACAAAAACGGCAGCCGCAAAAGCCGCTGCCGCCAAGCCTGCTGTAAAAGCTGCAGCTAAACCGGCCGCTAAACCTGCGGCAAAAGCTGCAGCCAAACCTGCCGCTAAAACTGCTGCAGCCAAACCTGCCGCTAAAACTGCCGCCGCAAAACCTGCTGCCAAAGCTGCGGTAAAAGCCACCGCTAAACCTGCTGCCAAACCAGCAGCGAAGCCTGCGGCAACCAAAACGGCTGCGGCCAAGCCCGCTGCGAAAACCGCTGCCAAGCCAGTCGCTGCCAAGGCCCCCGCCAAAGCGGCGGCTAAACCCGCTGCCAAACCGGCTGCTGCCAAGCCTGCTGCTGCGAAGCCAACGGCTGCCAAACCAGCCGTCGCGAAGCCAGCTGCCGCCAAACCAGCCGCCAAGCCGGCAGCGAAACCGGCCGTGAAAAAGCCAGCCGCTGCAAAACCTGCGACTGCGCCAGCCGCCAAGCCAGCGACACCGGCTCCGACCACGGCACCGGCTCCAACCGCCAGCACTCCGGCCGCGGCGACCAGCCCATCCGCTGCCGTTGCGCCGAGCATCAGCAGCACCCCAACCAGCGCTTCCTAAGTGCCGGACACCGCGACGCGCAGCTGATGCAGCGCGTCGCGGCTCGCTGGCCCGGCATTCGCCGCCAGCCCTTGCAGCCATTGCGCTGAATCGTTCTGTTGTGTCCCAGGCCAATCCTTGGCCAGCGCTTCCAATCGCTCCAGCAATTGCCGTTCGGCCGCCAGCTCCAGTTGCTTGACCTGCTCGCGCAGGCCATTGAGTGCCGTGTCTTGGAGGGCGCTGGTTTTCCATTGGCTGCGAAGCGTGCGCAGTGGCCGCACCACCTCGGCATCCCAGGGCTCGGCCAATAGTCGAAGCTGCCGCAGCCTGTGTTCATTGCAGGCCACGCCACGCTGCGCCAGCCACAGGCCACACAGCAGCAGGCAGACGTTGGCGCCGGCGTCTTGTGATGCCAGGCACGCAGGCTCTACGCCAGGCTTGGCATAGAGGTCGAGGGAAAAGCTCCACAGGTCTGGGGACATCGTGCTACTCGCGCCAGTTGCGAGCGAAGCTGGTAGACTCCGCCGCCATTATGATCCGACTTCAGAACCTGACTTTACAGCGTGGCCCGCAACGTCTGCTAGAAGACGCCGAGCTGACCCTGCACGCCGGCCACAAAGCCGGCCTCATCGGTGCCAACGGCGCCGGCAAATCGAGCCTGTTCGCCTTGCTGCGAGGCGAGCTGCACCCGGACTCGGGTGATTGCCTGTTGCCGGCTGATTGGCGCATCGCCCACATGCGCCAGGAGGTCGACACCCTCGAGCGTCTGGCGGTGGACTACGTGCTCGATGGCGACCTGCGCCTGCGCCAGGTGCAACGCGACCTGGCGGCGGCCGAAGCGGCCCACGACGGTGCCGCACAGGCCCGTCTGCACGCGGAGCTCGACAGTGCCGACGGCTACACCGCCGATGCTCGTGCGCGCAAATTGCTCGCCGGCCTGGGCTTTACCAATGAGCAGATGGATCGTCAGGTCGGGGACTTCTCCGGTGGCTGGCGGATGCGCCTGAACTTGGCCCAAGCCTTGATGTGTCCTTCGGATCTGCTGTTGCTCGATGAGCCGACCAACCACTTGGACCTCGACGCCATCATCTGGCTCGAAGACTGGCTCAAGAGTTACCCGGGCACGCTGCTGCTGATTTCCCACGACCGTGATTTCCTCGACGCGGTGGTGGATCACGTGGCCCATGTCGATCAGCGCAAGCTCACCTTGTACCGCGGCGGCTACAGCGCCTTCGAACGCGCGCGTGCCGAACGCCTGGCCCAGCAACAGCAGGCCTACGAGAAGCAACAGGCGCAACGTGCGCACATGGAAAGCTACATCGCCCGCTTCAAGGCCCAGGCCACCAAGGCCCGCCAGGCCCAGAGCCGGATCAAGGCACTGGAGCGCATGGAAGAGCTGTCGGCGGCCCACGTCGATTCGCCGTTCGATTTTGTCTTCCGCGAATCGACCAAGATTTCCAGCCCGTTGATCGACCTGTCCGACGCGCGCCTGGGGTATGGCGACAAGACCGTGCTGGAGAAGGTCAAGCTGCAACTGACCCCGGGTGCGCGGATCGGTCTGCTGGGCCCCAACGGTGCCGGTAAGTCGACCCTGATCAAGAACCTCTCCGGCGAACTCCAACCATTGGCTGGACGCTTGACCCGAGGTGAAAACACCGTCGTTGGCTATTTCGCCCAGCACCAGCTCGACTCCCTGGATTCCAAGGCCAGCCCGCTGTTGCACCTGCAACGCCTGGCACCGACCGAGCGCGAGCAGACCCTGCGGGATTTCCTCGGTGGGTTCGATTTCCGCGGGGCGCGCATCGACGAGCCGGTGCTGAATTTCTCCGGTGGCGAAAAGGCACGCCTGGCGTTGGCACTGATCGCCTGGGGCCGGCCGAACCTGTTGCTGCTCGACGAACCGACCAACCACCTGGACTTGGAGATGCGCCTGGCCCTGACCATGGCCTTGCAGGAATTCAGTGGCGCGGTGCTGGTGGTGTCCCACGATCGGCATTTGCTCAAGAGCACCACGGATAATTTCTTCCTGGTGGCCGACGGCAAGGTCGAGGAGTTCGACGGCGACCTGGAAGACTACGCCCGTTGGCTGGTGGAATACCGTCAGCGCAACGCGCCGGTCAGCAGTACGCCGGTCAACCCGGACAAGACCGACAAGAAAGCCCAGCGCCAGGCCGCCGCCGCATTGCGCCAGCAACTGGCGCCGCACAAGCGTGAGGCCGACAAACTCGAAGCCGAGTTGGGCAAGCTGCATGAAAAACTGCAAAAGATCGAAACCAGCCTTGGCGACAGTGGTCTCTACGAGGCGGCGCGCAAAGATGAGTTGCGCGACCTGCTGGCCGAGCAGGCCAAGCTGAAAATTCGGGAAGCGGAACTCGAGGAGGCTTGGATGCAAGCGCTGGAACTGCTGGAAAACCTGCAAGCGGAGCTGGAGGCGTTGTCCTGATGGAAGCGTTGGCGTTGCCTATACCCGTCATGTGGATCGAGCCGATCTGGCTGGGTGCGCAAATCCTGCTGATCCTGTTGGTGGGATATGTCGCCCAGCGGTTCGTTGCGCGTGCGCTCACGGGCCTCGGCGAGCGCTACCCACTGCCGACGCAATTGGTGATCATCCTGCGCGGTGTGCTGCGCTGGCTGATCATGGGCAGCGCCGTACTGGTGGCGCTGGAGCGCCTGGGTGTCTCGGCCACGGTACTCTGGACGGCGATCTCGGGTTTCGTGGCGGTGGCGGCGGTGGCGTTCTTCGCCATCTGGAGCGTGCTGTCCAACCTGTTCTGCGCCGTGTTGATCTACACCGTCGGACCGTTTCGCCTGGGCGATGTGGTCGAACTGGTGGACACCACCGACAAGCCTGGAATCAAAGGACGCGTGGTGGCGATCAATCTGCTGTACACCACGCTGATCGAACCCGAGGAACTCGGCACCGGCAGTGCCATGGTGCAAGTACCCAACAGCCTGTTCTTCCAGCGTTCGGTAAGGCGCTGGCGCGGCAGCGAAGCGTTTCCGGTGGGTGGATTCGTCGAATAATCCGGCCTCGTCGATTGGTTTTTTTTTGCAAAAAAGCGATGGTCAATCCTTCAGCGGCGCATTAGCTTAGTCGTTTTCGACGAATCCGAGCCGAGGTGTGCAATGTTGCTGGAAACATGGCTGGCGTTTTTTGCCGCCTGTTGGGTGATCAGTCTTTCCCCGGGCGCCGGTGCCATTGCATCGATGTCCAGTGGCTTGCGCTACGGGTTTTGGCGCGGTTACTGGAATGCCCTGGGCCTGCAACTGGGCCTGGCGCTGCAAATCGTGATCGTCGCCGCCGGTGTTGGCGCTATCCTCACGGCGTCGGCCACCGCGTTCTATGCGATCAAGTGGTTCGGCGTGGCCTATCTGGTTTACCTGGGTATCAAACAGTGGCGAGCCATCCCTGGCGATATCAGCGATGATTCCGTCGTGCGGCCTATCGGTAATCCTTTGGCGCTGGTGTTTCGCGGCTTCCTGGTCAACATCAGCAACCCCAAGGCGCTGGTGTTCATGCTGGCGGTGTTGCCACAGTTCATCAATCCCCATGCCCCGTTGATCCAGCAATACCTGATCCTGGGCGTCACCATGATCGTCGTCGACCTCATCGTCATGGCCGGGTACACCGGGCTGGCGTCCAAAGTCCTGCGCCTGTTGCGCACACCGAAGCAGCAACGGCGGATGAACCGCACGTTTGCTGGCCTGTTCATCGGCGCGGCGGGCTTGCTCGCGACGATTCGCAAGGCTGCGGTGTAGCGGGCTTGTACACAACACCTGTGGCGAGGGGATTTATCCCCGCTCGAGTGCGCAGCACTCGCAAAATTCTTGGGGCTGCTTCGCAGCCCAGCGGGGATAAATCCCCTCGCCACAGAAGTATCTAAGCATTTACCGAGCGGCGTGGCTCAGTGCAGGATCACCGGCGCCGTATCCCGTGGCAGGTTGTTGCGCTGCACCGGCTCGCTGGGCTGTTGATAGCTCGGGCCGCCGAGCTGTTCGCTCAGTTGCCGCGCCACGTCTTCCCCCAGGGCCTTGGACACATCGCGCACCACCCGCGGCCGGTTGAGGCTAATGTGCACGTCCCGGTGGTTCAACAACTTGGTGTCCTGGCCTTCGCCCATGGCCGTAAAGGCTGAAGTGATTTCGTAGGTCTTGGTGTTGATCAGACTGAAGTCTGCCACCAAGGTCAGCGCCAGTACGGCCGAATAGCTGTCGGTATTGGCCAGCTCGTTGATGTCGCGGGTGAAGTCGATGTCCGACACCGTGCCGAACAGCACATAGTCGGCACCCTTGAAGTTCCCGGCCTTGATGCGCTTGATCACGTCATAGACGTCGCCCTTGGACGACGCGGTGTGCGGGGTGCCCTGCACCAGCTGGAACATCCCGCTGCGCAGGATCTCGCCCTTGATGTCGCCCGTGAACTTGCGCAGTTCGCCCTGCTCGATATAGCTGCTGGTGGCTTCCATCTCGTCGTAGCTCGAGGAAGCGCTGGCGCTGTAAGGGTTCGCCTGGAAGTTGCTCTGCGCTGAGACGGTGTGGATGTATTCCTCCACCCGCTCCTGGTATGCAAGGTCGGTCACTGCGACTTTCGGGGCCGCCTGCGCGCCAAATGCGCAAGCCAAGGCCATGATGCCTATCCATGTGCGCATGGCTTAACGCTCCGTGGTCTTGCGGATTTCTTTTTCGTCCATCCACTCGGCCAGACCGCTTTCGACGTCGATCAATTGCAGGCTGAATTTGTAGAAGACGTCCTTGTAGTCGCTGCTGCGCTTGACGATCGAGCTGATGGAACCTTCGAGGCGGTACTTGGCAGCGATCATGTTGCCGGTCTTGGCTACGGTGCTTTTCTTGTACAGGCCGCTCTGGTTCTGCAGCTTGAGCTGATCGACCTGGCTGTCCATGGCGGTGTTGTCGCTGGCGAAGCGAGCAGCGCCGGTCTTCATCAACTGGGTCTTGATGCTGGTGGTGATTTCGCGGGTGTCGATGTATTCGCTGGTCTTGTTCTTCACGTCATAGACCTGGACCACCGGGCGACCCTGCAGGATGCCGGACTGGGCCAGGGAGCGGGTCATGGACTCGGCGATCATTTGCAGGTCGGTGGAACCGAACTCGTTGGTCACGGTTTCCACGGCCTTGGTGTCGCCGTAGCTGATGTTCTTGTTGCCCAGGACCGGCGAGTTGTTGGCGCAACCGCTGACCAGCAGGGCGGCGAGGGCGATGGAGGAAATGCGTACGAACATGTGGGTGCTCTCAAATTGCTGCATAAAGGGTTTTTGTGGCGAGGGGATTTATCCCCGCTGGGCTGCGTAGCAGCCCCAAAAAACTGAATGAAATCTACCTGACATACCGAGTCCGTCGGTTTGAGGGCTGCTGCGCAACCCAGCGGGGATAAATCCCCTCACCACAGGCCTGGTGTTGGCTTGACCGACCGGGATCCGGCTCAAGGGGTATTGATTTCCAAACGGAAATCCACGGCCTTGGGTGTCGGTGCGATGGCCGGCAGGAAGCTGGTCTGTTCGCCATACAGCGTCAGGCTTTTCCAGGTTTCTTCCTCGGCGATCGGAAAGCCCTCCGGCCCGAGCCAGGCAAAGCGGTAATACATCGTCTTGTTGTTGTAGCTGGTATTGCTCAACTGGACATTGACGGTCATGTAGCCGTTTTCCCGGGCCACGCGCATGGCGCCGACCACAATGTTCTTGGTCTTGCCCATCGCCACGACCTTGCTGGCGGCGCTGCCCGGCTCCGGTGGTGGCGGGGTGGCGCAACCGGCCAGCAAGGCCAGGGCGCCAACGGCGATCAGTTTTAAACGCATGTGAACAAGACTCCGTTCTTAAGGTTGCTTGAGGGCAATGGCAGTCGGGTTGGCGCTTGGCATCACCTGGGCAGCCAGGCCACCGGCGAACACCTGATTACCCACCGCACGCAGGCTGATGACCTGGTAGCGCTGGTCGACGGTGACCTTGACCACCGAGCCGCCCACCGAGCTTGGCAAGGTGACCTGGTGCTCGCCTTTCTTCAGGCGCAGGCGCACCACCTGGGTGTAGTCGGGCAGGGTGCGCCAGGTTCGGGTATCGGCACCTTCGAGTACGGCCGAGGTGAGGCCGACGGCCAGGCCGGCCAGGGGATTGGTGTCGTTGATCTGCTTTTGCGCCACGCCACGGGTGACGGCGCGCACGGTGGTGCGCAGGATGATGCCCGGCATGTCGTCGCGCAGGGCGCGGCGGGACATGGCGGTGGTGCTGTTGAGCTGGGTCAGGTCCAACTGGCGACCGTCGACGCCGATCTGGCTGAAGGTGGCGGTAGAGGTGTCAGGCTTGATCAGCGGGAACGACAGCGGCGTGATGACCAGGTTGCCGCTGATCGGCAAGGGCAGGGGAATGCGGATCGAGTCCCGGGACGGTGCCAGGCCACTCTGCACCACGATCAGGATGTCGCTGTCATCGTTCTTGGCGGCAGGTTTGACGAGGTTGAGCAGCGCCTGTTCCAGCAGCGGCGTGTTAGGGCGCAGTTCGGCGGCCTTGCGGTAACCCGGTGCGGCCAGGTCCTTTTCACCCAGGGCTTCATAGACGAAGCCGGCCAGGTAATGGCTGAACGCGCTCTGGTAACTGTTCTTCAGGCTGACCACTTCCGGAGCGTCGAGGCTGGCCACCGGGTAACCCTTGAGGTCCTTGTATTCGGTCTTGACCCCTTGCTTCTCGGCGTCTTCCTCGCGCTTGAGGTATTCCTTGTCCCGCAGGTCGGCGATCACCGCTTCGCGTTCGTGGGTCTTCTTGATTTGCGTCCGCGCACCGTCGAAGTCATTCACGGCCAGCAGATTCAGGGCCATCTGCGTGGTCAGCATGACTTTTTCGTAGTCATAGCCCTCGTAGCGGCGGACTTTATCGTTGACCAGGAAGCTGCCGAACTGGGCCAGGTACTTGGCCGTGTCGAGTTTGACCGCGTCTTCCCATTGGCCAACCTGTTGGTCGGCGCTGGTCCAGGCCGTCTGGCTGCCGGACAGGTCGCCCTTGGCGCGCAGCAGCTCACCTTTCTCGAAGTAATACAGCAGGTCCTTGTCCTGGCTGGTGTTGTTCTTTTCCAGCAGCGTCAATGCGGCGTCGACGTTGCCGGAAGCCAGTTGCTGGTTGGTCTGGGCCAATTCGCTGTCGTAGTTGCGAAAGGCCGAACAGCCGGACACCAAGGTGATCGCACCGAGGGCGATCGAAAAAACGGCACGGGATGCCATGAACATTTCTTCCCTGAGAAACAGCCGGGGTTTGCGGGTCGGGCTGGGGCGATCCCACGGACAAACGTCGGGACGCTGTCGGTTCCTCATAAGAAGAGGAGCTTTTATGCCATCGAACAATAAGAAGGCGGCGCGATTATAAACATGGCGCTTAGCTATGTAATGGCTTTTCAATCTCGAAATGCTGTTTTTGTGACATCACCTCCAAGTCAGCAATCCGATGAAAATGTGTCGTCAAAGCACATCGGCTCTTGAGCCAAAGTCATTGGAAGTGAACAATGTGTTACTTCTTATTACCAATCGAGAGTCATTCATGACTGCGCCGTTCCGTTTCCTGGCCTGGCTTGCACTGCCATTGCTTGCGCTGTGCAGCACCTCGCTGCTGGCCGACACCGTCGAGGGCGCCCCCCAGGCGCTGCATTTGCTGGATTACATCGGCGCGGATTACCCGGCGACGGTCGAGGCAGGCAAGGTCATCGAGGACGGGGAATACCGCGAGCAACTGGAATTCACTCAGGTGCTGGCCGGGTTGATCGCCGGGCTGCCGGCCAAACCGGAAAAGGCTGAATTGACCCAGGGCATCGACACCTTGCGCGGCGCGATCACCCAGCGCCAGGACGGCGGCGACGTCGCGCGCCTGGCGCGGCAACTGGGGGCCAAGCTGGCGGTGGCATATGAAGTCAGCCAGGCGCCGGTGATCACCCCCGATCCCTCCCGCGGTGCGCCGCTGTATGCCCAGAATTGCTCGGTGTGCCACGGAGCCAACGGTGCCGGCGACGGTCCTGCCGGTGTCGGCTTGGAACCGCCGCCCGCCAACATGCGGGACGCCCAGCGCCTGGATCGCCTGAGTCTCTATGCGATCTACAACACCATCGGCATGGGCATCGAAGGCACCGATATGCCGGCCTTCGCCGATCAGCTCGACGACCGTCAGCGCTGGGACCTGGCGACCTACATCGCCAGCTTCAGCGCGGACCCGGCCGCGGCCAAAAGTGAACAGGTCTTCAACCTCGCTGACCTGGCGCGCCAGACCCCTGCCGAAGTCCTCGCCGCACAAGGCCCGGCAGCAGCGGCGACGTTCCGTGCCCAGCGTGCCCAGCCGCCGCAGGTGCAACGTGGCCCGGCGCAGTTGCTCGACTACACGGCGGCCACCCTGGATAAAAGCATCGCGGCGTACCGTGCCGGTGACCACGACCAGGCCTACGATCTGTCGGTAGCCGCTTACCTGGAAGGTTTCGAGCTGGTGGAAAGCTCGCTGGATAACGTCGACGCCAACGTGCGCAAGGACACCGAAAAGTCCCTGATGGCCTACCGTCAGTCTTTGCAGGATGGTTTGCCGGTGGAGCAGGCGGTACAGCGTCTGGACGCGGCCAAGGCCAAGTTGAAGGAGTCAGCCGGCCTGCTGGGCGGCGATGGCTTGAGCTGGTCGCTGAGCTACATCTCCGGGTTGCTGATCCTGCTGCGTGAAGGATTGGAAGCGATCCTGGTGCTGGCGGCGATCCTGGCGTTCCTGCGCAACACCGGCCAGCAGTCGGCGGTGCGCAGCGTCAACGTCGGTTGGGGCCTGGCGCTGTTGGCCGGCCTGGCGACCTGGGGCCTGGCGGCGTATGTGATTGACGTCAGCGGTGCCCAGCGTGAGTTGCTTGAGGGCGCGACGGCGTTGTTCGCTAGTGTGATGGTGCTGTGGCTGGGTGTGTGGATGCACGACCGTCGCCACGCAGCGGCTTGGCAGGACTACATCAAGAGCAGCCTGGTGGGCGGCGGTGGTCGGTTTGGTTTTGCGATCCTGGCGTTCTTCTCGGTCTATCGCGAACTGTTCGAAGTGATCCTGTTCTACGAAACCCTGTGGTTGCAAGCGGGCCCCGCCGGGCACAACGCGGTGCTGGCCGGCGGCGCGACGGCGCTGGTGTTGTTGGTGGGGTTGGCCTGGGTGATCCTGCGCGGCTCGGCGAAACTGCCCCTGGCCCTGTTCTTCAGTATCAACGCCGGGTTGTTGTGCGCGCTGTCGGTGGTATTCGCCGGTCACGGCGTGAAGGCGTTGCAGGAAGCCGGGATCTTCGGCACCCATCCGGTGTCGTTCTTCGACTTCGACTGGTTGGGCATTCATGCCGATGCCTATTCGCTGGCCGCTCAAGTGGTGGCGATCCTGGCGATCATGGTGCTGTATGGACGCAGTTGGGTGGTGGAGAAGCGTCGGGTCCAGGTTTCCTGAAAAGCGTTCGCTGCGCTCATGATCGCGAGCAAGCTCGCTCCCACAGGATGTAGGCTGTCCTTGTGGGCGCGAGCTTGCTCGCGATGCATTTGATGCATTTAAAGAGGAACAACCCCAATGCGCGTATGGATCGACGCCGATGCCTGTCCCAAGACGGCGAAAGAACTGGTGATCAAGTTCGCCCTGAAGCGCCGGTTCGAGGTGGTGCTGGTGGCCGGTCAGCCGCAGATCAAGCCGGCCCTGGCTTGTGTGAAGCTGATCGTGGTCCCCAGTGGCCCTGATGCGGCGGACGATTACCTGGTAGAGCACGCCGAGCCGGGTGAGCTGGTGATCTGCAGCGACGTGCCCTTGGCCGACCGGTTGGTGAAGAAGGGCGTCGCGGCCCTGGACCCGCGCGGCAAGGAGTTCGATGCGCAAAACATGGGCGATCGGCTGGCGGTGCGCAACCTGTTCACTGATCTGCGTGAACAGGGCCACATGGGCGGCGGCCCGGCGGCCTACAGCGAGCGGGACAAACAGGGGTTCGCCAATGCCCTGGATCGGATCCTGACGCGCCTGACCCGATTGCCTTGAATCATGCCCAAACCTCTGTGGGAGCAAGCTCGCTCCCACAGGGTTAGTGGTGGTGGGGTCAGGCGTCGTTCTCGTGCGTCAATTCCAACACCCGATCCACCAGTTTGTTGATGCCGGAAGCCGCTTCGCTGATGTTTTGCGCCAGCATGTAGGCCGGGGTGCTGACCAGTTTGCGCGCTCGGTCTTCAACGATGTCGGTGACGGTGCACTCTTCGTGAGTACCCCCCATTTTGGTCACAGCGGCGGCAGTGTCGACGTCGTTGCCGATGGTGCAGACCACGCCCGGGCCGTAGATTTTCGCCGCCAGGGCCGGGGAGATGCAGATCAGCCCGACCGGTTTTCCGGCCTCGGCAAAGGCCTCGGTCAGCGCGAGGACCTCTGGCTGGACCGTGCAAGCCGCGCCTTCAATGGCAAAGTTGGAGAGGTTTTTCGCCGAGCCAAAACCACCGGGTACGATCAAGGCGTCGAAATCCTCGACCCTGGCTTCACGCAAGTCCTTCACCTTGCCCCGGGCGATCCGCGCCGATTCCACCAACACGTTGCGGCTCTCGGGCATTTCCTCGCCAGTCAGGTGATTGATCACATGCAACTGGGCAATGTTGGGGGCGAAGCACTGGACGTGAGCCCCACGCTGATCGAGACGCAGCAAGGTGATCACGCTTTCGTGGATCTCGGCGCCGTCATAGACGCCACAGCCGGAAAGGATCACTGCAATTTTTTTGCTCATGGGCTTTTCTCCAGATTCATGGCGTTAAATGTCTACTAATTTGTCACTCGTTGCCATAGGGGGATCGGGCAGCTACACCTAATCTGCCGACTATCTCCCTGCCTCGCATGCCCGGGTTGCGTCATGAACTTCATCCTGTATGCCGTGCCGTTCTTCTTCGTGCTGATCGCCGTCGAGTTGCTGGCTGATCGCTGGCGGGGCGTGAGCCACTACCGTGTGGCCGACGCGATCAACAGCTTGAGCACCGGCGTGCTGTCGACCACAACGGGCCTCTTGACCAAAGGCGTGGGGCTGCTGACCTACGCCTTTGCGCTGAAACACCTGGCCGTCATCGAACTGCCTGCCGACCGGGCCTGGGCCTGGGTGTTTGCCTTCGTGCTCTACGACTTCTGCTATTACTGGCTGCACCGCATGGGCCATGAACGCAACATCCTCTGGGCCGCCCATTCGGTGCACCACCAGAGCGAGGACTACAACCTGTCCACCGCGTTGCGCCAGACCAGCACCGGGTTCCTGTTGAGCTGGATCTTCTACGTCCCGCTCGCCGTACTGGGTGTGCCACTGGTGGTCTTCGTCAGCGTCGCGGCGTTGAATCTGCTGTACCAGTTCTGGGTCCACACCCAGCACATTCCCAAGCTCGGTTGGCTGGAGTGGTGCTTCGTTACGCCGTCCAATCATCGTGCCCACCATGCACAGAACCCTCTCTACATGGATCGCAACTACGGCGGGGTGTTCATTATTTGGGACCGTCTGTTTGGCACCTTCCAGGAAGAAGACGTCAACGAACCGGTGATTTTCGGCGTGACCACGCCGCTGGAGAGCTGGAATCCGTTGTGGGCCAACCTGCAGTTCTATGCGCAGCTGTGGGCCGATGCCAGGCGGGCCGGGCGTTGGTGGGACAAGCTGCGGATCTGGTTCATGCCCACCGGTTGGCGTCCGGCGGACGTCGCGGCCAGGTACCCGCTGAACAAGTCGGACTTGAGCCAGTTCCGCAAATTCGACGTGCCGTTGGATGCTCGCCAGCAGTGGTACCTGGGGCTGCAGTTCTGCGCCTACATTGCCTTGGGCAGTTATCTGATGAACCTTGAAGCCAGCCTGCCGGTCGTCGCCCTGATGCTGGGTTGGGGCGCGGTGGCGTTCGGTCTGTTCGTGTTGGGCGTGGCCCTGGAGAATCGCCCGTGGGCGTTGCGGCTGGAGCTGTTGCGGCTGGCCTCGAACCTGCCGCTGGTATGGCTGGCGCCACTGGCCGGGTTGTGGCCGGCCAACCCTGTGGCCTGGGCCGGGCTGCTCAGCTACAGCCTGCTCAGCGGCATCGGGCTATATTGCTGCCGTACCCGGTTTACTCGGTTGGCGTCGTAGGTTCGCCGGACCTGGCTTGCTCCAGGCGCTCGGCTTCGAGGACTTTCCTGGCCAGGCGCGCATTCTTGATGCGTCGGCGCAGCCACAAGACCAGGCCCAGCACCAGCAGTGCGCCGAGTACCCACAATTCATACTTCTTGATGCTGCCCAGCATGCCTTCGAGCACTGCGCCAAAGTGGTACGCGGCCGCAGCCAGCGCCGTGGCCCAGATCGCCGCACCGATGCCGTTGAGCAACAGGTAGCGACCCGGCGGATAGCCTGACAGACCGATCGCCACCGGCATCACCGTGCGCAGGCCATAGACAAAACGGAAACTCAGGACCCAGATGTCCGGATGCCGGCGGATGTGCTCCAGCGCCCGATCCCCCATCAACTGCCAGCGCGGCTTGCGGGCCAGCAGCTTGCGCCCGTGCTTGCGTCCCAGGAAATACCACAGCTGATCGCCCGCGTAGCTGCCGCAGAACGCCACGACGACCACCAGGTTGATGTCCATGTAGCCACGGAACGCCAGGAAACCTGCGAGCACGAGGATAGTTTCGCCTTCGAAGAACGTGCCGATAAACAGGGCCAAGTAGCCGAAGTCATGCAGAAATTGTTGGAGCATTGTCTGGGTGCTGGCGAAATGAACGCGCAGCCTAACCCTTCAGGCACATTCAGGAAAGTATCGAAATGTGTCTCGACGTGAACAATTCCTACAATGACAATAACTGCGACGACCGGACGCAGGTGCACATAACTGTAATGTCTTCGTCATAATGGGCGCTTATAACTGTCACGCTCGCCCGTCAGCACGGGCTCAGGAGTCTGCCGTGAGCTTTACCCCCGCCAATCGTCTGTTCCCTGCTACCCGCCTGCGCCGCAACCGTCGTGATGAGTTCTCTCGTCGGCTGGTACGTGAAAACGTGCTGACCACCAATGACCTGATCCTGCCGGTGTTCGTGCTGGACGGTGAGAACCGTCGCGAAGCGGTGGCATCGATGCCCGGGGTGGAACGCCTGACCATCGACCTGCTGCTCGAAGAAGCCGCCCACTGGGTCGAGCTGGGCATTCCGGCGCTGGCGCTGTTCCCGGTCACGCCGCCGACACTCAAGTCCCTGGACGCTGCCGAAGCCTGGAACCCGGAAGGCATCGCCCAGCGCGCGACCCGCGCCTTGCGCGCGCGCTTCCCGGAGCTGGGGGTGATCACCGACGTGGCGCTGGACCCGTTCACCACCCACGGGCAGGACGGTATCCTCGATGAAGAAGGCTACGTGCAGAACGACATTACCGTCGATGCACTGGTCAGGCAGGCCCTGTCCCACGCCGAGGCCGGCGCCCAGGTCGTGGCGCCGTCGGACATGATGGACGGGCGCATCCAGGCGATCCGCGAAGCCCTCGAGGTGGCCGGTCACGTCAACGTGCGGATCATGGCCTACTCGGCCAAGTACGCCAGCGCCTATTACGGTCCGTTCCGCGACGCGGTCGGCTCGGCCCTGAACCTGGGCAAGGCCAACAAGGCCTCTTATCAGATGGACCCGGCCAACAGTCAGGAAGCCTTGCACGAAGTGGCGGCTGACTTGTCAGAAGGGGCAGACATGGTCATGGTCAAGCCTGGCATGCCCTACCTCGACATTCTTTGCCGGGTCAAAGACGAATTCAAAGTGCCGACCTTTGTTTATCAGGTCAGCGGCGAGTACGCGATGCACATGGCCGCGATCCAGAACGGCTGGTTGGGCGAAGGGGTGATCCTGGAGTCCTTGACCGCTTTCAAGCGCGCAGGGGCTGATGGCATCCTGACTTACTTTGCCGTGCGCGCCGCCCAATTGTTACGAGAGCAGAAATAGCCTCCCAGGAACTTGCGATGAATACCGAAGGACTCTCCGAAGTTGCCGTAAAAGACGCTCAACCCGTGGTCGAGCAGATTGCCGAGACACCGCCGGCGCTGGAGCCTGCTGCCCCAGCTGTCGTCGAGCCCGCACCGGCCCCGGCGATTGTGATTCCCAACCTGGATGACAGCAGCCTGTACATCCATCGGGAGCTGTCGCAACTGCAGTTCAACATCCGCGTGCTGGAGCAGGCGCTGGACGAGTCCTACCCGCTGCTGGAGCGGTTGAAGTTCCTGCTGATCTTTTCCAGCAACCTGGATGAGTTTTTCGAAATCCGCGTCGCCGGGCTGAAGAAGCAAATCACCTTCGCCCGTGAACAGGCTGGTGCCGACGGCCTGCAACCGCACCAGGCCCTGGCGCGCATCAGCGAGCTGGTCCACGGCCATGTGGACCGGCAATACGCGATCCTCAACGATATCCTGTTGCCGGAGCTGGAAAAGCACCAGGTGCGCTTCATCCGTCGGCGCTACTGGAACACCAAGATCAAGACCTGGGTGCGCCGCTATTTCCGCGACGAGATCGCACCGATCATCACGCCGATCGGTCTCGATCCGACACACCCGTTCCCGCTGCTGGTCAACAAGAGCCTGAACTTCATCGTCGAGCTGGAGGGCATCGACGCCTTCGGTCGCGATTCCGGCCTGGCGATCATTCCGGCGCCACGCCTGCTGCCGCGGATCATCCGCGTGCCGGAAGACGTCGGTGGCCCTGGCGACAATTATGTGTTCCTGTCGTCGATGATCCACGCCCATGCCGATGACCTGTTCCAGGGCATGAAGGTGAAAGGTTGCTACCAGTTCCGCTTGACGCGTAACGCCGACCTGTCGGTGGACACCGAGGACGTCGAAGACCTGGCCCGCGCCCTGCGCGGCGAGCTGTTCTCCCGTCGCTACGGTGATGCGGTGCGCCTGGAGGTGGCCGATACCTGCCCGAAACACCTGTCCGATTACCTGCTCAAGCAGTTCAACCTGCATGAGACCGAGCTGTATCAGGTCAACGGCCCGGTCAACCTGACCCGACTGTTCAGCATCACCGGCCTGGACAGCCATCCGGAGCTGCAATATCTGCCGTTCACGCCGCAGATCCCGAAACTGCTGCAAAACAGCGAGAACATTTTCAGCGTGGTCAGCAAGCAGGACATCCTGCTGCTGCACCCGTTCGAGTCGTTCACACCGGTGGTTGACCTGCTGCGCCAGGCCGCCAAGGATCCCCACGTCCTGGCGGTGCGCCAGACCCTGTACCGCAGCGGCGCCAACTCGGAAATCGTCGATGCCCTGGTGGACGCGGCGCGAAACGGCAAGGAAGTCACGGCAGTGATCGAATTGCGCGCGCGCTTCGACGAGGAATCCAACCTGCAACTGGCCAGCCGCCTGCAGGCGGCGGGTGCGGTGGTGATCTATGGCGTAGTCGGCTTCAAGACCCACGCCAAGATGATGCTCATCCTGCGGCGTGAAGCCGGTGAGATCGTGCGTTACGCCCACTTGGGCACCGGCAACTACCACGCTGCCAACGCCCGCCTGTACACCGACTACAGCCTGCTGACCTCTGACGATGCCTTGTGCGAAGACGTCGGCAAGCTGTTCAGCCAGTTGATCGGCATGGGCAAGACCCTGCGCATGAAGAAACTGCTGCATGCGCCGTTCACCCTGAAAAAGGGCATGCTCGACATGATCGCCCGGGAAACGCAGTTCGCCTTGGACGGCAAACCGGCCCACATCATTGCCAAGTTCAACTCGCTAACCGACCCGAAGATCATTCGTGCGTTGTACAAGGCCAGCCAGTCGGGCGTGCGCATCGACCTGGTGGTGCGTGGCATGTGCTGCTTGCGGCCGGGCATTGCGGGGGTGTCCCACAACATCCATGTACGCTCGATCATCGGGCGCTTCCTGGAGCATACGCGGGTGTTCTACTTCCTCAACGGCGGTGAGGAGCAGATGTTCCTGTCCAGTGCCGACTGGATGGAGCGCAACCTCGACAAGCGGGTCGAGACCTGCTTCCCGGTGGAAGGCAAGAAGCTGATCCTGCGGGTCAAGAAGGAGTTGGAAAGCTACCTCACCGACAACACCCACAGCTGGAGCCTGCAGTCGGATGGTCGCTACATCCGCAACACCCCGACCGGCAACCAGAACCCGCGCAGCGCCCAGGCGACGTTGTTGGAGCGCTTGAGCAGTCCGGTGTTGGCGGTTCGTTAAGGTTGGGGTGATGCAGTTCTGATGGTTTAAGGATATCTGTGGCGAGGGGATTTAGCGAAACGTCGCACCGCCCCGCTGGGCTGCGAAGCAGCCCTGAAACCTGCGGGCCAGTTGTGTCAGGTTGATTACCTTCCAACTCTTTGGGGCCGCTTCGCGGCCCAACGGGGATAAATCCCCTCACCACAATAGATCTGTGTTGTGGCGGGGCTCAGTGAATGTTCAGCACAATCCCGACCCGGGTGAGCCAGTCGGCTTCCTGGGCGAAGTCGGCCTGGGTCAGCTGGTTTTCTTCCAGCCATCCGTCGGGGAACATCACGTCCAGTTGATCGCCGTCGGCATGCAGGGCGACCTGGGGCATTTCCTGGGTGCCACGGATGTGGTGGAACAGGATCGCGAAGCGCAGCAGCACGCACAGGCGAATCAGCTTGATGCCGTCATCGCCGAACTCGGCAAATTTATCCTTGGGAATATTGCGTCGGTGGCCACGCACCAATAGCGCGAGCATCTGCTGGTCTTCCCGGGAGAAGCCCGCCAGGTCGGAGTGTTCGATCAGGTAGGCGCCATGCTTGTGGTAATGATAGTGGGCAATGTCCAGGCCCACTTCATGGACCTTGGCGGCCCAGCCCAGCAACTCGCGCCAGACCCCGTCGTTAAGGTCCCAGTCGTCGGCCACCTGGTCGAAGGCATGCAGCGCCTTGCGTTCGACCCGTGCGGCCTGCTCCAGGTCGACGTGATAACGCTCCATGAGCGAGCCAAGGGTGCGCTCGCGCACGTCTTCGTGATGATGACGCCCCAGTAGGTCATACAGCACGCCTTCGCGCAGGGCGCCTTCACAGTGGTCCATGCGCTGCAATTCGAGGGCGTCGAAAATCGCCTCGAGGATCGCCAGGCCCGCGGGGAAAATCGCCCGGCGGTCGGGCTTGATGCCTTCGAAATCGATTTTGTCGGCATCGCCGAGCTTGAACACCCGGCGCTTGAGCCAGGCCAGGCCCTCGGCATTGACCTCGCCGGTGCCATGCCCGCCGGCCTTGAGGGCCAGGCCAATGGCGCGAATGGTGCCCGAGGAGCCAATGGCTTCATCCCACGTCAGGCGGTGCAGGGCGTGCTCGATGCTCATGATCTCCAGGCGCGCCGCCGTATAGGCCTGGGCATAGCGGGCCGGGGTGATCTTGCCGTCGCGGAAATAACGCTGGGTGTAGCTGACGCAGCCCATCTGCAGGCTTTCGCGCAGCAGAGGTTCGAAGCGCTGGCCGATGATGAATTCGGTACTGCCGCCACCGATGTCCGCCACCAGGCGCTTGCCTGGGGTGTCGGCCAAGGTATGGGAAACGCCCAGATAGATCAGGCGGGCTTCTTCACGGCCGGAAATGACTTCTACCGGATGCCCGAGGATTTCTTCTGCGCGGCGGATGAACTCGCCACGGTTGCGCGCCTCGCGCAGGGCGTTGGTGCCCACGATCCGCACCGCGCCCAGGGGCATACCGTTGATCAGTTGGGCAAACCGCTTGAGGCAGTCGAGCCCGCGCTGGATGGATTCTTCGCTCAGCTTGCGCTCTTCGTCGATACCGGCGGCCAGTTGGACCTTCTCGCCGAGCCGCTCAAGAATGCGGATTTCCCCGTTCTGGGCCTTGGCGACGACCATGTGGAAGCTGTTGGAGCCCAGGTCGATGGCGGCGATCAGGGACAGATTCTTGGCTTGGGATGGCGGCATGGTCAAAAAGTCTCGGTCGATAACCTCGCCATCCTGCCACGATCAACCGCCTACGCCAACGCACCTGAACCAAACCCTTGAGCCAGAGCAGCTTGCAGGGTGCCCTTGTGGCGAGGGGATTTATCCCCGCTGGGCTGCGCAGCAGCCCTAAAGCTGTGAACTCAATTATCCTGGCACGCCGAGTTGCCTGGTTTGGGGGCCGCTTCGCAGCCCAGCGGGGATAAATCCCCTCGCCACAGAGTGTTCCTTGGCTGAGAAAATCAGGCCGGCTCGACCGTCCCGATGAAGTTCGCCAGCTCCGCAGTCTGCGGATCGGCGAACAGCACCTTGGGATCGCCCACCTCATGCACCTTGCCCTGGTGCATGAACACCAGTTTGTCGCCCACTTCCCGGGCGAAGCGCATTTCGTGGGTGACCATGATCAGGGTCATGCCCTCCTTGGCCAGTTGCCGCACCACGCTGAGCACTTCATTGACCAGTTCCGGGTCCAGGGCCGAGGTGATCTCGTCGCACAGCAGCACTTTCGGCGACATCGCCAGCGCGCGGGCAATCGCCACCCGTTGCTGCTGGCCACCAGACAACCGGTCGGGGAAGGCATCGAACTTCTCGCCAAGCCCGACCCGTTTCAGCATCTGCCGCGCCAGCACGGCCGCCTTGGCCTTGGGCACTTTTTGCACTACCTGTGGCGCCAGCATGACGTTCTCGCCGACCGTCAGGTGCGGGAACAGGTTGAACTGCTGGAACACCATCCCGACTTTCTGGCGCAGGCTGCGCAGGTCGGCGCGGGCCGCATCGAGGTATTCGCCGTCGACTTCGATCACGCCATCATTGATCGATTCCAGGCCATTGAGGGTGCGCAGCAAGGTGGATTTGCCCGAGCCGCTGCGGCCGATGATCGCCACCACCTGGCC
The DNA here is from genome assembly GCF_900119205.1 of Pseudomonas sp. NFACC16-2. Taxonomy (NCBI): domain Bacteria; kingdom Pseudomonadati; phylum Pseudomonadota; class Gammaproteobacteria; order Pseudomonadales; family Pseudomonadaceae; genus Pseudomonas; species Pseudomonas sp. NFACC16-2. Next base: position 64,615 of record NZ_FPIX01000009.1, on the reverse strand, counting down.
TTCCTCGACACTCAGGTCGATGCCTTTGAGCACGTGATGATCGCCGTAGTATTTATGCAGGGCGGTAATTCTAAGCAGAGGCATGCAGTCTCCTTTCCAGGTAGCGCGCACTGAGGGACAAGGGGTAGCAGAGCAGGAAATAACCGAGGGCAACCAGGCCATAGACCATGAACGGCTCGAACGTGGCGTTGGCGAGCATGCCGCCGGTCTTGGTCAGTTCGGTAAAGCCAATGATCGACGTCACGGCCGTGCCCTTGACCACTTGCACCGAAAAGCCCACGGTCGGCGCCACGGCGATGCGCAGGGCCTGGGGCAGGATGACGTAGCGCAACTGCTCCAGCGGGTTGAGGGCCAGGCTCGCCGAGGCTTCCCACTGGCCGTGGGAAATCGAGTCGACACAACCGCGCCAGATCTCCGCCAGGTAGGCGCTGGTAAACAGCGTCAAGGCAATCGCCGCCGCCATCCAGGGGGAAATCTCCACCCCGGCCAGGGCCACGCCGAAGAACACCAGGAACAGCTGCATCAACAGCGGTGTGCCTTGGAACAGCTCAATGTAGGTCCGGGCGATGTTGCGGGGCAGGGCGCTCTTGGAGATGCGCAACACCATGATCAGCAAACCGATCACGCCGCCACCGATAAACGCCACCAGCGACAGCGCCAGGGTCCATTGCAGGCCGGTGAGCAGGTTGCGCACCACGTCCCAGAAAGTGAAATCGCTCATCGGCCGCTCCCGTTGCTGCTCTTGTACAGGCAGCGGCGGCCCACCCAGTTGAGGAACTGGCGGATCAACAGCGCCATGCACAAGTAGATGAGCGTGGTCAGCGCATAGGTTTCGAAGGCGCGGAAGTTACGTGACTGGATGAAGTTGGCGGCAAAGCTCAACTCTTCGGTGGCGATCTGTGAACACACCGCCGAGCCGAGCATCACAATGATGATCTGGCTGCTCAACGCCGGCCAGACCTTGCCCAGCGCCGGCAGCAGCACCACATGACGGAAGGCCTCGAAGCGGCTCATCGCCAGGGCCGCGGCGGCTTCCAGTTGCCCTCGTGGGATGGCCTGGATGCCGGCGCGAATGATCTCGGTGGAATAGGCGCCGAGGTTGATCACCATCGCCAGCACCGCCGCCTGCCATTCGGAAATCTGCAGGCCCAGGGACGGCAAGCCGAAGAAGATGAAAAACAGCTGCACCAGGAACGGCGTGTTGCGGATCAGCTCCACGTATACGCCGAAGATCGCCGCGAACGGGCGAATGTTCCACGCCCGCACCACGGCCCCGACGATGCCCAGGCTGACCCCGAGCAACGTACCGATGGCCGTCAGTTCCAGGGTGAACAGCGCGCCGCGCAACAGCAGCTCGGTGTTTTGCACCACCGGCAGAAAATCGAACTGATAAGCCATGCTCAGCCTCTCAAGCGACGGTCAGAGATCGGCCGGCAGCGGCTGCTTGAGCCAGGTCTGGGAATTTTTCTCCAGGCTGCCATCGGTCTTGGCGGTGGCGAGGATCTGGTTGACCTTGTCCAATAGCGCCGGCTCGTTCTTGTTCACGCCCACGTACACCGGCGAGTCCTTGAGTTTCACCTTCAGGGCCGGAACACGCTTGGGGTTGCGTTCGCTGATGGCGACCATCACCACGTTGCCACTGGCGATCAGGTCCACCTGGCCGGCCAGGTAGGCGGCAATGGTCGAATTGTTGTCTTCGAAGCGCTTGATGGTGGTGCCTTCGGGGGCGACCTTGGTCAGCTCGATGTCTTCGATGGCGCCCCGGGTGACGCTGATGGTCTTGCCCTTGAGGTCGTCCAGGTTGTTGATGGCGGCGTCAGGCGGACCGAACACGGCCAGGTAGAACGGCGCGTAGGCGCTGGAGAAGTCGATGACCTTTTCCCGCTCCGGGTTCTTGCCCAGGCTGGAAATCACCAGGTCGACCTTGCCGGTGGTCAGGAAGGGGATGCGGTTGGTGCTGTTGACCGGCGTCAGTTCAAGCTTGACCTTGAGCTGGTCGGCCAGCAGTTTTGCAGTGTCGATGTCCAGGCCGCGGGGTTTCATGTCCGGGCCTACCGAACCGAATGGCGGGAAGTCCTGGGGCACGGCGACCTTGAGGGTGCCACGCTTGACCACGTCTTCCAGGCCATCGGCGTGGGCGGGTAGCTGACAGAGCATCAGGCTGGCAAACAGAGCTGTGAGCAGGGCGCTGCAACGCTGAATCATGGCGAATCTCCGCAATCGGTGATGTGATTTCTGCGTTCGGACAGAGCACAGGCCATGCCAAGGCGACTTTTCAGCGGCCCAAGCCGCGGTTTTGCTGGCGGAGGGCGGTCTTACTGGTCTGAACAGTCGCGGCGTTTTTCGCACCGTTATCGGGCGTCGGTATTTGTCGCCGAACCCTGCTGGGGCACGACTTGCCGGGCGCGGCGAATAGCTTTACAACTAGCCGCTCACTGGCCCGGTTCGTCTAAAAAATCATGAATTCCATCGCTCGCGCCGTTCCTGAAGTGGCCCTGCAAGCCATCCGCAAACTGATCGTCGATGAAGGCTTCGGCCCGGGCGATGCGCTGCCGTCGCAACGGGACCTGGCGCTGCAACTGGGGGTGAGTCGGGCGTCGCTGCGCGAAGCGCTGTCATCGTTGAGCGCTTTGGGGATGATCAGCGTGCAGCCGGGCAAAGGGGTTTTCGTGCAGGCACCGGTAGAGGCTCCACGCAGCGAATCGGCGCCGGGCTGGCCGTTCGCGGCCCAGGCCTCGCCAGTGGATATCTTCCAGTTGCGCTACGCCCTGGAGGGTTTCGCGGCGGGGTTGGCGGCGGTGACGCTCAGCGCCGATGAGCTGGACATGCTGCAAGACAATGTCGAAGCCATGCGACGGGAATTGAAAATCGGCGATTTCGACGCCGCCGCGCGGCTGGATTTCGAATTTCATCGGCGAATCCTGTTGGCCAGCGGCAACCAGGCGATGCTGAGCATTCTCACCGCCAGCGCCGAGATCTTCCTGGAAAGCCAGAAACTACCGTTCATCAGGGCGGAACGGGCGATGGAAACCTGGCAGGAACATCGCAAGATCCTTCGCGCCTTAGCTCGCCGCGCTTCAGGCGCTGCGCAAAAAGCCATGCAGGAACATGTACGTAACGCTGCACTGCGTACCGGAATTGCCTTCGTCGCCCCCGCGGCTTCATGACGTCGGCCATACCCAAAGCCATCGACCGCCATAGCGAGACTCAATCAACTGCGGCTTCCTGAACCCGGGAAGGGCCGCTATGATGGGCCACGTTTTTTTGCTGACAACCCCGGAGATTTCCATGAGCAGCGATCTGATCAAACACGTTAGCGACGCTAGCTTCGAGGCTGACGTACTCAAGGCCGAAGGCGCGGTACTGGTCGACTATTGGGCTGAGTGGTGCGGTCCCTGCAAAATGATTGCCCCGGTCCTGGACGAGATTGCCGAGACCTACAAAGGCAAGCTGACCGTTGCCAAGCTGAACATCGACGAAAACCAGGATACTCCGGCCAAGCACGGCGTACGCGGTATCCCGACCCTGATGCTGTTCAAGAACGGCAACGTCGAAGCCACCAAAGTGGGTGCGCTGTCGAAGTCGCAACTGGCGGCTTTCCTCGACGCCAACATCTAAGCGCCGAATGCCACTGAAAAAGCCCCGCAAATCGCGGGGCTTTTTCGTTATCCGGGGCTAGACGCTTGCAAACCCAGGTGGTACATTCGGCCCCGCACTGGTTTCTCCATTGCCCCCTGCAAGCCGTCGCCGACGCTCTCCTTTCGAATAAGTACGCGATCCTGTCGCCTTCTCCGCGGCGCGGCCTCATTAAGCCAAAAGCTTAATTTCCCCCCTCCATAAATGATTACGTCATTCCTATATGAATCTGACTGAACTCAAGCAAAAGCCGATTACCGAACTGCTCGAATTGGCCGAACAGATGGGCATAGAAAATATGGCCCGTTCGCGCAAGCAGGACGTGATTTTCTCCCTGCTCAAGAAGCACGCGAAAAGCGGCGAGGAAATCTCCGGTGATGGCGTGCTGGAGATTCTCCAGGACGGCTTCGGCTTCCTTCGCTCCGCAGACGCTTCCTATCTCGCCGGCCCGGACGATATCTACGTCTCGCCGAGCCAGATCCGTCGCTTCAACTTGCGCACCGGTGACACCATCGTTGGCAAGATCCGCCCTCCGAAGGAAGGCGAGCGTTACTTCGCCCTGCTCAAGGTCGACACGATCAACTTCGACCGTCCGGAAAACGCGAAGAACAAGATTCTCTTCGAGAACCTGACCCCGCTGTTCCCGACCGTGCGCATGAAGATGGAAGCCGGCAACGGTTCCACCGAAGACCTCACCGGTCGTGTCATCGACCTGTGTGCACCCATCGGCAAAGGCCAGCGTGGCTTGATCGTGGCACCGCCGAAAGCGGGCAAGACGATCATGCTGCAGAACATCGCGGCCAACATCGCCCGTAACAACCCTGAAGTTCATCTGATCGTGCTGCTGATCGACGAGCGTCCGGAAGAAGTGACCGAGATGCAGCGCACCGTGCGCGGCGAAGTGGTCGCCTCGACGTTCGACGAGCCGCCGACCCGCCACGTGCAGGTTGCCGAAATGGTGATCGAGAAGGCCAAGCGCCTGGTCGAGCACAAGAAGGACGTAGTGATCCTGCTGGACTCCATCACTCGTCTGGCCCGTGCCTACAACACCGTGATCCCGAGCTCCGGCAAGGTGCTGACCGGTGGTGTCGATGCCCACGCGCTGGAAAAACCGAAGCGTTTCTTCGGCGCCGCGCGAAACATCGAGGAAGGCGGTTCGCTGACCATCATCGCCACCGCGCTGGTTGAAACCGGCTCGAAGATGGACGAAGTGATCTACGAGGAGTTCAAGGGCACCGGCAACATGGAGCTGCCTCTGGATCGTCGTATCGCCGAGAAACGTGTGTTCCCGGCCATCAACATCAACCGTTCCGGCACACGCCGCGAAGAGTTGCTGACCGCCGACGACGAATTGCAGCGCATGTGGATCCTGCGCAAGCTGCTGCATCCGATGGATGAAGTCGCCGCCATCGAGTTCCTGGTCGACAAGCTGAAGACGACCAAGACCAACGACGAGTTCTTCCTGTCGATGAAACGCAAGTAACACGAAGCAACGCTTCAAAAAAAGAGCGCCCCTGACCGGGCGCTCTTTTTTTTGGCTGGATTTGTATCAAAGCAGACAACTTTCGAAGGCCAGCAGTATCCTTGCTGTTGGCATTTGTATTTTTAAACGACAAGGAACGTTATGCACACATTTGGCAATCGCCGTGACATCGACGGGTTGAGGGCCCTGGCCGTTATTCCGGTGGTGCTTTTTCACTTCGGTTTCAGCACGTTCAGCGGTGGTTTTGTCGGAGTCGACGTCTTCTTTGTCATTTCCGGGTTCCTGATCAGCAGCATCCTGTTCCGTGAGATGGGTGCGCAACGCTTCAGTTTCATCGATTTCTGGGCCCGACGTGCGCGACGCATCCTCCCGGCCTTGAGCCTGGTGCTGTTGGCAACGTTGGTCATGGGGTGGTGGCTGCTGACGGCCAAGGATTTTTCCGAGCTTGGCCGGACGGTTCGTTACCAATCGCTGTTCATTTCAAACATCTTGTTCATGCGAGAAGACGGCTACTTCGAGCCGGCGTCGGACTTGAAGCCGTTGCTTCATACCTGGTCGCTGGCGGTTGAGGAGCAGTACTACATTTTCTTTCCGTTGTTGATGTTGTTGATGCGCCATGTTCGTCATTGGCGCTGGATGTTGTTTGCCATGTTGCTGATTTCTTTCGGGCTGAACATCACTTACATCGACCGCAAGCCTGACGTCACTTTCTTCTCGCTGCCGACACGTGCCTGGGAGCTTTTGTGCGGCGCGATGCTCGCGGTATTGCCCGCGTCAAGACATGTCGTGAGGCCGTGGCTCTATCAATTGGCGGGCGTGGCCGGGTTGGCGGCGGTCCTCGTGGCGGTGTTCACCTTTGACAGGACCACGACGTTCCCAGGGTGGGCCGCTCTACTGCCTGTTCTCGGTGCCACCGCGTTGATCTGGTCCGGGGCACAGGGTTCGACCTGGGTGGCTCAACTGCTCGGTGCCAAGGTGCTCGTCTGGATTGGCTTGATTTCCTATTCCCTCTATCTGTGGCACTGGCCGATCTACGTCTATGCCAATGCTGTTTCCATCGACGGTATCGAGCATTTGGAGGCCGTGGGTTGGATATTGCTGGCGTTGAGTCTTGCCTGGCTGAGTTGGCGCTTCGTTGAGCTTCCGTTTCGTGAAAAGCGTTTGCTGCCCGGACGCAAACCGGTGCTGGTGGGAGGCTTGCTGGCCATGGTCGCCCTGGCGGTGACAGGTTCGGTGGTGCGTTCGGCGGATGGCTTTCCCCAGCGCCTCACCGGCAAGGCGTTGGAGTATGCGCAGGCGCGGGATTGGAAAGCCGGGCAGATGAAGTGCTTTCTGATGACGTCGGACAAGAGTCTGGACAAGGCGTGCCTGGTTGGCGAGCACAAAGAGGTCCCGGCGACTCAACTGTTCTGGGGCGACAGCCATGCCGCTGCGTTGTTGCCGCCGATCGAAAGCAATGCCACGCGCGCGAGGCGGCCGGTATGGCTTTACAGCATGAGCGCTTGTCCGCCTATCCTGAGCGACGACCTGCACCAACGTTGCAAGGACTTCAATGAAAGAACCATGGAGCAGGTTCGCCGTCTGCAGATCAAGGATGTGGTGTTGGCCTCCAACTGGAGTCTTTACGTCTATGGTCGTGAGGACGGCGATAACCATTTACTGCTCAACCCCCGTGACAATAGGGCCCAGGCCGAGTCGCGCATGGCTGCGGCGCTCAAGGCTCGGGTGGCGCTGTTGAGGGCGGCGGGTGTGCAAGTGTGGCTGTTCAAGGAGGTGCCGCTGCAGCGCAAGAACGCGATCGATCGATTGACGAGCCTGGCCCGGGTCGGACGTTCGACCGAAGGCTTGGGGCGTCCGCTGCAGGAGCACTTGTCCCGCCAGCATTTTTTCAGCGCCTTGTTCGACTCGATGAGCGCCGCGGATCCAGGCGTACATGTCATCGATCCGACCCCGCTGATGTGTCCGGGCCAGATTTGCAGCATCGAAGTCAATGGTCACTCACGGTACAAGGACGAGGATCATCTCTCTGATCTCGGTAGTACCCGACTACGTCCGCTGTTTGCCCCGGTACTCTTGGGTACAACCGACAATTGATCGCCGCCGCGCACACACGGGCTGCTGTTTGGGCGCTGGAGCAGGTAGGATATACGCCTATTTTCGGGGTGGCATCTCAATGCAATTCAAGGATCTTCGGGATTTCGTGCAGCAACTTGAGCAGCGCGGTGAGTTGAAACGCATCCAGGTTCCTATTTCTCCCGTATTGGAGATGACGGAAGTCTGTGACCGCACGCTTCGCGCAAAAGGCCCGGCGCTGTTGTTCGAAAATCCGACAGGCTACGACATTCCGGTCCTGGGCAACCTGTTCGGCACGCCGGAACGCGTGGCGCTGGGCATGGGCGCCGAAGCGGTCAGCGAACTGCGCGAAATCGGCAAGCTGCTGGCGTTCCTCAAGGAGCCCGAGCCGCCGAAAGGCCTGAAGGACGCTTGGTCCAAGCTGCCGATTTTCCGCAAGATCATTTCCATGGCGCCGAAAGTCGTCAAGGACGCTATCTGTCAGGAAGTGGTGATCGAGGGCGACGATGTCGACCTGGCCATGCTCCCTGTGCAGACCTGCTGGCCGGGCGACGTAGGGCCACTGATCACCTGGGGCCTGACCGTCACCAAGGGCCCGAACAAGGATCGCCAGAACCTGGGCATCTATCGTCAGCAGGTAATTGGTCGCAACAAGGTCATCATGCGCTGGCTGAGCCATCGGGGCGGTGCACTGGACTACCGTGAGTGGTGTGAAAAACACCCCGGCCAGCCCTTCCCGGTGTCGGTGGCCCTGGGCGCGGACCCGGCGACCATCCTTGGCGCCGTCACGCCCGTACCCGACAGCCTCTCCGAATATGCGTTCGCCGGCCTGTTGCGCGGCAACCGCACCGAGCTGGTGAAGTGCCGTGGCAACGACCTGCAAGTACCGGCCACCGCCGAGATCATCCTTGAAGGGGTGATCCATCCTGGCGAAATGGCCGATGAAGGGCCGTACGGCGACCACACCGGTTACTACAACGAAGTCGACAGCTTCCCGGTGTTCACCGTCGAGCGCATCACCCATCGGATCAAGCCGATTTACCACAGCACCTATACCGGCCGTCCGCCCGATGAGCCGGCCATTCTCGGCGTGGCGCTGAACGAAGTGTTCGTGCCTATCCTGCAAAAGCAGTTTCCAGAAATCACCGATTTCTATTTGCCCCCGGAAGGCTGTTCGTATCGCATGGCCGTGGTGACCATGAAGAAGTCGTATCCGGGGCACGCCAAGCGGGTGATGCTCGGTGTCTGGTCGTTTTTGCGACAGTTCATGTACACCAAGTTCGTTATCGTCACCGACGACGATATCAACGCACGGGACTGGAACGACGTGATCTGGGCCATTACCACGCGCATGGATCCCAAGCGCGACACCGTGATGATCGAGAATACGCCGATCGACTACCTCGACTTCGCCTCGCCAGTGTCCGGTCTGGGGTCGAAGATGGGGCTCGATGCCACGCATAAATGGCCCGGTGAAACCACTCGCGAGTGGGGCCGGGTTATCGTCAAGGATGAGGCCGTTACCCAACGGATCGATGCCATCTGGAATCAGTTAGGAATAGATTGATGCGTGTAACCTTGCAGCCTTCCGGGGCGGTGCTGGAGATCCGGCCCGCCGAGCGGATTCTCGATGGCGCGCGGCGCCTGGGCTATGAATGCCCGCAAAGTTGCCGCAACGGCAACTGCCACGTCTGCGGCGCGTTGTTGGTGGAGGGCCGTGTGGAACAGGCGGGCGAGGTGCGCGATCACGGTGAGATCTTCACCTGCATCGCCGAACCCCTGGAGGACTGCGTGGTGTTGTGGGATGGCGTGCTGTCGCCGGGTGAGCTACCGGTACGCAACCTGGCGTGCCAGGTGGTCGAGTGCGCCGACGTGGGGGGCGATGTCTGGCGAGTGCGCCTGCGTGCGCCGGCCGGCAAGCCGCCGCGCTATCACGCCGGGCAGTACCTGATGATCGAACGGGAAAACGGCGAAAAATCGGCCTTCTCCCTGGCCTCGGCGCCGCATTCGGGGCGCGAGCTGCAATTGCACGTGTTGGTGCGCGAAAGCAGTGCACAAGCCCTGCTGGAGCAGCTGCGGCGCAACCCCAGCGTGCGTATCGAGATGCCTTTTGGCGACACGCATTTGTCCGAATTGCCCGATGGCCCGTTGGTACTGATCGCCGCCGGAACCGGCATGGCGCAGATGCACAGCCTGATCGAGCATTGCCGGGCGGCGGGTTTCAAGCACCCGGTGCACCTGTATTGGGGCGTGCGGCGGCCGGAAGATTTCTATGAAATCGAGCATTGGGACGAATGGAAAAAACTGCCGAACCTGTTCCTGCACAAAGTCGTCAGCGACTTGTGCGGCTGGGAAGGGCGCTGCGGCATGCTCCATGAAGCCGTGTGCGAGGACCTCAGCGATCTTTCCGGCGTGCACGTCTACGCCAGCGGCTCGCCGGCCATGATCTACGCCACGCTCGATGCGTTGGTGGAAGCCGGAATGGACGCCCATCAAATGCGCGCGGATGTCTTCGCCTATGCGCCTCGGGCTTGAGTAGCACTCATTTAGCCCAGGCTAAGGTGCTTTTGTGGCGAGGGGATTTATCCCCGTTGGGCTGCGAAGCGGCCCTCGAAATCAGAAATCAATTGATCTGACACACCGAGCGCTCGGATTTTTGGGCCGCTTCGCGCCCCAGCGGGGATAAATCCCCTCGCCACAAATGTATAGATCTGCACATATGCCTATTCGATATTTAGTTCATGAGCCAGATGCCGTTAAGGTATATGCCAGCGCCCCGAGCATTCATGGCATCCAATTTGCCTTGGTTCTGCCAAGCGTCAGTGTCATGACGGCGCACCATCCAGCTTCATGAATTGCGAGGAGCCCTACGCTACCGGCCATGACCGCTATCGAATCCGCCATTACATGCGTCTTGTACCCGCCAAGGCTCGACCTGGGCCCGCAACTGACCCGTGAGCAATTGCTCGCCTCGATGCAATTGACCATGAGTCTCCACCAGGGCGGTCCGGTCTGGCTGTTTGCTTACGGTTCATTGATCTGGCGGCCCGAATGCACGGTGGTGGAGCGGATGCGCGGCCGGGTCCATGGTTATCATCGCGGTTTGTACCTGTGGTCCCACGAGCATCGCGGTACACCGGAGTTGCCGGGGCTGGTGTTCGGGCTGGATCGCGGCGGCTCGTGCAGCGGTTTCGCCTACCGATTGCCGGAGGAGAATCTCGAGGATTCGCTGTTTGCCCTGTGGCAACGCGAGATGCCGGTCCCGTCCTATCGCCCGCATTGGCTCAGTTGCCGTCTCGAGGATGGCAGCCGGGTGCAAGCCTTGGGGTTTGTACTGGAGCGACACCTGCCCAGCTATGCCGGCAACCTGCCGGACCATGTGCTGAGCCAGGTCTTTGAAAGCGCCTGTGGGCGTTACGGCACCACTCGCGATTACGTCGAGCAGACCATCCACGCCCTGCGCAGCCACGCCATGCCAGACCGGAATCTGGAGGCGCGGCTCAAGCGCTGTAAATCAGCGCAGGATCAGGCGATCGCTTCGCGGCTCTGACTGGCGATTTGCTTGTGCCACAGGGTTGGCGCGAGGAAGGCCATCGCCAGCAGGCAAGCACCGATCAACAACACAAAACCGCCGTTCCAGCCAAAATGGTCCACGGTGTAGCCCATGGCGGCACTGGCCGCGACCGAACCACCCAGGTAACCAAACAAGCCGGTGAAGCCTGCGGCGGTACCGGCGGCCTTCTTCGGTGCCAGTTCCAGTGCCTGCAAACCGATCAGCATCACTGGGCCGTAGATCAGGAAACCGATGGAAACCAGGGCGATCATGTCGACGGTCGGGTTGCCGGCCGGGTTCAGCCAGTACACCAGCGTCGCTACGGTCACCAGGGCCATGAACACCATGCCGGTCAGGCCACGGTTGCCGCGGAAGATCTTGTCCGACATCCAGCCGCACAGCAGCGTGCCGGGAATGCCCGCCCACTCGTAGAAGAAATAGGCCCAGGAGCTTTTGTCCACCGTGAAGCCCTTGGCTTCCTTGAGGTAGGTCGGCGCCCAGTCCAGCACGCCGTAGCGCAGCAGGTAGACAAACACGTTGGCCATGGCGATGTACCAGAGCATTTTGTTGCGCAGCACGTATTTGACGAAGATTTCCTTGGCGCTGAATTCGTTCTCGTGACTGGCGTCGTAGCCTTCGGGGTAGTCGTTCTTGTATTTCTCGATCGGCGGCAGGCCCACCGATTGTGGGGTATCGCGCATGGTCACGAAGGCGAACACGGCAACGGCGAGCGCTACAGCAGCCGGCACATAGAATGCCGCGTGCCAGTCATTGAACCAGCCCATCCCCAGCAGGAACAACGGGCCGATCAGGCCGCCGCCGACGTTGTGCGCCACGTTCCACACCGACACCACGCCGCCGCGTTCTTTCTGCGACCACCAATGCACCATGGTCCGTCCGCTGGGTGGCCAGCCCATGCCTTGGGCCCAACCGTTGATGAACAGCAGGATGAACATCATGGTCACGCTTGACGTTGCCCAAGGCGCGAAACCGAACACGAACATCACCCCCGCCGAGACCAGCAAGCCGAAGGGCAGGAAGTAACGCGGGTTGGACCGGTCGGACACCAGGCCCATCAGGAACTTCGACAGCCCATAGGCGATGGCGATGGCCGACATGGCCAGGCCCAGCTGACCACGGGTATAACCCTCGTCGATCAGGTACGGCATGGCCAGGGAGAAGTTCTTGCGCAACAGGTAATAGCCGGCGTAGCCAATGAAGATCCCGGCGAAGATCTGCCAGCGCAGGCGTCGGTAGGTGCTGTCTATTTTTTCTTCAGGCAGGGACGCCTGATGGGCGGCAGGGCGAAAGAAGGCAAACATTCAAGGGCTCCAGGTTCTTGTTATGACTGCGGATGCGAATGTTACAGTTTCGTTACCGAAAATAGCATTGGTTCTTATCGTTTAAACAGCGAAATTTTTCTGATCGAATGTTCTTAAACGAACATGTCGCTCAGGTATTGGCGAAAGCTGTTGTAGGAAATGTCGCCACAGGCTTTTTTCACGCGGTGCATCGGTGGCAAGGGGGCAGGACAGTGGGAAAGGTCCTTCACCCAAATGGGACGTCTCGCTATTCAGCCCCAAGGCCGCGGCCTCTACCCTCTATGTCTTTGCCAAGTCTGGCATTCAGGTGAGGGGTGAGGGCATGAGGTGGTGTGTCGTGATGCTGTTGTTGTGCTTGTCCGCTACGAGCGGGGCGACGGATGTGTTGTTGGTGCCCGAGCACAATCCCAAGCCGGACTACCCGACGGCCCTGCACCGGAAGGGCGTCGTGGGTGTGGTCCGGGTCGGCTTCACGGTGCATGCCGATGGTCGTGTCGATGAAGTCGCGATCCTGCGCAGCGATCATCCGGATTTCGCCGAGGCCGCTCGGGAGGCCGTGAGGCAATGGCGCTTCAGGCCGTGGGCGGTGGACCACGAACATCCGGCGCAGACGCACGTCATAGCGCCCTTCGAGTTCCGCCTGGATGGCGTGCCACTGGATGCCAACAAGTGGATCAAGACCTGGAAATGCTCGGACATCAATGCGCATGCCAGGGGACAGCTGTGGGTAGAGGATTTGCTCCCGTTCCGTTACACCCGCAGTTACTTGTCTAATGTGTTTTTTGTGAAACAGATGCCGGATGTGGAGCGTTTGGCCTTGATCGCCCGGTTCAACAGGCGCCTGCCTACGATCGTGCAGCGTTGCGGGAGTTTTCCGGCGGCACGGTATGTGCGGATGCTGCCGCAGGAGATTCGCGAGTTGCTTTAGTGCGGCTCAATAGCGGTCCGGCGCTTGAGGTCCTGACCGCTTTGAGGCATTCAACGCACCTGCACAACCACCTTCCCCACCGCCTTGCGCTGCCCCAGGTCATTGATCGCCTGCGCCGCATTGCTCAGCGGGTACACCTGCGACACCAGCGGCTTGAGCTTGCCTTCGGCGAACCAACCGAACAATTGCTGGAAGTTGGCGGCGTTGTCCTGGGGCTGGCGCTGGGCGAAGGAGCCCCAGAACACGCCCACCACGGCGGCGCCCTTGAGCAGGGCCAGGTTCACCGGCAGCTCGGGGATGCGTCCGCTGGCAAAGCCCACCACCAGCAGCCGGCCGTTCCAGGCGATGGCGCGGATGGCCTGGTCGAACAGGTCGCCACCCACCGGATCGTAGATCACATCGGCGCCCTGGCCGTCGGTGAGGCGCTTGATTTCATCCTTCAGGCTGGTTTCGTTGTAGTTGATCAATTCGTCGGCGCCGGCCGCCTTCGCCACGGCGAGTTTTTCTGCGCTGCTGGCAGCGGCGATTACCCGGGCGCCCATGGCCTTGCCGATCTCCACCGCCGCCAGGCCGACACCACCGGATGCGCCGAGCACCAGTAGGGTTTCGCCGGCTTGCAGGTTGGCCCGTTGCTTGAGGGCATGCATCGAGGTGCCATAGGTCATGCTGAAGGCGGCGGCGGTGTTGAAGTCCATGGATGCAGGGATCGGCAACACGTTGTAGCCAGGTACCGCCACCTGTTCGGCAAAGCTGCCCCAGCCAGTCAGCGCCATTACCCGGTCGCCGACCTTCAAGTGGCTGACTTTCTCTCCCACTTCGCTGACGACGCCCGCCGCTTCGCCGCCGGGGGAGAACGGGAAGGGTGGCTTGAATTGGTATTTGCCCTCGATGATCAGCGTGTCAGGGAAGTTCACCCCGGCGGCATGCACGTCCAGCAGCACTTCGTTCTTCTTGGCGATGGGGCTGGCGACGTCTTCCAGCACCAGCGATTCGGCGGGGCCGAATTCTTTGCACAGCACGGCTTTCATCAGGGCTATTCCTTTGGGAGTGATGGCCGATAAGTGTAGGTGTGAGAGACAACGGGTCAACGAGCATGCCTTGCCCTGATAGCCGGCCATAAGCTTGTGCTTGAACGGCGGGGCGGTATGCTGGGCCGCAAACCGGATGAGGAATCAATTGTGAAAGCGTGGATCATGTTGATGCTGGCCCTGTCGTTGCCTGTGGCAGCGATGGCCGAAGAGGGCAAGGAAGCGAAGGAGGGTGAGGCGCCGAAGGTCAGCTACATCACCCTCAGCCCGCCCTTTGTCGGCAACTATGGGCTCGACGGTTCGGCGAAGTTGAGAGTCTACAAGGCCGATGTGGCCCTGCGCGTGACAGGAGATGCCGCAGCGGCGGCGGTCAAGGCCAATGAGCCGTTGATTCGCAACCAGTTGGTGGCGCTGTTCGCCCAGCAGACCACCGAGACCATGAACAACCTTGAGGCCAAGGAAAAATTGCGTCAGGAAGCGTTGAAGCAGACCCAGCAGGTGATGAACGACGAAACCGGCAAACCGATGGTCGATGACCTGTTGTTCAACAACCTGATCATTCAGTAAACCGGCTCGATCGCAGCCTTTGGCAGTGCCCGGATCTCCTGGCGCTGCCCAAGGCTGTTTTTTTTCGTCAAGACGCCAGGCTCTTCCGAAACCGGGCCAGGGCGATTGCAAAGAACAAAAGTCCGATGGCCGCCAGCGCCAGCAGGTCCGGCCAGATCACGCCAGGGCCGGCATCTCGGAACAGGATCGCCGCGCTGAGGCTGACGAAATGCGTCGAGGGCGAGCCTTGCATCACCCATTGCAACCATTGCGGCATGCTGTCCAGCGGTGTACTGCCGCCCGACAACAGCAGCATCGGAATGATAACCGGGATCGCCAGCAGGCCGAATTGCGGCGTCGAGCGGGCGAGGGTGGCGAGGAAGATGCCCAGTGAGGTGCTGGCGAACAGGTAGAGTGCGGTCACCAGCAGGAAGAGCGCCATGGAGCCGGCGAGTGGAACCCCCAAGGCGAACTTGACGATGATTTCCAGCGATGCCCAGGTGCACAGCACCACCACCAGCAGGTTGCTCCAGATTTTCGCCAGCATGATTTCCAATGCCGTCAGCGGCAGCACCAGCAAGTGGTCGAGGGTGCCGTGCTCGCGCTCGCGTAGCAGCGCGGTCCCCGTCAGGATGATGGCCAGGATCGTGATGTTGTTGACGATCTGGATCACCGCCAGGAACCAGCCACCTTCCAGATTGGTATTGAACAGCGAACGCGTGGTCAGCCTCACGGGCGTTGCTTCGCTCGTTTGTGCCTGGCCGGCGTAGGTAGTCAGTTCCTGTTGGAAAATCCGTCCGATGTAGCCGGCGCCCATGAACGCCTGACTCATGGCCGTGGCGTCGACGTTGAGTTGCAGCGTCGGTTCGCGCCCTGCGAGCAGGTCGGCCTGGAAGTTGGCGGGCACGTTGATGACAAAGGTGTAGCGGCCATTGTCCATGACCTTGTCCAGTTCGGCATAGGGCAAGGCCACTGGGTTCTGGAACTCCGGCGGTTGCAGGAGCTGGGCCAATTGGCGCGAAAGATGGCTCTGGTCTTCGTCCACTATTGCCACACTGGCGTTGTGGACGCCGATTACCGAACCTGCGGCCGGCATGTAGATCGCCACCGTGAACGCGTAGCCCAAAAACAGCAGTAGGACGGAGTCGTACCGCAGGCTGGTCAGTTCCTTGAGCCCCAGACGCCAGATATGTGAAAGCGTGTGCATCAGGCCTCCTGCTTTTTCAGCATGATCAGGCTGAGCCCGGTGAAGCCCAGGAAAAAACCGCCCAGTGCCAGGCATTGCGGCCATAGCTGGCGCAGATCCAGGGCCTTGGTGAAGGTGCCGACGGCGATATCCAGGAAGTAACCGGCGGGAAACAACTGGCCCATCACCGCAGCGGCACCCTCCAGGGAGGAGCGCGGCACGATCAACCCCGAAAACTGGATGGTCGGCAGGCTGGTGATAATCATGGTGCCGAGGATCGCCGCGATCTGGGTGCGGGTGAACGCCGAGATCAGCAGCCCCATGCTGGTGGTCGCCAGTACATAGAGCAGGCCGCCGATCGCTAGCGTCAGGCCGCTGCCCTTGAACGGCACACCGAACAGCCAGCGGTTCATCGCTGTCAGCAGGGCGAGGTTGATCAGGCTGACCGCCAGGTAGGGCACTTGTTTGCCCAGCAGGAACTCCAGTCGGGTCAGCGGCGTGGCGTAGAAGTTGGTGATCGAGCCCAGCTCCTTCTCCCGCACGATGCCCAGCGCCGTCAACATGGCCGGAATGAACGCCAGGATCAGCGCCATGACCCCAGGACCGATGGCGTTGACGCTGACCACGTCCTGGTTGTAACGAAAGCGCGTTTCCAGCGTCGCACCGGGTTGCCGGTTTGGCGCGCGGCTGCTGAGTTCAGCCAGTTGCTCAAGGTTGGCCTGGTGCACGGCCTGGACGTAGTTGCGACTGGTCTCGGCTCGAAACGGTATGCCGCCGTCCAGCCAGGCGCCCACCGTCGGTTGGCGGTCGGCGTAAAGGTCACGCCCGAAACCGGGGGGGATTTCCAGGGCCAGCTTGATCTCCGAACGCTGCAAGCGTCGATGCAGCTCCTTCGCATCGCTGATGATCGGTTGCTCCTCGAAGTAGCGCGAGCTACGGAACGCTTCCAGATAGGCACGGCTTTGCGGGCTCTGATCCTGGTCAAACACGGCGAAGGCCAGTTTCTCCACATCGAGGGAAATACCGAAGCCGAAGACCACCATCATGAACAAGGCGCCCAGCAAGGCGAATGCCATCCGCACCTTGTCGCGCAGCAGCTCCTTGCCTTCCCGGCTGGCGACGGCCCACAGGCGACCGAGGCTCAGGCCGCGCCGGTCCCGGGGGGCGTCGGCACTGTCAAGGGGTACGGGGGCGGCATCTTGCTGCGTCTCGCCCTGGGCTTTTTCCAGGCAGGTGACGAACGCGGCTTCCAGCGTCTGGCCGTTGAACTGCGCCTGCAAGGCCGCCGGCGTGTCACAAGCCAGGACCTTGCCGGCGTGCATCAGCGAAATACGGTCGCAGCGCTGGGCCTCGTTCATGAAGTGCGTGGAAAGAAAAATCGTCACGCCCTGTTCGCGAGACAGCTCGATCAGCAGCCGCCAGAAATCATCCCGCGCAGCCGGGTCGACACCCGAGGTCGGCTCATCGAGGATCAGCACTTCCGGGCGATGCAACACCGCCACCGCCAGGGACAAACGCTGGCGCAGGCCCAGTGGCAGGGCGCCGGAAGGCTGGTCCGCCAGCGCTTGGAGATTGAAGCGCTGAATCAGTTCGTCGATGCGCTGGCGACTGTCCGTCGTGGGCAGGTCGAAGAGCTTGGCGTGCAGTTCCAGGTTCTGGCGCGCACTCAGTTCGCCGTACAGCGAAAAGCTCTGGGACATGAAACCCACCCGCTTGCGGGTGGCGAGGTCCTTGGCGTTGACCGGGTTGCCCAGCAGCCGGGCACTGCCTTCGCTGGCGGGGATCAGCCCGGTCAACACCTTCATGGTGGTGGTCTTGCCGCAGCCGTTGGAACCCAGGAACCCAAAGATCTCACCGCGACCAATCGCGAAACTGACGTTGTCGACGGCGGTGAAATCACCGAAGCGCAAGGTGAGGTCGTGGGCTTCGATGGCAATGTCGGCGGTGTTGGCGCTCCTGGGGGGAATCACCAGCGGCTCTGCATCGCGGTTGCTGTCGCCCTGGAAATGGGTGAAGGCCGAGTCGAGCTTGCCGTCTGGCGTGACTGTGGCCAGCTCGGCACTCAAACCCTTGGCGATCAAGCGACCGTTGTCGAGCATCAGGCAATGCTCGAATTGTTCAGCCTCTTCCATGTACGCGGTGGCGACCAGGAGGGTCAGTTGCGGGCGTTGTCGACGCACGTCTTCTATCAGTTCCCAGAAGCGACGCCGGGACAGCGGGTCCACGCCGGTGGTGGGTTCGTCGAGAATCAGCAGGTCCGGCTCATGGATCAGTGCGCAACACAGGCCGAGCTTCTGTTTCATGCCGCCGGACAGTTTGCCCGCCGGGCGATCGGCAAAACGCTGCAGATCGGTGGCCAGCAGCAAAGTGCCCATGCGTTGTTCGCAGTCTGCCCGGGATAACCCGAACAGCGTGCCGAAGAAGCGAATGTTCTCGCGTATCGACAGGTCCGGGTAAAGGTTGCCCCCCAACCCTTGGGGCATGAAGGCAATGCGTCGGTAGAGGGTATTGCGATGGCGTCGGTCGTCGATCGAGGCGCCGAGTACGTCCAGTTGGCCGTGCTGGAGTTTCTTCACCCCGGCAATCAGCCCCAGCAGGCTCGATTTGCCGGCACCGTCCGGGCCGATCAGGCCGCAGCGAGTGCCGACGGGCAGGCTGAAGGCGATATCGCTCAGCGCCACCTGCTGGCCGTAGCGGTGTTCAAGGCCCGAGGCGCGCAATGCCTCGCCGGCGGGGGCGCTCATTGCAAGTTGGCCGGCCAGTCGATGGGGGCGGTGCGTACATAGCCGGCGCCTGGCATGCCGGGTTTGACCTGGGGCACTTCGCCGGGGCGGGTCAGGCGTACTTTAACGCGGAACACCAGTTTCTGGCGCTCATCACGGGTTTCGACTTCTTTCGGGGTGAACTGGGATTTGGCCGCGACGAAACTGACCTTGGCGGGTAGAGGTCGCGCGGGCAGGGCGTCGAGCAACAGTCGCGCTTCATCGCCCACCGCCAGTTTCCCCGCCACCGACGCCGGCAGGTAGAGGTTCATGTATTGGTCGTTCGGATCGATCATCAGCAACACTCGGCCGCCGGCGCCCAGCACTTCACCTGGCTCGGCCAGGCGCAACTGGATCACGCCGTCGAGCGGTGCCCGCAACGTGCTGTCATCTATTTCGCTGGTGAGTTGGGCCACTTGGGCCAGGGTCGCGCCGATGGCCGCATTCGCCGCCGATACCTGAGCCCGGGCGGCGTTGACCGCGGCATTGGCGGTGTCGACGCGGGCTTGTTGCTGGTCAATGACCTGGCCGCTGGCGTAACCGCGCTTGAACAGTTCCTGGGTCCGCTTGAGCTCCTGGTGAGCGAGCAATTGTTCGCTCTGGCGCAACTGCACGTTGGCTTCGGTGGCAGCAAGGTTCTGCCGGGCCCGCACGACTTCGGCCTCGGCCTGGTTGCGCTGGGCCTCCAGGGTGCGGGTATCCATGCGCGCCAGCACCTGGCCCTTGATGACGTTGTCGCCTTCGTCGACCTGAACTTCGGCCAGGCGCCCGGGGGTCTTGCTGGCAATCTGGACCTCGGTGGCCTCAAGGCGACCGTTGCCCATGCTCAAGCCTTCCGGCAGGCGATCGTGGCGCGATTTCCAATAGCCGAAACCGCCGGCGGCCAGCAAAACAGTCATCAAGGCGAGGGCAAAAAAGCGAGAAGTACGATGGTTTGTCGACATGTCCGGCATCCTGCGGCTATAGCATCGAAGTCTGCCAGGTCAGCGAACGACCCCGCTTGACATCCATCAACTCATTGGCGATCAGCGCAGCGCCATGACCGTTGCCCATTGTTCGGGGGTGACGGGCATCACCGACAGTCGCGAGCCTTTTTGCACCAGTGGCATTTCAGCCAGGGCGGCCTGTTGCTTGAGGTAGTCGAGCTTCAGTACGTGGGGAAACGTTTCGACGTGGGCCACGTCGATCGCGGTCCAGGGGTTTTTGTCCGGACCGGCCTTGGGGTCGTAGTAATGGCTGTCGGGCTCCAGCGCCGTTGGGTCAGGGTAGGCCGCACGGACAATCCGGCCGATTCCGGCAATGCCTGGCTCGGGGCAACTGGAGTGATAGAAAAAGAACGTGTCGCCCACCGCCATGGTTCGCAGAAAGTTACGCGCCTGGTAGTTGCGAACCCCGTCCCAGCGTGCCTGGCCGAGCTCTTCCAAACCTTGGATGGATAATTCGTCGGGCTCGGATTTCATCAGCCAATAGGCCATGATTGCTACTCCTTGGCGGTGTTGAAAAAATAGTTCAGCGATTTTATGACAAACCGACAGTCGGTTGACGCCAGAGTTTGCGTGTCGGGGCCGGTTGCCGCAAAATGCCGGCCTTCCAAGCTTGACGCTGCTGCACGGCCAATAAGAAAACCGCTGCTGTCATCGTGTGTGATATGCCTTGAGGGGGGCAATCGATGAAACGCAAACCGGATTTGTTGTGGATCCTGGTCATTCTGTTCGGTCTGGGTGTCGTGACCACGGGTTACGCCCAAAGCCTGTGGGCCAACAAGACCGACGCGCCGGTGGAAATCACCCAGCCCGCGGCATCGTTCAAACGCTGAATCTGCTTTCCTGGCGCCGCAGATGATCGCGGCGTCTACCCCGCGATATACCAATGCCTGTCGCTGACCGTTCCCTGCAGCGGTACGTCCCAGCTTGCCTGCGCCAATCGTTCGACTTTCTGGCATTCATGGGCCAGCCCCAATAGCGTCGGCTTGCGCCACTGCTTGCGTCGCGCCAGATACGCCAGGCTGCGGTCATAAAAACCGCCGCCCATGCCCAGTCGACCACCCGCATCGTCAAACCCCACCAATGGCAGCAACACCAGGTCCAGCGTCCAGGCCTTGCGTTGCCGGGCGATGTTCTTGCGCGGCTCAGGAATACGAAACCGGTTGGGCTGCATTTTTTCGCCGGGGTGGATGCGCTGGAACACCATCTTGGTCCGCGGCCATGGGCTGAGCACGGGCAGGTAAGTGGCCTTGCCCCGGCGTTGGGCTTCGCGCAGCAGCAGGCGCGGATCGATCTCGCCGTCGTTGGGCAGGTAGAGGGCGATGTGCTGCGCACGGCGAAACAGCGGATGCTGGGCCAGTTGCTTGTACAGCCCGTGGGCGGCTTGCCGTTGCTGGGCGGGCGTCAGGGCGCGACGGGCCTGGCGCAGCAGGCGTCGAAGTTGCGGGCGGGGCAGCAGCGCAGGTTCGGTCATATCAGTGCTTCACGCAGTGGCGATGCCACAGCGTAACCGCAAAACAGGCTGCTCAGAAATGCCTGCGCCAGAAACGACAATGCCAGTCCATATGGACTGGCATTGTCAGGAGTCAGGCTCCCCGGATGAACCGCTGTCGGCTTAGCCCTTGAACCCGAAAGTTCAAGGTGGAAGTTGCAGGGGGCGTTAAGGCTTTCCGTCAAGCGGACATGCACACCGGCCCCAACGTGCAACCCCCGTGGTTGTGCGTATCGGCTCAGGGACATCACCAACTGGCAAGCACCCCAGGGAGTGATGCGAGTATACCCCAGGCAGCCTCGCGAATCAGCCCTTGCTGACATCCGGATCGGTGGCGAGCACCAGATCCACCCGGTCGAGCAGGTCGCGCACCTGTTCACGGGTCGAGCCGCTGACCTGCAGGTCCGGCGTATCCTGGCGATGCAGCAGGTCGTGGGTGATGTTCAAGGCAGCCATTACGGCGATGCGGTCGGCGCCGATGACTTTGCCGCTGCTGCGGATCTCGCGCATCTTGCCATCCAGGTAACGGGCGGCGCTCACCAGGTTGCTACGCTCTTCCTGGGGGCAGATGATCGAATATTCTTTGTCGAGGATCTGCACGGTAACGCTATTGCTTGAACTCATGAGTCTTGCTCCAGGGCCTTGAGGCGCGAAATCATCGATTCGACCTTACGCCGGGCGATTTCGTTTTTTTCAATGAGGTGCGCGCGTTCCTCGCGCCAGGTTTTTTCCTGAGCTAATAGGAGTCCGTTTTGGCTCTTAAGTTGCTCGACCCGGTCAATTAGCAGTTCGAGTCTGGCCATCAGCGCTTGCAGGTCGGTGTCTTCCATTGTGTCCACTGAAGATTGTGTCTGATGGAGGGTATGAGTCGCACAGCCTCTGATAGTCTTGGCGAGTCTGTCGATGTAGGATACAAGGCCTCCATTCTAGACATAGCGCCGTCTGGCGCCTAGCTGCCCATGCCCATTCAGAATTCCCCGTATCAAGCATTCGCCACCCTGCTGAGCACCAGCGGTCATCCTGTCTCGCCTGCCGAACTGCATGGCCTGCTGCTCGGTCGCAGTTGCGCCGGCGCCGGGTTCGATGCCGACGGCTGGTTGGCCGACGCCGCAGAACTGCTGGAAGGCGAGCCGGCGGACAACGTCCGCAACGCGCTGATCGGCCTGCAGGAAATGGTCAAGGGCGAGCTGACCAGTGACGACATGACCGTCGTCCTGCTGCTGCCCACTGACGACGCCCCCCTGGCTGAACGCGCCGCGGCGCTGGGCCAGTGGTGCCAGGGCTTCCTCGCCGGCTTCGGCCTGACCCGCCGCGAATACGCCTTGAGCGAAGAGGCCAAGGAAGTGTTGCAGGACTTGGCCGCGATCTCCCAGGTCCAGGATGCCCTGGAAGAATCCGATGACGGTGAAAGCGACTACATGGAAGTGATGGAGTACCTGCGGGTCGCGCCATTGCTGCTGTTCACCGAGACCAAGAAAACCGATGCAGCGGCGGCCAAGCCGTCCTTGCATTAATTTTTAGAGGGAACACCGTCTGCCCATGATTCATATCCCGAAATCGGAATACAGCCGTCGCCGCAAGGCCCTGATGGCGCAGATGGAACCCAACAGCATCGCAATCCTGCCCGCCGCCGCCGTTGCGATCCGCAACCGCGACGTCGAGCACGTCTACCGCCAGGACAGCGACTTCCAATACCTCAGCGGCTTTCCCGAGCCGCAAGCGGTGCTGGTGCTGATGCCGGGCCGCGCCCATGGCGAATACATCCTCTTTTGCCGCGAGCGCAACGCCGAACGTGAGTTGTGGGATGGCCTGCGCGCCGGCCAGGAAGGGGCGATCCGTGACTACGGCGCCGACGACGCGTTTCCCATCACCGATATCGACGACATCCTGCCGGGCCTGATCGAAGGCCGCGACCGGGTGTATTCGGCCATGGGCAGCAACCCGGAATTCGACCGGCACCTGATGGAGTGGATCAACGTGATTCGCTCCAAGGCCCACCTCGGCGCCCAGCCGCCGAACGAATTCGTTGCCCTGGATCACTTGCTGCATGACATGCGCCTGTATAAATCGGCGGCAGAAGTGAAAGTGATGCGCGAAGCGGCGCGGATTTCCGCCCAGGCGCACATTCGGGCGATGCAGGCGGCGCGTCCGGGGCTGCATGAGTTCAGCCTGGAAGCCGAGCTGGACTATGAGTTTCGCAAGGGCGGGGCAAAAATGCCGGCCTATGGCTCGATCGTCGCGGCGGGGCGCAACAGCTGCATCCTGCACTACCAGCAGAACGACGCGCTGCTCAAGGACGGCGATCTGGTGCTGATCGACGCCGGTTGTGAAATCGACTGCTACGCCAGCGATATCACCCGAACCTGGCCGGTCAGTGGCAAGTTTTCACCCGAGCAGAAGGCGATCTACGAAGTGGTGCTGGCTGCCCAGGAAGCCGCATTTGCCCAGATCGCGCCGGACAAACACTGGAACCAGGCCCACGAAGCGACGGTGCGGGTGATTACAGAGGGGCTGGTGCGCCTTGGGCTGCTGGAGGGTGAGGTGGATGCGTTGATCGCCAGCGAAGCCTACCGGGCGTTCTACATGCATCGCGCTGGCCACTGGCTGGGCATGGACGTGCATGACGTGGGTGAATACCGCGTTGGTGGTGAGTGGCGGGTGCTTGAGGTCGGCATGACGCTGACGGTGGAGCCGGGCATCTACATCAGCCCGAACAACCGCAGCGTAGCGAAAAAATGGCGCGGCATTGGCGTGCGTATCGAGGATGACGTGGTAGTGACCAGAACCGGTTGTGAAATCCTGAGCCACGGCGTACCGAAGACGGTCGCCGACATCGAGGCCCTGATGGCCGCTGCCCGGACGCAAGCGGCATGAGCCGGGTCAATCTGGCGATCGTCGGCGGCGGCCTGGTCGGCGCGAGCCTGGCGCTGGCCCTGCAGGCCGGTGCCAAGGCCCGGGGCTGGAAGATCATGCTGATCGAGCCCTTCGCTCCCGGCAACGCCTGGCAGCCGAGCTACGACGCCCGGTCCTCGGCATTGTCCTACGGTGCCCGGCAGATTTATCAACGCTTGGGTGTCTGGCAGGAGATTTCCCGCCGCGCCGAACCGATCAAACAGATCCATGTATCCGACCGTGGGCGGTTTTCCACCGCGCGTCTGTCGGCTATGGAGGAGGGCGTGCCGGCGCTGGGCTACGTGGTGGAAAACGCCTGGCTCGGCCAGTGCCTGTGGCAAGGCCTGGACCCTGAGGTGGTCAGTTGGCGCTGCCCGGCGCAGGTCACCGGCATGGAACCTCTGGTCGGCGGTTATCGCCTGACCCTCGACGATGAAACCACCCTGGAATGCGACCTTGCCGTACTGGCCGATGGCGGCCGCTCCGGCCTGCGTGAGCAGTTGGGTATCGGCGTGCGCAGTCGACCCTACGACCAGAGCGCCTTGATCGCCAACATCACCCCCAGCGAAGCCCACAATGGCATGGCCTTCGAACGTTTCACCGATGACGGCCCGATGGCCTTGTTGCCGCTGCCGGAGAATCGTTGCGCGCTGGTCTGGACCCGCCAGGGCATGGATGCAAAACGGCTGGCGGCCCTCGACGAGCGCAGTTTCCTCAGCGAATTGCAGGGCGTGTTCGGCTATCGCCTGGGCACCCTGAAACAGGTGGGCGTGCGACATCTGTACCCGCTGGCGCTGGTGGAGGCCGAAGAACAGGTCCGTCCGCACCTGGCGATCCTGGGCAACGCCGCCCACAGCTTGCACCCGATTGCCGGGCAGGGGTTCAACTTGTCCCTGCGCGATGCCCAGGCCCTTGCCGATGCCCTGCTCGACAGTGAAAGCGAGCCAGGGGATTTTGCCGTGTTGCAAGCCTATCGCGAGCGCCAGCGAATGGATCAGGTCCTGACCGTGGGCTTCTCCGACCAAGTCACGCGGCTGTTCGCCAGCAACCTGCCGTTGGTGTCCCTGGGCCGTAACCTCGGCCTGTTGGGCCTCGACTTGCTGCCGCCGGCCAAGCGCTGGTTCGCCCGTCAGGCCATGGGGCTGGGGACGCGTCCCGATGCTTGAGGCCGGGGCTGTCATTTCTTTTCATGGGCGACCGATGTCGCCAGCAAAACAGGCTTAGAGCATGGAATTGCGTGCAGATCTGCTGATTGTCGGTGCCGGTATGGTCGGCAGCGCCCTGGCGCTGGCGTTGCAGGGCAGTGGCCTGCAAGTGCTGCTGCTCGACGGCAGCCCGATGAGCGTCAAACCCTTCGATCCCCAGGCCGCGTTCGAGCCCCGAGTCAGTGCCTTGTCGACGGCCAGCCAGCGGATCCTCGATCGCCTGGGCGTCTGGGACGGCATCACCGCCCGACGCGCCAGCCCCTATACCGACATGCACGTCTGGGACGGCAGCGGCACCGGACAGATCCATTTCTCGGCCGCCAGCCTGCACGCCGAGGCGCTTGGGCACATCGTTGAAAACCGCGTTGTGCAGGACGCCTTGCTGGATCGACTGCATGACTGCGACCTGGGCCTGCTGGCCAACGCCCGGCTGGAGCAGATGCGTCGTTCCGGTGACGACTGGCTGCTGACCTTGGCCGATGGCCGCACGTTGCGGGCGCCCCTGGTCATCGCGGCTGACGGCGCGAATTCCGCAGTGCGCCGCCTGACCGGCGTTGTCACACGCGAATGGGATTACCTGCACCACGCCATCGTCACCAGCGTGCGCAGCGCCCGGCCGCATCGAATGACGGCCTGGCAGCGTTTCACCGACAACGGTCCGCTGGCGTTCCTGCCACTTGAGCGTGACGGTCAGCACGATTGGTGCTCGATCGTCTGGTCCACCACCCCCGGTGAAGCGCAGCGCTTGATGGCGCTCGATGAAACTGAATTCTGCAGCGAACTGGAACGAGCCTTCGAAGGCCAGCTCGGTACGGTACTGAGTGCCGACCCGCGCCTGTGCGTGCCGCTGCGCCAACGACATGCCAAGCGCTATGTGGCCGAAGGGCTGGCGTTGATCGGCGACGCGGCCCATACCATTCATCCGTTGGCCGGGCAGGGCGTGAACCTGGGCTTCCTCGACGCCGCCGTGCTGGCCGAAGTGCTGTTGCAGGCGGCCGGGCGTGGCGAACGATTGGCGGATGTGAAGGTGCTGAGCCGCTACGAGCGGCGACGCATGCCCCATAACTTGGCGTTGATGGCGGCGATGGAAGGTTTCGAGCGGTTGTTCCAGGCCGATCCATTGCCGGTGCGCTGGTTGCGTAACACCGGGCTGAAGCTGGTAGACCGCATGCCTGAGGCCAAGGCGTTGTTCGTGCGCGAGGCGCTGGGGTTGATTGGGGATTTGCCGGATCTGGCCAAGGCCTGAGAGGTCCGTTGGGCTCATGGCCCCATCGCGAGCAAGCTCGCTCTCACATTGACCTGCAGAACCTGTGGGAGCGAACTTGCTCGCGATGAGGCCGGGACAGTCACCTTGAGAACCCACCTGTGCAACATTTGGAAATGTGTCCACCCACTGTTCGATTGAGAAGCCAAATGTGAGTCCTTATCATTTGCGCACTTCATACTCGAGAGACTGCCCCCATGTCGGCACCCAAGCGCCTGCTGTCCGCCCTCGCCTTGACCTTGATCGGTGCCACTGCCGCCCAGGCCGCCGATGAGGTGGTGGTCTACTCTTCGCGCATCGATGAGCTGATCAAACCGGTCTTCGACGCCTACACCAAGAAGACCGGTGTGTCGGTGAAGTTCATCACCGACAAGGAAGCGCCGCTGATGCAGCGGATCAAGGCCGAGGGCGAGAACGCCACCGCCGACCTGCTGCTCACCGTCGACGCCGGCAACCTCTGGCAGGCCGAGCAGATGGGCATCCTCCAGCCGTTCACCTCACCGGTGATCGACGCCAACATCCCGTCTCAATACCGCGCTTCTTCCCACGCCTGGACCGGCTTGAGCCTGCGGGCGCGGACCATCGTCTACTCCACCGACCGGGTCAAACCCGCTGAGCTGAGCACCTACGAGGCCTTGGCGGGTGACGAATGGGAAGGCCGCCTGTGCCTGCGCACGTCGAAGAAGGTCTATAACCAGTCGCTGACCGCCACCCTGATCGAAACCCACGGTGCGGAAAAAACCGAGGAGATCCTCAAGGGCTGGGTCCGGAACCTGTCCACCGACGTCTTCTCCGATGACACCGCGCTGCTTGAGGCAATCAACGCCGGGCAGTGCGACGTCGGCATCGTCAATACCTACTACTATGGCCGCCTGCACCAGCAGAAGCCGGACCTGAAGGTGAAGCTGTTCTGGCCGAACCAGGCCGACCGTGGGGTGCACATCAACCTCTCGGGGATTGGCTTGACCAAGCATGCACCGCATCCGGACGCCGCGAAGAAGCTGGTGGAGTGGATGACCACGCCGCAAGCGCAAAGCATCTTCGCCGACGTGAACCAGGAATTCCCGGCTAACCCGCAGGTGGAGCCGTCCAAGGAAGTGGCGGCCTGGGGCAAGTTCAAGGCCGATACCCTGCCAGTGGAAGTCGCGGGTAAACGCCAGGCCGAAGCCATTCGCATGATGGATCGCGCTGGCTGGAATTAACCCAGGTCAGACGCTATACGCTGTGGGCTGGAATTAACCCAGGTCAGACGCTATACGCTGTGGGCTGGAATTAACCCAAGTCAGACGCTATTCCCTGTGGCTGAAATTAGCCCCAAGTCAGACACTATTCCCTGTGGCGAGGGGATTTATCCCCGCTGGCTTGCGGAGCAAGCCCAATGACAGACAATTCAATCCGTCTGACACGCCGCGTGCTCTGATTGGAGGGTCGCTTCGCAACCCAGCGGGGATAAATCCCCTCGCCACAGGTTTTCATGCGGCGGGTTATAGAATAGGTGCCCGCGCCAATGCGCGGGCATCATCATTTAAACGAGAGCTCCCCTTGGCCCACCCCGTCCAACGCCGCTGGTATCCCCTGGTCTTCGCCATTGCCGCGCTGGTCCTGCTGCCCCTTAGCGTCTTGCTGTTGTCCTGGCAGAGCATCGACCAACAGATCTGGTCCCACCTGTGGGATACGCAAATGCCGCGCTTGTTGGGCAACACCCTCACGTTGATCCTTGGCGTGGGTGTCGGGGTGACGTTGCTGGGTGTCAGTCTCGCCTGGCTCACCAGCCTGTGTGAGTTCCCCGGGCGACGCTGGCTCGACTGGGCGTTGATGCTGCCGTTTGCGATACCGGCCTACGTGT
Organism: Pseudomonas sp. NFACC16-2; assembly: GCF_900119205.1. NCBI lineage: Bacteria > Pseudomonadati > Pseudomonadota > Gammaproteobacteria > Pseudomonadales > Pseudomonadaceae > Pseudomonas > Pseudomonas sp. NFACC16-2. The sequence goes on along the minus strand of NZ_FPIX01000009.1, from coordinate 36,416 downwards.
TGGCGTTTGTCTTCGTTGGCCTGCTGGACTTTGCCGGCCCCGTACAGACGCTCATGCGCGAATGGTTCGGCAGCGGCCTGCGCCTGCCCCGGGTCCGTTCCACCGGTGGGGTGATCCTGGTGCTGGTGCTGGTCTTTTACCCTTACGTCTATCTGCTGGCGCGCAGTGCATTCCTGGCCCAGGGCAAGGGCTTGATGGAAGCGGCGCGGGTGCTCGGGCAGTCGCCGTGGCAGGCTTTCTGGCGCGTGGCGCTGCCGATGGCCCGGCCGGCCATCGGTGCGGGCGTGGCGTTGGCGCTGATGGAAACCCTGGCGGATTTTGGCGCGGTGTCGGTGTTCAACTTCGACACCTTTACCACCGCGATCTACAAGACTTGGTATGGCTTCTTCAGCCTCTCCAGTGCTGCGCAACTGGCCAGCCTGCTGTTGCTGGCGGTGATGCTGGTGGTCTACGGCGAGCGCCGGGCTCGTGGTGCCCACCGGGCCAGTAACGAACGTCCCCGAGCCAAGGCTTTGTATACGTTGCGCGGTCTGAAGGCCGCGGCAGCCAGCAGTTGGTGTTTCCTGGTGTTCGCCTGTGCCTTTGTCATTCCGGTGCTGCAATTGGTGGTGTGGTTCTGGCAACGCGGTCGTTTCGACCTGGACGAACGTTATGCCGGGCTGATCGTCCACACCCTCTACCTGGGCGGCCTGGCCGCGCTGATCACCGTTTGCGTGGCCTTGCTGCTGGCGTTCGCCCGACGGCTGGCGCCAACCCGTCCGATTCGTGCCGGCGTCGGCCTGGCGAACCTGGGCTATGCCTTGCCCGGTTCGGTGCTCGCGGTGTCGATCATGCTTGCATTCAGCTACCTGGACCGTGAGTTGGTCATCCCGCTGTCGACCTGGCTCGGAGGGGCAGGCAAACCGTTGTTGCTGGGTAGCCTGTCGGCGCTGTTGCTGGCGTATCTGGTGCGCTTTTTGGCGGTGGCCTACGGTCCGTTGGAGAGCAGCCTGGCGCGCATTCGTCCGTCTTTGCCCGAGGCTGCACGCAGCCTTGGGGTCAGCGGGCCACGACTGTTTTTCAAAGTGTATCTGCCCTTGCTGTTACCCGGCACTTTGAGCGCGGCGTTGCTGGTGTTCGTCGACGTGCTCAAGGAAATGCCTGCGACGCTGCTGATGCGTCCGTTCGGCTGGGACACGCTGGCGGTGCGGATCTTCGAGATGACCAGCGAAGGGGAGTGGGCCCGGGCCGCGCTGCCGGCGCTGACGTTGGTACTGGTGGGGTTGTTGCCAGTCATCGGATTGATACGACGTTCGGCCCATCGAAACAGCTAGGTGCCAGTCCCACCTCATGCGGCTACAATGCGCGGCATTCGGTGCGGTCCGTCTGTCGGACCGGGCAACTGAGAACGTCAGAAAACTCCTTTTTTCAGATGTTCGCGCTATGCAGTGCCCGTCCGCACCTTCGCCAAGCCCGGAAGGAGAAACCCATGGGACAGCGTACGCCTCTGTATGACCTTCATCTCGCCCTCGGCGCGAAGATGGTCGATTTTGGCGGTTGGGATATGCCTTTGCATTACGGCTCGCAAGTCGAAGAACACCATCAGGTGCGTCGCGACTGCGGAGTGTTCGATGTATCCCACATGACCGTGATCGATGTCGCCGGCCCCCAGGCCAAGGTTTGGCTGCAGCGCTTGCTGGCCAATGACGTCGATCGTTTGCAGGACACAGGCAGTGCCCTGTACAGCGCGATGCTCAATGAGCGCGGCGGCATCGTCGACGACATGATTATCTACCGTGTCGAGGACGGTTATCGGTTGGTCTTCAACGCCTCGACTCGCGATCAGGATCTGGCCTGGATGCAGGCACAGCTCGGTGGCTACGACGTGCAGTTGCATGAGCGCCCCGAACTGGCGATGCTGGCGATCCAGGGCCCCCAGGCCCGGCAGAAGATTGCCGAACTGGTGACGCAACCGCGTGGGCAAATCATCCAGCAACTCAAGCCTTTCGAAGGCCGCGCCGACGGCGAATGGTTCATCGCCCGGACCGGCTACACCGGCGAGGATGGCCTGGAAATCGTCTTGCCTGCCCAGGAGGCCCCGAGTTTCTTCAACGACCTGGTCGGCGCTGGCATTTCGCCCATTGGCCTCGGCGCCCGCGACACCTTGCGCCTGGAGGCCGGCATGAACCTCTACGGCCAGGACATCAATCAAGACGTTTCGCCCCTGGCCTCGAACATGGCCTGGAGCATCGCCTGGGAACCGGCGAGCCGTCCGTTCATCGGGCGCAGTGCGCTGGAAGCCGAGCTTGCCAGCGGTGTGCAGCACAAGCTGGTCGGGCTGGTGCTGGAAGAGCGGGGTGTTTTACGCGCTCATCAGGTGGTTCGCATCGCCAATGTTGGCGAAGGGGAGATCACCAGTGGTAGTTTTTCTCCTACGCTTAGCAAGTCGATCGCTCTGGCACGTGTTCCGATGGCAACCGCCGACCGTGCCGAGGTAGAAATTCGCGGCAAATGGTATCCGGTACGGGTGGTCAAACCGACCTTCGTCCGCCATGGCAAAACCCTGATCTAACCTTTTACGGCGGGCCGCTGGCCGCTGATACTTTCTATTGAGGACACAGAATATGAGTGATATCCCTGCCGAACTGCGTTTTGCCGAAAGCCATGAGTGGGCACGCCTGGAAGCTGACGGTACCGTCACCGTGGGCATCAGCGATCATGCGCAGGAAGCCCTGGGCGATGTGGTATTTGTCGAGCTGACTGAAGTCGGTAAGGTCTTTGGCGCAGGTGACCAGGCCGGTGTGGTCGAGTCGGTCAAAGCTGCTTCCGATATCTATTCCCCAATTGCAGGTGAAGTGATAGCGGTCAACGAAGAGCTGAGCGGCTCGCCTGAGCTGCTGAACTCCGATCCGTACGGCGCCTGGATCTTCAAGCTCCAGCCAAGTGACAAGGCGGAGGTGGGCAAGTTGCTTGATGCGGCAGGCTACAAGGCAGCTATCGGCGAATAAGGACGACTGCACCTGTGTGCGAGCAAGCTCGCTCCCACAGAGGATTGGCGGTTCGATCGTTCCCACGCTCCTGCGTGGGAATGCCGCCAGGGACGCTCCGCGTTCCG